>NZ_QOZX01000002.1:0-425549 GCF_008368895.1 Bacillus sp. BB081
TTGTTTTATGTTGTTTTTATCATAAAACTCTTCGGGATTAATTTTCCTCACTAACTTGTTGTTTTGAGCGTGAGGATTCGGGGAGACATTCACGCTCATGCTTTCCATGTAAACAATGGACAATAAGAGGGGAACATCGCAACAAATTTGCATGATCGTGCATTTTGCTTGCCTAAAGAGTGAACGGGCGTTCATAATTCAAAAGGGAAGCAAATAGATATAAGGAGCAAGGTTGGGAGAATTTTCAGGAAAAGGAGAGAATGTCATGACTGTTATTCGAGGTTTAGAAGGGGTAGTAGCAACAACATCATCTGTGAGCTCTATTATTGATGATACATTAACTTATGTTGGGTATAATATTGATGATTTAGCTGAGAATGCTACATTTGAAGAAGTAGTGTACTTATTATGGCATCGCAAGCTTCCTAATGAACAAGAACTAGCGAAATTTAAAGAGATTGTATCGGAATACTATAAAGTTCCAGGTGAGATTTTAACATATTTGAAACAAGTAGATTTAAAAATCGCACATCCGATGTCTGTTTTACGAACTGCAATTTCCATGCTATCATTATACGATGAGAGCGCTGAAATTATGGATGAAAACTCCAATTATTTGAAAGCGGTTAAATTGCAGGCTCAAGTAGGAACTTTAGTTGCTGCTTATGCAAGAATTCGTAAAGGTTTAGATGTTGTTGAGCCTAGAAACGATTTATCATTAGCTGCAAACTTCTTGTACATGTTAAATGATCGCGAGCCAAATGAAGTTGAAATTGAAGCTTTTGATAAGGCGCTTGTACTTCACGCAGATCATGAGTTAAACGCTTCTACATTTACTGCACGCGTTTGTGTAGCTACACTTTCAGATGTATATTCTGGTATTACAGCAGCAATCGGTGCGTTAAAAGGTCCTCTTCACGGCGGGGCAAACGAAAATGTAATGAAGATGCTAACTGAAATTGGCGAAGAAGAAAATGTAGAATCATATATTCATAATGCTCTTCAAAATAAAGTGAAAATCATGGGCTTTGGCCACCGTGTATATGAGCAGGGTGATCCGCGTGCAAAACATTTACGCGAAATGTCTAAGAGATTATGCGTGCTTTTAGGAGAAGACAAATGGTATAATATGTCTATCAAAATTGAAGACATTGTAACAAAAGAAAAAGGTCTTCCACCAAATGTTGATTTCTATTCAGCTTCTGTATACCATTGTTTAGGAATTGACCATGACTTATTTACACCTATTTTTGCAATTAGCCGTATGTCAGGCTGGTTAGCTCATATTCTAGAACAATATGAAAACAACCGTTTAATCCGTCCGCGTGCTGATTATAATGGACCAACACATCAAGTGTACGTTCCAATTGCACAACGATAAGCGAAAAACACTATTTTGATAGTGAAAATACGCTTTCAAAAGTCTGATTTTTTCGGAAAGACGTAATGATTAGAATATTTTAATTTAAATAACGGTTTGAACTGAGGGGTTATTCCCTCAGTTTCATACATATGAAATTTCAAACATGGGGGTTATCACATTGACGACAGGTGAAAAAATTACTGTAACTAATGGTGTTATGAATGTACCAAACAATCCGATTATTCCATTTATCGAAGGAGATGGAATTGGTCCTGATATTTGGGCAGCTGCATCTCGTGTACTAGAAGCAGCAGTTGAAAAAGCTTATGATGGTGAGAAGAAAATCGTTTGGAAAGAAGTGCTTGCAGGGGAAAAAGCATTCAACCAAACAGGCGAGTGGTTACCAGAAGAAACTTTAAATTTAATCCGTGAATATTTAATCGCGATTAAAGGTCCACTTACAACTCCAGTTGGCGGTGGTATTCGTTCTCTAAACGTAGCACTTCGTCAAGAATTAGATTTATATGTATGTCTACGTCCAGTTCGTTATTTTGATGGTGTTCCTTCACCTGTAAAACGTCCGGAAGATACTGATATGGTTATTTTCCGTGAGAATACAGAAGACATTTATGCTGGAATTGAATATGCGCAAGGATCTCCAGAAGCAGAAAAAGTCCTTGCTTTCTTAAAAGAAGCAATGGGTGTTAATAAAATCCGCTTCCCAGAAACATCTGGTATTGGTATTAAACCAATCTCAGAAGAAGGGACAAAGCGTCTTGTTCGTGCTGCAATTCAATATGCAATTAACGAAAAACGTTCTTCTGTTACATTAGTTCATAAAGGAAACATTATGAAATTTACAGAAGGTGCTTTCAAAAACTGGGGTTACGAAGTAGCGGAACAAGAATTCGGCGATAAAGTATTTACTTGGGCTGAATATGACCGTATCGTTGAGAAAGATGGTAAAGATGCAGCGAATAAAGCGATGGCAGACGCTGAAGTGGCTGGGAAAATCATCGTAAAAGATTCTATTGCAGACATCTTCTTACAACAAATTTTAACTCGTCCACGTGAGTTCGATGTTGTTGCAACAATGAACTTAAACGGAGACTACATCTCTGATGCACTTGCTGCACAAGTAGGTGGAATTGGTATTGCACCTGGTGCAAACATTAACTATGTGACTGGACATGCTATCTTTGAAGCTACACATGGTACAGCTCCAAAATATGCAGGTTTAGACAAAGTAAACCCATCTTCGGTTCTTCTTTCTGGTGTATTATTATTAGAGCACTTAGGATGGAACGAAGCTGCGAAATTAGTAACTGATTCAGTTGAGAAAACAATTGCTTCAAAAGTAGTAACTTATGATTTCGCACGCTTAATGGAAGGTGCAACAGAAGTGAAATGTTCTGAGTTCGCTAATGAACTTATTAAAAACATGGATGTAGCGATAATCAAAAACGCATAATTAAAGCGGGGGGTAAATTATGACAATCAAACGCAAGAAAGTTTCAGTCATCGGTGCAGGATTTACAGGAGCAACAACAGCATTCTTATTAGCACAAAAAGAACTTGCAGATGTTGTATTAGTGGACATTCCACAACTGGAAAATCCAACAAAAGGGAAAGCGTTAGATATGTTAGAAGCGAGCCCAGTACAAGGTTTTGATGCTAACATTATTGGAACATCTGATTACACAGATACTGCTGATTCTGACGTTGTCGTTATTACAGCAGGTATTGCACGTAAGCCTGGTATGAGCCGTGATGACTTAGTAGCAACAAACTCTAAAATTATGAAAAGTATTACGCGCGACATTGCAAAACATTCACCAAATGCGATTATTGTTGTATTAACAAATCCAGTTGATGCAATGACATATTCTGTATTTAAAGAAGCAGGATTCCCGAAAGAGCGTGTTATCGGTCAATCGGGCGTATTAGATACAGCTCGTTTCCGTACATTTATTGCACAAGAATTAAATCTTTCTGTGAAAGACATTACAGGATTTGTTCTTGGTGGACACGGTGACGATATGGTACCTCTTGTACGTTATTCTTATGCAGGTGGCATTCCGTTAGAAACGTTAATTCCGAAAGAGCGTTTAGAAGCAATCGTAGAACGTACCCGTAAAGGTGGCGGCGAGATTGTAGGCTTATTAGGAAACGGTAGTGCATATTACGCACCAGCTGCTTCTTTAGTTGAAATGACAGAAGCAATTTTAAAAGATCAACGCCGTGTATTACCAGCTATTGCGTACCTTGAAGGTGAATATGGTTATAGCGACCTTTACTTAGGCGTACCAGTAATTCTAGGTGGTAACGGAATTGAAAAAATTATTGAGTTAGAACTTCTTACAGATGAAAGAGAAGCGTTAGATCGCTCTGTAGAATCTGTACGTAATGTAATGAAGGTTCTTGTTTAATAATTAAATATAAGTAGAAAAAGATTCGGGGCCCCGAATCTTTTTCTACTATTTATTCAAATGTTTTTTTGAAATAATATGAAAACGCTATCATTTGGTGTATCCTATAATGAAACTATAGATTTATACTATACATTGCCCTCATCATAGTAAATTTCGGATCAGGTATCGCTATTAGTAGGATAATAAGGTGAAAAAATCGGAGGGGGTTGTAACATGTTAAAGAAAAAAGTTCAAATTGGTCGTAGAATGGATGAAATTACAGTAGGAGAGAAATTATCTATCACTGAAAAAATTGAGGATAAAGATTTGTTATTGTACTTAGGGTTAACGAATGATGCCAATCCATTATATATTCAGCATGATTACGCATCCCAAACTCCGTATGAAAAGCCGATTGTACCAAGCATTATGCTAACGGGAATGATTACAACGGCAGTTACGAAATATTTACCAGGTCCAGGCAGTCATATTACTAGGAAGGACCTTACGTTCGTGAAGCATGTTCATCATTATGAAACGTTACAAATCCATTTTGAAGTTGTGGCTGTTTCTGAGGAGGAACATACAATTGATATGCTTGTATCTGCTCATGATGAAAAAGGAGAAACGGTTGTAAAGGGTTCTTTAACAGTAACGCCGCCTTTTAAATCAGTTTCTATTATGGAAAAAGCATTAGATAATTTTTAAAGCATGAAAATATGAATAGCGCTAGCATACCTTACTATAAGGGGCTAGCGCTATTTTTAGTTGAAAAATCCTTCTTTAAACCCTTCGGCAAATTCTGAGCAACCTGTTTTAATCGTATCCCAGCTTGGTACGTTAAAAGTAAGGAAACATGTTACTACTAAAGTTAAAATAGGTAGTAATACTCGCATAATAGCCTCCTGAATCGTATTTATTTATATATTTAAATTAATAATATATTTATTGGTAATTGAAGTCAATGAAAGGGTTGTTTTTAAGGTGAAGTGGAAGAGAGAAGACATTATTTTTGAAACGATAAGAGAAGCTGAAGTGTGGGCAGAGGGGGGGGCGCGAATGAAATGTATGGAAGACTATTTGATGGATATGAAACACTGGACTATAAAATAGCGTATGCTCTTTCGTTTTTCCTAGCGCAGGAGGGGGGATTTATGGTTCATACGGAAAAATACTTTGAAAAAGGTAGGTTTATCTATCGAATTTGGATAGCGGAGAGGGAGAGAGAATGAAGTTTTAATTGCTTTTATTTTCGAAGCATTAGTAGAAACGAGCTCCATGTATAGACAATTATATTGAGAGGTACCTTGTTTTCTAGTATGATGAGAATAACGGGGAAAATACTAGGATGAAGAAGGTTTCAAGTCTATAACTTGGAGGAAAAGAATGAACAATCGTATTTTAGTAGTTGATGATGAGGAGTTTATCTTAACTTTAATTGAATTTAATCTACAACAAGCTGGGTTTGAAGTGATAACAGCGATGGATGGAGAAATGGCGCTTCAAAAAGCGACAACAGAACGCCCAGATTTAATTATATTAGATTTAATGCTTCCGAAAATGGATGGTATGGAAGTGTGTAAAGAATTACGATTGCAGCGCGTTATGACGCCGATTTTAATGTTAACAGCAAAAGATGATGAATTTGATAAGGTGCTAGGTCTTGAACTTGGGGCAGATGATTATATGACGAAGCCATTTAGCCCAAGGGAAGTTGTTGCGCGTGTGAAGGCAATTTTGCGCCGCACGAAATTACAACAAGAAGAACAAGTGAAAGAAGCGTCAGATGAAGAGAGCATCACACTTGCTGAACTTAAAATTTTGCCGGAATTTTATGAGGCTTATTTCCAAGGAAGAAAGCTTGAATTAACACCAAAAGAATTTGAACTACTTGTTTATCTTGCGAAAAATAAAAGTCGCGTGTTGACACGTGATCAATTATTAAGTGCTGTATGGAACTATGATTTTGCTGGTGATACACGAATTGTTGACGTTCATATTAGCCATTTGCGCGATAAAATTGAACAAAATACGAAAAAACCGACGTACATTAAAACGATACGTGGTTTAGGATATAAATTAGAGGAGCCAAAAGGGGATGAATAAATTTCGTTCCAGGCTTCTTTTTACATTTGTTTCTCTTATTGTATTTATTTTAGTTGGACTAGGTTTATTACTGGAAACCGTATTTGAAAACTACTATATAGATCATGCGAAAGAGAGAATGGTAAAAGAAACAGAGTACGTTGCGGTATTAGCAGAAGAACAGGGTTTTGATGATGTTTTAAAAAATCCATATGTATTTGAAAAGTTAGAAGAAAAAATCCAGGCTTCTATTGCATTTTTAGATGAAAAAAAGAAAGTTCAATATAGCGGAGGAGAACAGTCTGCTTTTAGTCAAGGGATAATTAAAGAACTTTCTTCTGAAACAACAAAACAAAGAAACAAAGTCATTACGAAAGAAACAGATCAGAATAATGAATTTTACCATGCGGTATTCGTTCAAGATGTAGCAGGGAAACAAGGGTACATCTTGGTGAAAAGTACAATTGAGCCTTTGAAATCTGTTCATCAAAAAACGTGGGGATTATTAATTATAGGATTTGTTATCGCTTGTCTCGTAGTCGTATTTTTAGGTATGAAAATTACAGGGCAATATATTAGGCCGATTGAATCCGTTACGAAAGTTGCTATCGAATTAGCGAAGGGAAATTATAAAGCACGCGCTTATGAAAGTCATTCGGATGAAACGGGAATGCTGAGTAAAGCGATTAATATTTTAGCCCGTAATTTACAAGAGATGACACTTGAGCAAGAAATGCAACAAGATCGTCTGCATACGTTAATTGAAAATATGGGAAGTGGAATGATTTTAATTGATAGCCGCGGTTATATAAACCTTGTAAACCGTTCTTATAAGGAGACTTTCCACGTAACAGATGAAGAATATTTAGATCGTTTATATTATGAGTCGTTTCATCATACAGAAATTATAGAGCTCGTGGAAGAAATCTTTATGACAGAAGTGAAAGTGCGTAAACAAATGTTATTGCCGCTTGGAATTGAGCGAAAGCATTTTGAAGTATATGGAGCACCGATTATCGGGACGAACCATGAATGGAAAGGGATTGTCCTTGTATTCCATGACATTACTGAGCTAAAGAAATTAGAACAAATGAGAAAAGACTTTTTAGCGAATGTGTCTCATGAACTAAAGACACCGATTACTTCTATTAAAGGTTTTTCAGAAACGCTCTTGGACGGTGCTATGGATAATAAAAAATTCTGCGAACATTTCTTGCACATTATTTTAAAAGAAAGTGAACGCATGCAAGGGTTAATTGAAGATTTATTAGATTTATCAAAGATTGAGCAACAAGGATTTAAATTGAGTATGGGGACCGTTGATATGAAGGGACTTCTTGAAGACATTCGTATGGTGCTTGATAACAAAGCAGGAGAAAAAGAAATCTCTTTACAAGTAAATGCGCTAAAAGGAGTCTCGGTCATTGGAGATCCAAGTCGTTTGAAGCAAATCTTTATTAATTTAATGAATAACGCAATCGTATATACGCCGGCTGGAGGCGTTGTTTCTGTAGAATTAGCAGAAGATAAATATAATGCTTATATAAAAGTATCGGATACGGGAATTGGTATTAGTAAAGATGAAATTCCGCGTATTTTTGAACGCTTTTACCGAGTGGATAAAGCGAGAAGTAGAAATACTGGTGGTACAGGCCTTGGATTATCGATTGTAAAGCATTTAGTTGAGGCACATCACGGTACGATTACAGTGGATAGTGAAGTTGGCGAAGGGACAACATTTACAGTTGTTTTACCAAAATCAGCAACTGAAAAATAGGATGAAGGATGTTTACAATATATTAACAATGGCTTAATTAAATATTAATAAAGGTCTGTTAATATAATACATGAAAACCCCTTCATCCAAGGAGTAATTTTGGACGAGAATAGTTATGCTGTTCTCGTCACTTCCCTTTTATGTTAGTAAACGTTTGTATATATGATAGAAAATAGCCGTTATTTTTCTTCTCTCTATTAGTCATGTTAATATAGAGAGAAGAAAGGAACGGTTTTTTTCTGTGAAAAAAATCATTTCAAATTTGTATGGGGAGGTTTCTGGTTTGGAAAAAAAGGTCGTATTAGTAGATGGTAACAATATCGCGTATCGTGCTTTCTTTGCACTACCGCTTTTAAATAACGACAAAGGTATACATACGAACGCAATTTACGGTTTTACAATGATGTTAATGAGAATATTAGAGGAAGAAAAACCAACGCATATGTTAGTAGCGTTTGATGCGGGGAAAACGACATTCCGTCATAAAACGTATAGTGAGTATAAAGGAGGACGTCAAAAGACTCCACCTGAATTATCAGAGCAATTCCCGTTTATTCGTGAGATGCTTGATGCATTCAACGTACCGCGTTATGAATTAGAAAATTATGAAGCGGATGACATTATGGGGACGTTAGCGAAAGAAGCGAGTGAACAAGGGTTTCATGTAAAAGTTATTTCAGGAGATAAAGACTTACTGCAACTTGTTTCAGATAATACACTCGTATGTATTCCTCGTAAAGGGATTACAGAAGTGGATGAATATACGAAAGAAGCTTTATTTGAGAAATACAGCTTATCACCAAAGCAAATTATCGATATGAAAGGTTTAATGGGAGACCAGTCAGATAATATTCCAGGTGTACCAGGAGTTGGTGAAAAAACTGCGATTAAATTGTTAACACAGTTTGAAACGGTCGAGGCAGTGTATGAAAATATAGATCAAGTAAGCGGGAAGAAATTAAAAGAAAAGCTAGAAGCAAATAAAGACCAAGCTCTTATGAGTAAAGATCTTGCAACTATTATTACAGATGCGCCGATTACAGTGCATGTGGATGATATGGAGTATAAAGGGTATGAAGCAAGTGATGTGATTCCAATGTTCGAGAATTTAGGATTTACATCCCTTTTAAATAAATTAGGTGTTACGCCAGAAGAAACGACTCCAGCTGAATTAGATGATATTACATTTGATATTGTGGAAGAAGTTACAGAAGAAATGCTAGTGCAAGATAGTGCGCTTATTGTTGAAGTACAAGAAGATAACTATCATAAAGCGGACATTCAAGGTTTTGGTATTCAAAACGAAAATGGCTGTTACTTTATTCAAACAGACATTGCCCTTAAGTCAGACGCTTTTAAAGAGTGGCTTGCAGATGGAGAAATGAGAAAGTATACATTTGATGCGAAGCGCGCAATCGTTGCACTTAAATGGAACGGGATAGATATGCAAGGGATTGACTTTGATCTATTAATCGCTGCTTATTTACTTGACCCGGCTGATACGGATAAAGATTTCCGTACTGTAGCAAAAATGAAAGAAACACATGCTGTGAAATCTGATGAAGAAATTTACGGAAAAGGTGCGAAGCGTGCTGTTCCAGAGCTAGAAGTAGTAGCGGAGCATGTAGCTCGTAAAGTGCACGTATTATATGATGTAAAGCAAACATTCGTTGAAGAGTTACAAAAGAATGAGCAATATGAACTGTTTACAGAGTTAGAATTACCACTTGCGCGTGTATTAGCTGATATGGAAGTAAAAGGTGTAAAAGTTGATACGGAGCGTCTTCGTAATATGGGAGAAGAACTTGCAGGTAGATTAAAGGAAATGGAACAGGAAATTTATAAGCTTGCGGGAACAGAATTTAATATTAATTCACCGAAGCAGCTTGGTGTTATTCTGTTTGAGAACTTAAATTTACCAGTTATTAAAAAGACGAAAACAGGTTATTCTACGTCAGCTGATGTACTAGAAAAGCTTATGGATCGCCATGAAATTATTCCAAACATTTTACATTATCGTCAATTAGGGAAACTGAATTCAACTTATATTGAAGGTTTATTAAAAGTTGTACATGAAGATTCATCTAAAATTCATACTCGTTTCAATCAAGTATTAACGCAAACAGGTCGATTAAGTTCAACAGATCCGAACTTGCAAAATATCCCGATTCGATTAGAAGAAGGAAGAAAGATTCGTCAGGCATTTGTTCCATCAGAAGAAGGATGGATTATGTACGCGGCAGATTATTCACAAATTGAACTTCGCGTATTAGCTCATATTGCAAATGATAAAGGGCTAGTTGAAGCGTTCCAACATGACATGGATATTCATACGAAAACAGCGATGGATGTATTTGGCGTTGAAAAAGATGAAGTAACTTCGAATATGAGACGACAAGCGAAAGCTGTTAATTTCGGAATTGTGTATGGTATTAGTGATTATGGTCTTTCACAAAACTTAGGAATTACAAGAAAAGCAGCAGCGGAATTTATTGAAAAGTATTTAGAAAGTTTCCCTGGTGTACAAGAATACATGAGTGACATCGTAAAAGATGCGAAACAAAAAGGATATGTGGCTACATTATTAAATCGCCGCCGTTATATTCCGGAAATTACGAGTCGTAATTTCAATTTACGTAGCTTTGCTGAGCGTACCGCTATGAATACACCAATTCAAGGGACTGCAGCAGATATTATTAAAAAAGCGATGATTATTATGGCAGACCGTCTAGAAGAAGAAGGATTACAAGCGCGTCTACTTCTGCAAGTACACGATGAATTGATATTTGAAGCACCAAAAGAAGAAATTGAAAAATTAGAGAAGCTTGTACCTGAAGTAATGGAGCATGCGATTGAACTCGCGGTTCCGCTGAAAGTTGATTATTCTTACGGTCCAACTTGGTACGATGCAAAATAAGGAAGTGATGAAATGCCTGAATTACCAGAGGTTGAAAACGTCAGACGGACACTTGAAAATCTTGTGACAGGAAAAACAATTGAAGATGTCATTGTTACCTATCCCAAAATAGTAAAACGTCCGGATGATGCAGAAATCTTTAAAGAAATGCTAAGAGGCGAGAAGATTGAAAATATAAAGCGAAGAGGAAAGTTTTTGCTTTTATATGTAACGAATTATGTTATTGTTTCACATTTGCGTATGGAAGGTAAATTTTTACTGCATCAAGAGGACGAGCCAATTGATAAGCATACACACGTCCGTTTCTTATTTACAGATGGAACTGAACTACATTATAAAGATGTGAGAAAGTTTGGTACGATGCATCTCTTTAAGAAAGGTGAAGAATTGAATCAAATGCCTCTTGCTGACTTAGGTCCGGAGCCGTTTGATGCTGAATTGACACCGCAGTATTTACAAGAAAGATTGCAAAAGACCAATCGTAAAATAAAAGTCGTATTATTAGACCAGCGTCTTTTAGTAGGGCTTGGAAATATATATGTAGATGAAGTTTTATTCCGTTCTCAAATTCATCCGGAACGAGAAGCTTCGTCTTTAACAGCAGAAGAAATTGAGCGAATTTACGAGGCGACTGTTACAACGTTAGGTGAAGCAGTGAAGCGAGGCGGAAGTACAATTCGAACGTATATGAATTCGCAAGGGCAAATTGGCTCATTCCAAGAACTTCTAAATGTATACGGAAAAAAAGGAGAACCATGTGTGACTTGCGGTACGATATTAGAAAAAACAGTTGTTGGCGGAAGAGGAACGCATTACTGCCCGATTTGTCAGCCGAGAATATAGAAAAGAGATAACATCGGATAGGCATTTGTCATATACATACAGCAGGGCTATGTATAAGGGAGGAGCTTACCGATGTACCTTTATTTATCTCTTATTTTATTAGCTTTTACATTAAGCTTAGATAGCTGTAGTGTAGGGCTAACGTATGGTTTAAGAAGCGTAAGAATTCCACTAAGATCAATTATAATTATCGGAATGTGTTCAGCGGCTGTTATGCTTGTTTCAATGGGAATTGGACATATGATCGCGAAAATATTTTCACCTGTTATCGCAACGCGTATCGGTGGGCTTGTTCTTATTGGAATAGGAATTTGGGTATTATACCAATTTTTTCGAAGTGAGAAAAAAGAAGAACCAAAGCAAGAGGAGAAGGTTTGGAAATTAGAAATTGCTTCGCTCGGGCTAGTGATTCAAATTTTACGGAAACCGACTGTTGCAGATTTTGATAAATCAGGCACCATTTCTGCAGGAGAAGCGTTACTTCTTGGTATCGCTCTTTCTATAGATTCGTTCGGTGCTGGAATTGGTGCATCTTTATTAGGGTATGCGCCCGCTATGATGGCGATATTAGTTGCGGTTATGAGTTCTTTGTTTTTATTTATTGGAATGAAACTTGGAACGGTTTTATCAAATATGAAATGGTTACAAAAATTTACATTCCTGCCTGGGGTATTACTCATTATTATTGGAATTTGGAAAATGTAAGTATGGGCGTGGAACATTAGTTTTGCGCCTTTTATTATGAGGAGGATTATATGATGACAGTAGTAATTGGATTAACGGGAGGCATTGCAAGCGGAAAAAGTACAGTGTCTCAAATGTTTCGTGAACTGAGTATACCAGTTATTGATGCAGATATTATTGCGCGAGAAGTTGTAGAACGAGGAAAACCAGCATATAACAAAATTGTAGAAGTGTTTGGAACGGAAGTATTACAAAAAGATGGAGAACTGGATCGACCGAAATTAGGAAGTGTCGTTTTCTATAATGAAGAAAAACGATTGCAGTTAAATAAAATTGTTCATCCTGCAGTGCGTGAGGAAATGAATACGCAAAAGGAAATGTACATAAAAGAAGGGGCGCAAGCGGTTGTGTTAGATATCCCTCTTTTGTTTGAGAGTAAATTAACAAGTCTCGTTGATCGTGTTTTAGTTGTAGCAGTTACACCGAAAACACAATTAGAACGTTTAATGAAACGAAATAATTTTTCAGAAGAAGAAGCAACAGCTCGTATTCAATCTCAAATGCCGTTAGAAGAAAAAGTGAAGAATGCAGATGAAGTGATAAATAATGATGGCACAATTATGGGAACGAAAACACAATTACAGGTGATTTTAAAGAATTGGAACATTATTGACTAAAAAATTGTGAAATTAATGAAAATGCTTAGTGACATATCCCCTTTTTGTGTTATACTATTATTGGGATTGGAGATAAATAGTATAACGCATTCAAGGGGGATAACATATTATGACTCGTGTGGCAATTAATGGATTTGGACGTATTGGGAGAATGGTATTTCGTCAGGCAATAAAAGAAAGCGCATTCGAAATTGTAGCAATCAATGCAAGCTATCCATCTGAAACGTTAGCACATTTAATTAAATATGATACAGTTCACGGCAAGTTTGACGGAACAGTAGAAGCATTTGAAGATCACTTATTAGTTGATGGGAAAATGATTCGCCTTTTAAACAACCGCGATCCAAAGGAATTGCCTTGGACAGATCTAGGTGTTGAAGTTGTAATTGAAGCAACTGGTAAATTTAATTCAAAAGAAAAAGCAATTCTACATGTTGAAGCTGGAGCGAAAAAAGTTATTTTAACAGCGCCTGGTAAAAATGAAGATGTAACAATTGTAGTTGGTGTGAACGAAGACCAATTAGATATTACAAAACATACTGTTATTTCAAATGCATCTTGCACAACAAACTGTTTAGCGCCTGTTGTTAAGGTGTTAGATGAGCAGTTTGGAATTGAAAACGGTTTAATGACAACTGTTCACGCTTATACAAATGACCAAAAAAATATTGATAACCCACATAAAGATTTAAGAAGAGCACGTGCTTGCGGACAATCAATCATTCCGACAACGACAGGTGCTGCGAAAGCGCTTGCAAAAGTTCTTCCGCACTTAAACGGAAAACTTCATGGTATGGCACTTCGTGTACCAACACCAAACGTGTCTCTTGTTGACTTAGTAGTAGATGTAAAACGTGATGTGACAGTTGAAGCTATTAATGAAGCATTCAAAACTGTTGCAAACGGTGCGTTAAAAGGCATTGTAGAATTCAGTGAAGAGCCTTTAGTATCTATTGACTTTAATACAAATACACACTCAGCTATTATTGATGGTTTATCTACAATGGTAATGGGTGATCGTAAAGTGAAAGTACTTGCTTGGTATGATAACGAGTGGGGCTACTCTCGTCGTGTTGTAGATCTTGTAACGTTAGTTGTTGACGAATTAGCAAAACAAAAAAATATGCAACATATTTAAGTAAATAAGGGAGAGGGCAAGTGAATATTTGCCCTCTTTTTTTTATTTTTTTCTGAAAAGGAAAAAAATTATATAAGTATATTTTTGAAAGTGGACATACCACGAAACGTTGTGATTACTGTATTTGTGAATCGTTTATGTTTTTTAGGGAAAAGTAAAGAGGAAAATATGACAGAAAATCGAAAAAACTGTTGTTGCAAAATGAAAATAAACAAAGTATACTAACACTCGTAAACTTAAGAGCTGAGGTACGTAGTCACTACTTAAAGGGTTAGGACCTCTCTGGACTAACTTTCCCCCGTGGTAGTGGAGCAAGCCAAATTGCAAATTAGTTTTCAATTCGAACAGTTAGAATAAATTTACAAGGGGGAACTGTAGAATGGATACTATGGATACGATGGGTCGTCACGTAATCGCTGAACTTTGGGATTGCGATTTCGACAAGCTTAATGACATGCCGTATATTGAACAATTATTTGTGGATGCAGCACTGAGAGCTGGTGCTGAAGTGCGTGAGGTTGCTTTCCATAAATTTGCACCACAAGGTGTAAGTGGAGTAGTAATTATCTCGGAATCACATTTAACAATTCATAGCTTTCCGGAGCACGGTTACGCAAGTATTGATGTTTATACTTGTGGGGATCGTATTGATCCAAATGTTGCTGCAGAATATATTGCAGAAGGTTTAAACGCGAAAACGCGTGAGAGCATCGAGCTTCCTCGAGGCACTGGTAGCTTCGAAATTAAGCAGAGAGAAACAAAAGCTCTTTAAAAAAGAACATAATTGATTTAAAATGTAAAGAGGTGTATAATGCACCTCTTTTTTAGTTTATAAAAAAGGAAAAATATAACGTACTCGTTAGTGAGATAAATTGGGCTCTTACGAATAAGTTAGCACCCCATCTACCATCTTATTTCTGAAAACGAGATGATAAAATAATGTGCTTAAACTTAAAGTGGTAAGAGAGTTAGAATGAGTTATATAATATTGTATATATATTGTCAGATGAAGTAAGTAGAGAAAAAATAAAGAGTATAGTGTAAAGGAGTGAATATATTGCGTTGTCCATCCTGTTCGCATAATGGTACAAGAGTGTTAGATTCGCGTCCGGTAGACGAGGGGCGCTCTATTCGAAGAAGGAGAGAGTGTGAAAGTTGTTTAAGTCGCTTTACGACATTTGAAAGAGTAGAAGAGTCACCTCTTATCGTTGTAAAAAAAGAAGGCACACGAGAAGAATTTAATAAAGAAAAGATTTTGCGCGGCTTAATTAAAGCGTGCGAAAAAAGACCAGTATCTTTAAGACAATTAGAAGAAGTAACTCAAAGTGTGGAACGTGAACTTCGTAATTTAGGTATATCAGAAGTGAAAAGTGATATGATTGGTGAAATTGTTATGGAAGAACTGCGTGATATTGATGATGTTGCTTACGTGCGTTTTGCTTCTGTATATCGCCAATTTAAAGATTTAAATGTATTTATTGAAGAATTAAAAGATATACTGCAAAAAGAAAGAGAGTAGAAGTTGTATTTTATTCTCTTTACATACCGTAAGTAATGAGATAAGAGAGCTAGAAGCGAAAGCTAATAGCTCTTTTTCGCTAAGCAATTATATAATGAAGATAGAACGAATGAAGTAGAGGATAGATTGGATGAGAGAAAGGAAAAGCAAGAATGGAAAAACAGTCATGGATGGAGCTATTGCCAATTGATCGTTATAAAGTAAGTGCGAAAGGGTTACTGCATAATTACGACCGAAAAGTGTTAACGATGTTGTATCAGCCGTTAATAGGTAGTAGAGCTTTTAGTTTGTACATGACGCTATGGGGAGAGTTAGAGCAAGATCGTGTGTTTGGAAAAGAGAATACACATCATTCCCTTATGGTGACCATGCAGATGCAGCTTCCCGAAATATATGAGGAACGAGTAAAGTTAGAAGCAATTGGCCTTTTGAAGGTATATATTAAGAAAGAAAAAGATATTCGAATGTTTATATACGAATTGCAACCACCTTTATCTCCGAAGCAGTTTTTTGATGATATTGTGCTAAGCATCTTTTTATACAATCGATTGAGTCGGACAAAATATAATCAAGTAAAGCAATATTTCTTAGAAGAAGAATTTGATTTTGCTTCTTATGAAAATGTTACGCGTTCTTTCAATGATGTGTTTGGTTCGTTTAATCCAGGACAGCTTGAGCATGCGCAAGAAGATCTTCGTATTCCAAAAACGACAGCTATGCCAAGTAACGAGAAGGGAGACGCTCCAAAAGTTTGGAATGATTTCTTTGATTTCTCCTTATTTGTAGATGGCTTGTCCGCTCTTGTCCCTAAAAAGGCGATTACAGATCAAGTGCGAGAATGTGTCAGTACACTTGCTTACGTGTACGATGTAGATGTGTTATCGATGCAAAATATCGTTCTTGGTACGGTGACAGAGATGCAGACAATTGATATCGAAAGGCTTAGAAAAGGAGCACGTGATTGGTATCAGTTCGAAAACGGTCAAGCGTTACCTGTATTAAGTGAAAGAGTACAACCTCACGCTGCACGTATGATGGAAGGAAAAGAGCCTTCTACGCAAGAAGAGATGTTAATAAAACAGTTAGAGGAAATCTCACCAAAACAACTATTAAAAGAAATCTCTGGTGGTGCAGAGGCGACAAAGGCTGACTTGCAGATCGTTGAAGATGTAATGATCAATCAAAAATTAACGCCAGGTGTTGTGAATGTACTTATTTATTACGTTATGCTACGCTCAGATATGAAGCTTGCGAAAACGTATGTGGAGAAAATTGCTGGGCATTGGGCACGTAAAAAGGTCGGTACAGTAGCTGAAGCAATGGCGTTAGCGAAAGAAGAAAACCGTCAATATCAAGAATGGGCTGAGACGAAGAAAAAAGGCCGTACGTCGAAGAAAACGATAAGAAAAGAAATGGTACCAGATTGGCTGAAAGAAGAGCCGAAAGAACAAGAGAAAGAAATAGTGAAGAAAGATGTAAGTAAGAAAAAAGATGCAAGTACGTTAGATGATGAACGAAAACGACTAGAAGAAGTGTTAAAAAAATATAAGCGTGATTAATAGAAGAGAATGAACGCTCTTTGAGGTGAGAAAATGGAGCATATTCAAAATTCATTTGCAAAGTTAATGGAAAATAAAAATTTTAAAAATAGATATGAAGTATTAAAGGCGGAAGTAATGGCACATCCGCGTGTGAAAGAATTTATAGACGAACATCAAGGTGAAGTAACAACTTCTATGATTGAGCGCAGCCTGGTGAAGTTATACGAATATATTGGACAAAGTGTAGGTTGTGCGGATTGTCCGGATCTAGGTTCGTGTAAAAACATGCTGCAAGGATATGAGCCAAAGCTCGTTATCCAAGGGAAGATGATTGATATTCAATACGATCGTTGTGTTAGAAAAGTAGCATATGACGAGAGAAAGAAATATGAAAAACTCGTTCAAAGTGTATATATGCCAACTGACATTTTACAGGCAACGATGGAAAACTTAGATCCTTCAGATTTAGATGCGCGTATTGATGCAATTGGTGCAGCTAATGAATTTTTAAGTACATATGAACCTGGTAAAAAAGTACAAGGTTTATATTTGTACGGTAAATTTGGTGTAGGGAAAACGTATTTGTTAGGAGCAATGGCGAATGAACTTGCTCAAAAGAAAATAAGTTCGATGCTCGTATACTTCCCTGAATTTCTACGTGAAATTAAAAGTTCGATTCAAGATAATTCGATTGGGGAAAAGATTGATGCGGTGAAACGCGTACAAGTTTTAATGCTAGATGATATCGGAGCAGAAGCGATGTCAAGCTTTGTGCGTGACGATGTGCTTGGTGCAATTTTGCAATTCCGTATGTTAGAAAACTTGCCGACGTTCTTTACGTCTAACTTTGATTTCAAGGAATTGGAACATCATTTAACGTATACACAGCGTGGTGAAGCAGAACAAATGAAAGCAGCACGTATTATGGAACGAATTAAATATTTAGCGAAGCCAATCCCGATTGGCGGGAAAAACCGACGTCATAAGTAAAGAGTAAGCTGAAAAGCTTGCTCTTTTTTCGTTTTGAACACTTTTCAGAATAGGTGAATTGCAAAACGAAAAACTTCTTATAGAAAATTCATTGTAGCTTGTATCATTTTTTTCTCCCTCCCTTAATATATATAAAATTAGCAAGCCATATTGAGTGGATTTTCTAACGATAGGAAATGTAATTCTACTAAGAGTGAACTTCACGCGGGACGGACTCTTATAGGATTTGTAACGTATAGATACAATCCTTTAGAGCAGGGATAAAAGGGGGGACAAAAGTGATTGAAATTTGCTTCGAAGAAAAAAATGATGCTATGCATGTATATAGACAACTATTGAAAAGAGCGGAACTGTTATATAAGGAAACGAGTGTGTATTTACAGGAACAAAAAGTGGTGATTCACATACCAGTATGTGAATCGAATTATATTGAAAAGATTTTATTGCCGGTAATGGTATATTTCATTGTGAATGTAAAGCAAAATAAGTGGATTTATACAATCTTAAAAGAGAAGTTTTTTTATGAAGAAGAGGAAGAGTGTCATCAAATATTGCATATGGCACAAGAGATTTTAAAGGGAAGAAGAAAAGGGATTGCTCGTGAATTAACACGTCACACATTTGAATCATATATTAAATCTTCTTTAAATAACTGGCTTTGTGATCCGCTTTCGTTCTCGTTTTCATCATATGTTCGTTTTCGCCTTCGTACATATAGGGAAATGGTAGCTAAGCTTGCTGAATTGTCGATTGATGAGTATAAGTTGGAACAAGAATATCAAATGTTTATTGAGACGCTAAGGCAACAAGTGCGCAGCCGAAAATCACGTTTGTCCTGTGTGCATCTTATTTTTGATGAAAGTTTTATTTTCTATGATGATAAAGGTAGACGTTTAAAACAGGAGAAATTGGTCCAATATATAGACGAGGAATTATTAAAGCAAAAGGATGTATATATTGATACGAAAGTAATTGCACCACTTCTTTCTATTTCGCCGAAAAAAATTTATTTATATACGAAAGAACAAGACCATAATATGATTATTACTTTGCGAAATGTATTTCAAGAACGGGTCCAATTACATGGATTACATGAGTTTGAGCGCAATGTGAAAAATTTAAAAAATAAAGGTAACGCCCTTGATTTTCTAAGTTTTTGAGCATATAATTACCTACATAAATGAAATATATTGAAATGTCATGATGAGGACATGAGTAGTTTTCTACGATTTTCAGAGAGGGAAGCCTTAGGGTGTGAGCTTCCTAGTACGGGATAATTACTTACCACCTCTAAACTTTAGCAGTGAACGGTTTTTTCTAGTAATTGCTAACGGACAACACCGTTATGTTGAACTTGAGCAATTAACAATAATGTTAATTGGAACAAGGGTGGAACCACGAATTCAACACTCGTCCCTTTTTACGGGATGAGTGTTTTTTATTTTGAAAAAAAGAGGAGTGACCAGTGATGGCAGATGTAGTTAAAATTACTTTCCCTGATGGAGCTGTGAAGGAGTTTCCAAAAGGCGTAACAACTGAAGAAATCGCAGCTTCTATTAGCCCAGGCTTAAAGAAAAAAGCTGTGGCTGGAAAATTAAACGATGAGATGATCGATCTTGTTACACCAATCGAAGAAGATGGTGCAGTTTCTATTATTACATTAGATTCTGAAGATGGCTTATACATTTTACGCCATTCAACAGCCCACTTATTAGCACAAGCGTTAAAACGTTTATATAAAGATGCTAAGCTTGAGCTCGGCATTGGTCCAGTAATTGAAAATGGCTTCTACTACGATATTGATATGGAAGAAGCAATTACAGTTGAAGACTTCAAGAAAATCGAAAAAGAAATGCAAAAAATTGTGAACGAGAACTTAGAAATCGTTCGTCATGAAGTGCCACGTGCAGAAGCACTTCGTCGCTTTGAAGAAATCGGCGATGAGTTAAAATTAGATTTAATTAACGATCTTCCAGAAGATGCAGTTATTTCAATCTATGAGCAAGGCGAATTCTTCGATCTTTGCCGTGGTGTTCACCTTCCATCTACAGGGAAAATTAAAGTATTTAAATTATTAAGCGTTGCAGGTGCTTACTGGCGCGGCGATAGCAATAATAAAATGCTACAACGTATTTACGGTACTGCATTCGTTAAGAAAGCAGAATTAGATGAGCACTTACGTATGCTTGAAGAAGCGAAAGAGCGCGATCACCGTAAATTAGGTAAAGAATTAAAACTATTTACTAATAGCCAAAAAGTAGGACAAGGTTTACCACTTTGGTTACCAAAAGGTGCAACTATCCGCCGCATTATCGAGCGTTACATCGTTGATAAAGAAGCAAGCTTAGGCTATGATCACGTATACACTCCAGTACTAGGAAGCAGAGAGCTTTATGAAACTTCTGGTCACTGGAATCACTACCGTGATGGTATGTTCCCATCAATGGAAATGGATAATGAAGAGTTAGTTCTTCGTCCGATGAACTGCCCTCACCACATGATGGTTTATAAAAATGATATTCACAGCTACCGTGAATTACCAATCCGTATTGCGGAACTTGGAACAATGCACCGCTATGAAATGTCTGGAGCATTATCTGGATTACAACGTGTACGCGGAATGACTTTAAACGATGCGCACATTTTCGTTCGCCCAGATCAAATTAAAGAAGAGTTAAAACGTGTTGTAAACTTAACTCTAGAAGTGTACAAAGATTTCGGTTTAGAGAATTATTCATTCCGTCTATCTTATCGTGACCCAGCTGATACTAAAAAGTACTATGCTGATGATGAGATGTGGGAAAAAGCACAAGGTATGTTAAAAGAAGCTATGGATGAAATGGGTCTTGATTACTATGAAGCTGAAGGCGAAGCGGCATTCTACGGTCCAAAACTTGACGTTCAAGTTCGTACTGCTCTTGGAAAAGACGAAACACTTTCAACTGTACAATTAGACTTCTTACTTCCAGAACGCTTTGAATTATCTTACGTTGGTGAAGACGGTAAACAACATCGTCCAGTTGTAATTCACCGTGGTGTTGTATCAACTATGGAACGTTTCGTAGCCTTCTTAATTGAAGAATACAAAGGTGCATTCCCAACTTGGTTAGCTCCAGTTCAAGCGCAAGTAATTCCAGTTTCTCCGCAAGTACATTTAGACTATGCGAAGAAAGTACAAGATGAATTACGTCGTGCTGGTATCCGTGTTGAATTAGATACTCGTGAAGAGAAAATTGGTTACAAAATCCGTGAAGCACAAATGCAAAAAATTCCGTACATGCTTGTAGTAGGTGACAATGAAGTAACTGAAAACGGCGTAAACGTACGTAAATATGGTGAACAAAAATCAGAAACAATTGCATTAGATGCTTTTGTTGATATGATTAAAGTAGAAGGAAAACGATAAGACAGAGCCGCGGTATACCGCGGCTTTCGTATGTATTATAAAAAAGAAAAACTAGAAAAAATAACCAAACTATACTTATCATAAAAAAGTATTGCAAGTATGTTAGTTGTTTGTTACAATATTTCTTGTTGTTAGTAAAACACATAGCGTCTTCTTGACAGACGTCATGTCCTATGATAAACTCATCAAGGATAATAGAATATTGTTTTGTGGAACAAGTAGAAGCACCCGCTTCTCACCTGATGGACGCATTCGCAGTTTACAGGTAAATGTATTTCTTACTTAAGAATTTACAAGTGTGGGTGTCGTATGCCCGCACTTTTTTTGTCGGGTTCTATGACTACAAAAGATGTTCTGAAAAAACCTTGGAGGTGGCTTACTATTAGCAAGGATATGATGATTAACGAGCAAATTCGTGCACGTGAAGTACGTTTAGTTGGTGCAAATGGCGATCAACTTGGAATCAAGTCTCGTAATGACGCTTTAGACTTAGCTGCAAATCTTAATCTTGATTTAGTATTAGTTGCTCCAAATGCGAAACCGCCAGTATGCCGCATTATGGACTACGGTAAATTCCGCTTTGAGCAACAGAAGAAAGAAAAAGAACAGCGCAAAAATCAAAAAGTAATTAGCATGAAAGAAGTTCGTTTAAGTCCAACAATTGACGAACACGACTTTAACACAAAACTTCGTAATGCTATCAAGTTTTTAGAGAAAGGCGACAAGGTTAAAGCGTCAATTCGCTTTAAAGGACGTGCCATTACTCATAAAGAAATCGGTCAACGTGTTTTAGATCGCTTCTCAGAAGCTTGTGCTGAAGTTAGTACAATTGAATCTAAGCCTAAAATGGAAGGACGTAGTATGTTCTTAGTTTTAGCACCGAAAAACGATAAGTAATAGATAGAGGAGGAAATACCTATGCCTAAACAAAAAACTCATCGCGGCTCTGCAAAGCGTTTCAAAAAGACTGGATCAGGTAAACTGAAACGTTCTCACGCTTACACAAGCCATTTATTCGCTAACAAATCTACAAAAGCTAAACGTAAACTACGTAAAGCTGGTGTAGTAAGCGCTGGTGACTTCAAACGCATTCGTCAAATGCTTGACAACTTAAAATAAGTTCGGCTGATATATAGAACAATTAGGAGGTAATATTATGCCAAGAGTAAAAGGTGGTACAGTTACTCGTCAACGTCGTAAAAAAGTTATAAAATTAGCAAAAGGTTACTACGGTTCTAAGAGTACATTATTCAAGGTTGCTAACCAACAGGTTATGAAATCTCTAATGTATGCATTCCGTGACCGTCGTCAAAAGAAACGTGACTTCCGTAAATTATGGATTACACGTATCAACGCAGCAGCTCGTATGAATGGTCTTTCTTACAGCCGTTTAATGCACGGTCTTAAAAATGCTGGCATCGAAGTTAACCGCAAGATGCTTGCTGACTTAGCTGTTCATGACGAAAAAGCTTTCGCTGAATTAGCAACAGTTGCAAAAAACAACATTAACTAATTAATTAGTTGAAACCTTAGAAGATTTTTCTTCTAAGGTTTTTTTATTTGTATGCAAAGAGAAGTATGTCGTTATCGATATGACAAAATCAATATAAAAGCTATAGCGATATAGAAGAATATCTATATGAAGCCAGGAGAATTCTCCTGGCTTTTTTCAATTATCCCCCTTTGGAAAGAAGAGTATCTTTCCTACCTGAAACGACACTGCTATAATGGAAAGATGATATGGAACTTTCATCAGATAAAATAAATTTTTTATCAGTGGACAATCCCCGGATAATGATTAACTATCACCAATCGGAGTGAACAATCTAATAGTGATGATTGAAACGTATTTGTAAATTAAGGACAAGCTATTTTGTAAAGAGATAAATGGCTGACTTATTAATAAGAAACGAAAAATAATAATGAACTTTGAGATGAAACAACATTGTTGCGTAAAATGCGATGTTGGAGGAGGACAATAGAATGGACTTACTACAACTATTTAAATTACAAAAAGAATTAGATGACCGTATTGTGAAAGAGCATGATTTACAACCGAAAAAGTTGTTAAAAGAAAAAATGTTAGCTCTTCTTGTAGAAATTGGAGAACTTGCAAATGAAACACGTTGTTTTAAATATTGGAGCAACAAACCAGCATCAGAACGTGAAGTAATATTAGAAGAATACGTAGATGGCTTGCATTTTATTTTATCAATCGGAATTGATTTAGGTATTGATAAAAACTTCCTATTCTATAAATGTGCACAAACGAATAAAACACAAGTAGAAATTTTCTTAGACACATATGCGAAAGTAATTCGTTTTACAGATCAACCATCTATTACGAACTATATTGAATTATTTACAAGCTACCTTCGACTTGGACAAGCGCTAGAGTTTGAGCAAGAAGAAATTGAAAAGGCATATTTAGATAAAAATGAAGTAAATCATCAGCGTCAAACACAAGGATATTGATTTAATTTTTGAATATTTCAATTTCCTTTTGTATAATGAAGTGACTGAAGAAAAAGGAGGGTGTTGGCAATGACAAAATTAGACGCGACATTGACAATGCTAAAAGAATTAACAGATGCACGTGGTATTGCGGGTAACGAGCGTGAACCACGCGAAGTAATGAAGAAATATATTGAGCCGTTTGCGGACGAACTTGCTACTGATAATTTAGGAAGCTTAGTTGCGAAAAAAGTAGGGGAAGAAAACGGCCCGAAAATTATGGTTGCAGGTCATTTAGATGAAGTCGGCTTTATGATCACACAAATTGATGACAAAGGTTTCCTTCGTTTCCAAACGGTTGGTGGCTGGTGGTCACAAGTTATGCTTGCGCAGCGCGTGACAATTGTAACGCGTAAAGGAGATGTAACAGGTGTAATTGGTTCAAAACCACCGCACATCTTACCTCCAGAAGCGCGTAAAAAGCCAGTTGAAATTAAAGACATGTTCATCGATATTGGTGCTTCTAGCCAAGAAGAGGCAATGGAGTGGGGCGTACGACCAGGCGATCAAGTTGTACCTTACTTTGAATTCCAAGTGATGAAAAATGAAAAAATGTTACTTGCAAAAGCATGGGATAACCGAATTGGTTGTGCAATTGCAATTGACGTATTAAAACAATTAAAAGATGAAAAGCATCCAAACGTTGTATACGGCGTAGGGACTGTACAAGAAGAAGTTGGTCTTCGTGGTGCGAAAACATCTGCGAACTATATTAAACCAGATATCGCGTTCGCAGTAGATGTTGGCATCGCTGGAGATACGCCAGGTGTAACGGCAAAAGAAGCGCAAAGTAAAATGGGTGATGGACCACAGATCATTTTATATGATGCTTCTGTTATTGGACATACAGGTTTACGTGACTTTGTAGTTGATGTTGCTGATGAATTACAAATCCCGTATCAATATGATTCAGTAGCGGGCGGTGGAACGGATGCAGGCGCAATTCACATTTCTGCAAATGGTATTCCGTCTATGGCAATTACGATTGCAACGCGCTACATTCATTCTCATGCGGCAATGTTACACCGTGATGACTATGAAAATGCAGTGAAGTTAATTGTAGAAGTTATTAAACGTCTTGATAAAGAGGCTGTACATAACATTACATTTAATTAATAGAAAAAGCGAAGGAGATTTTCCTTCGCTTTTTTATGTTTTAAAAAGGTCGTTCTAATCCTGCAGCAGTATGAGCTCCTAAAATAATTAAACGAGTTAATTGCATGGCCATAAAATGCGGGGTATAAATCATCCCTCTTTTTAACCATGACATAATCATCCCGATATGAGCTCCTGTCACATAACTAATTAAAATATCACGAGGAACCATAAGATCTTTATCATCTGGCTGTGAAATAGACAAGCTTAATGTTAAATGTGTTTGTATTGTTTTCATCATTTTATAAGAGTAGTTTCCAGCGGCTTTATCACCAAGCATAACGTTATAGAAGTTCACATTTTCTGCGATATGTTCGAACAAAGCCAAAAATGTCGGATGTGGTGAATCAAATGTAAGTTGAAACTCTTCTTTATTTCTATTTTTCGGCTTAATAACTTCTGTTAACTTCTCTAACATTTCTTCAATGCTTTTGTCTAATAGGTCATATTTATCATGGTAATGGCTATAAAACGTAGCGCGATTTACAGGAGCACGTTCTGCAATATGTTGAACAGTTACATCATCAAATCCTTTTTCGCCTACTAAAGCGACAAAAGCATCCTGTATGAGTTGTCTCGTCCGCTTTACACGTGGATCATTTGTATTTTTAATAGACATTTTTACTTCCCCTCGTTTAATTTTCTATACTTAAACAACATATAGGTATTATATTGTTGTTTAAGCGACATTTCATGCGTAAATTGTCGGTTGTAGATTCAAAATAATTATTTATAATTATAAACGATAGTCCTTCAGAAATCAGCACCGCTCGCAGGTAGATAAATTTCAATTTACACCGCAGATGGTGTGATTTTTTTGTTTAAAAGTTAATATAATTAACAATTAAACAATCTAAACAATAAGGACGTAAATAGTTTAGAAAAAAATTATATGCGATATAAGGAGAGGAATGCAATGAATCAGTTTCGAAGAATGGTGATTATCAACATTATCACATTAATTGTACTAGTTGGCGGCGGTATTGGCGGTTATTACTATTACAATCAAACGGAAAATTATTTAAAAACAGAAAATGCAAAAATTGATGGAAAGGTAATTCCGATTGCATCACCAGTAGCAGGTAAATTAACTGACTGGAAAGCTGAAGTAGGAAAGAATTACAATGAAAATGATAAATTAGGTGCTGTTACTGTAGCGGCAGCAAATGGAGAACAAACAGTAGATGTAACAATTCCACAAAATGCAACAATTGTACAATCAAATGCAACAACAAATGCTTTCGTTGGAGCAGGTAGCCCAATTGCTTATGCATTTGATATGAACAATTTATGGGTAACAGCAAACATTGAAGAAACAGATGTTGACGATGTACAAAAAGGTCAAGATGTAGATGTGTATGTAGATGCATACCCAGATACAACGTTATCAGGAAAAGTAGAGCAAGTTGGATTAACAACAGCGAATACATTCTCTATGTTACCATCAAGCAACGCAACAGCGAACTATACGAAAGTAACACAAGTAGTACCAGTTAAAATTTCTTTAGATCATAGTAAATCAGTAAATATTGTTCCTGGAATGAATGTGTCAGTTCGTATTCATAAGTAAGGGGGAGATGAGATGTCCTCAATTGCAATTGCAGGATATGCACTATTTTGTATAATCGTCTTCTTCCTTGTAAATCGTCTTTTACGAAAGAAAAAAACGAACGTGGGAGAAGAACAAGTCCCAGCCGTAAATAAAATAGAAGTAAGTAAGGTAGAAACAGAAGAGAAAGAAATTGAACGAAAGCAAGAAGCAGAAATTTCTAATGTAGTTGAGTTAGAAACAGGAAAGCAAGAAGAAGTAAAACAAGAAAAAGAAGTGCCGAAAAAACAAATGTCTACGCCTGTAGAAAATGTGAACGTAAAAGCAGTTGTAGCTGTATTAATTCTCGGCATGTTCGTTTCTATTTTAAACCAAACAATTATTAACGTTGCATTGCCTCCGTTAATGAATGAATTTAACGTATCAACTTCAACAGCACAATGGTTAATTACAGGCTTCATGCTTGTAAATGGTATTTTAGTACCGATTAGTGCCTTTTTAGTTTCACGATTTACGTATCGTAAATTATTCGTAGCGGCAATGTTATTCTTCACGGTAGGATCTATCATTTGTGCTATTTCAGGAAACTTTACAATGATGATGACGGGCCGCGTTATTCAGGCGGTGGGTGCAGGTATTTTAATGCCGGTTGGTATGAATATTTTCATGACATTATTCCCGCCTCATAAGCGCGGAGCAGCGATGGGATTACTAGGTGTAGCGATGATTTTAGCACCAGCTATCGGACCAACTGTAACGGGCTGGGTGATTGAAAATTATAGCTGGAACTTAATGTTCTATGCGATGTTTATTATCGGTTTAATTATTACATTCCTATCTTTAAAATTCTTTACACTAGCTCAGCCAGTATCTAAAACGAAGTTAGATGTATTCGGTGTTGTTAGTTCAAGTATTGGACTAGGTAGCTTATTGTACGGATTTAGTGAAGCAGGAAATAATAGTTGGACTAGTGCAGAGGTTGTTATTTCACTTATCATTGGTGTAGTAGGTATTGCGGTATTTATTTGGAGAGAGCTAACAACGGACAATAAAATGCTTGATTTACAAGTGTTTAAATACCCAGTATTTACTTTTACTTTAGTAATTAATGCAATTGTTACGATGGCATTATTCGGAGGTATGTTATTACTTCCGGTATATCTGCAAAACATTCGCGGTTTCACACCGATAGAATCAGGTTTATTACTACTGCCAGGATCATTAATTATGGGGATCATGGGACCTATTGCAGGTAAACTATTTGATAAGTATGGTATTCGTCCGTTAGCAATTGTCGGTTTAGCCATTACAACGTTTGCGACATATGAATTCACAACGTTATCGATGGATACACCGTATAGCGTTATTATGACGGATTATATTATACGTTCGATTGGTATGTCATTCATTATGATGCCAATTATGACAGCAGGTATGAACGCACTGCCGATGAAATTAATTTCTCACGGTACAGCAACGCAAAATACGTCAAGACAAGTAGCTGGTTCAATTGGAACAGCGATATTAATTACACTTATGACGCAACAAACGACTGCTCACGTAGCAGATTACGGCAACATGTTAACAACGTCAAACCCAATTTTAGTTGATAAAGTACACGGCATGGGGCAAAGTTTAGCAGCTATTGCTGGATCAGCGCAAGCAGGAGATGCGATGAGCACGCAACTATTATTTGGACAAATTTCAAAGCTATCTGCAATTAACGGTATTAACGATGCCTTCTTAATTGCAACGATACTCGCAGGGATTGCTTGGGTGTTATCGTTCTTCTTACCGTCAGGCAATAAATCAAATAGAAAAGCAGGGAATTAATTTCCCTGCTTTTTTGTCTTTTAAAGAGTGAGATATAAAAGGTGACAACCACTCACAGAGCATAATCCTGTTATAAACAAAAGCGTCCCCATAGCACGAATACTTGATATTTGTCTTCCGCTTATAATAGCTAATAGTCCGGCTAAAGAGAAAAAACTCCAATATAAAGTTCCTGAAATTGGAACCATCCCCTCTAGATCTATTCCATAACCTATACAAATGATAGGAACAACAATAAGCGATATGCTAATGAAACCAGCCATAATAGTAAGTGAGTTACGACATTTAATACCAGCAATAATTTAAAAAATGCCAACGATGAAGTCGCATAACATCAAAGTAAGAGCGAAAACCATCCAAGTTAATATTCCGAACACTTTTGTATTACCTCCGATTTATGCGTTTCTAAAAAATATTATATATAGTATGAATCACCTACAGTCATGGGTAATCAGAAGATAACCCCTAATATACCAGCGAAAAATCCGCATAAAACAAGAAGTGGCATATAAACAACCCAAAGTAAGCTCAACATATATAGTCTCCTTCTATGTAATCAGTTTTTACTACAGAAGGTTTATTTTGGATATTATTAATAAATATGTATAAATTGATAGAAGTGAGAAGTAATGATACGAATTAATAGATATAGAGAACGTTAGAGAGGAGGGTGCATATGAAAATTACAGAAGAGAACGTTGCAATGCAGCTAAGGAAAAGGAATGAAAAAGCATTATACTTTATTATCGACCAGTACGGTGGACTTATAAAAAGTATTATTCAGAAGCATTTAGCTTCGTTTCAAGATGTACAAGAGGAATGTATGGATGATGTCTTATTAGCGATTTGGAATCATATTGAAAAGTATGATGAAGAGAAAAATACTTTGAAAAATTGGATCGCGGCTATTACAAAATACAAATCTATCGATTATGCGAGGAAATATGCGAAAACAGTAAATGAAAAAGGGTTAGATCAAATAGGTGAAATAGCGATGCATACCGATACGACTAAAAATGAAATTAGTAATGATATGGAACATATATTAGATCATTTAAAGAAGAACGATAAAGAAATCTTTATGAAGCATTATGTGGAAGAAGATAGTGTAGAAAATATTGCAGAGAAAATGGGAGTGAAAACTTCTTTTATATACAATCGTCTATCGAGAGGACGGAAGAAGTTAAGGTCATTATTTTTACATAACCGGATGAAATAAATAAGAAAAGAGGTGAAGAAAATGAAAGATCCATATGAAATGTTAAATGATATGAAAATGGATGAGAATGAATATGAAGAGGTTAACTTAACTCACATAGAGAAACAGAAAATAAAAAAGCGAGTTCGTAAAAAAATAAACAAGAACAAAGCTCATACGAAACGGAATGTAGCGATTGTAACATCGGCTGCGGCATTATTTATTATGATGATGACTGTAGATATGAGAAGGATGATTGCGGATATACCGTTAATCGGAAGTAAAATGGAAGACTACGTAAACAGTAGAGGGGAACCTTTAAAAGAATATAAAACGACAATAGGACAAACAGTTTATGATAACGGTGTAGAAGTACGGTTAGATGAAGTGATGATAGATGAAGGGCAGATTATTGTTAATAGTACGTTTAAGTCTAGTCGAATCAATTTAGAGGGTTCTTATCCTAGTCCTGATATTTATATAAATGGAAAACAGTTAAATGGCAGTGGTAGTGGTGGAGACAAGAAAATAAATGAGTACACGTATACATTTTTCTCAAATATAGATTTAAAAGATGATGAAATGAATCCTCTAGAAATTCGTGGAGAATGTGATGTACAAGTTGTATATAGGGATATTTCTTTAAAAGAGGGCAATTCAACATGGAAAGGAGAATGGGGCTTTTCCTTCAAAGTGTCTGGAGACAAAATAAAAGCTGAAACGAAAACAATTCCAATCCATAAGCATTTTAAATTAGAAAATGGCCAAAAAATAGAAGTGGAAGATTTAAAAGTTTCTCCTATATCTGCGAAGTTGAACTATAAGATGTTGAATGGAACGAAATTAGAGGTGAAATTTATCGCGAAAGATCAAGAGGGAAAAGAGTTAATACCACATTCAGGCCTTACACTATCGAAAAATAGTTATTGGCGGTTTGAAAAACTAGAGGATAATGTAACGAAAATTATACTGACACCTGTCCTAACTTCTGGTGAAGAGGGAGAAAAGAAAACGAATTATCGAAAAGTGTTAACGGAAGAAGAGTTTGAAGTTGTTATAAAAGAGTAAAGAGAGGTATCGTGATGATACCTCTTTTTAGCTCAAAAATGCCAACATATTATTCAGAATATGAAATAACATAGCTGGAATTGGGGTGTCGCTAATAAATTTGATTTTTAAGTAAGAAGTAATCAGTGTAGGATAAAGAATCCACTACTGATGGAAGTTTTATAACAATGCAATGGTATTATTCAGCATGTGTAATAAAATAGCTGGAATAATGGAATTTGTTCTTTTACATAAAATAGCCATAAATAGACCTAGTATGAACATGCTAAACATCACACCAGTTGAGTACATATGACCTATTCCGAAGAGAAAGCTAGACCCAAGTGCTGCAATCCAAAAAGGGAAGCGCTGTTGTAGGAAGTGAAGAATAATACCACGGAATATAAGTTCTTCAAAAATAGGTACAAATATAGCAGTACCTAGTAGCAATACTAGTTTGTATTGTTTTAACATTTCTAGGTTTAAAGTGGATGATTGCTCTTTTACCGCATCAGGGAAAAGATTACTAATTATAAATATGTCATTAACAATATATAGTCCGTAAAAAAGAATGATATAGATGTATGTGCTTACTTTTTTTAATGCTGTAAAGTTTAGTGTTGGGACAATTAAATTTCTTAATGGCTTATATGCATAAATTAAAATTAATAAAATGCACAATACAAATAAATGCCTCCCAAAAGTAGTAAGTGATTTTGTTAAAGCAATTTGTTTTGGATCGGTTAAACCTTCTGTATAAATAACGGTAGGAAGGCCTATAAAGAGATCGGCTAGAAATCCTGTTCCCCAAATCGCAAAAACGAGTGAAAATAGAAATTGTGAGAGTGACATAGGGTGTTTTTGTGGGTAAGTTAGTTGTGTGGCTTGTATAATAGTGAATCACCTATCCTTGCTTATTTTATAGTTATATATAAAGATTATAGAATGTTTATACAAAAAAGTCATCAGTGTAGTAAAAATGATATTTTGAAGCTAATATTTACAGACAGTAATGATTTTACATTGATGTTCTGTGCAAACGGAAGAGTTTGAAGTTGTGATAAAAGAGTAAAAAGAGGTATCGCAATGATACCTCTTTTTAGCTCAAAAATGCCAACATATTATTCATAATATGAAATAACATAGCTGGAATAATGGATTTTGTTTTTTTACATAAAATAGCCATTAATAATCCCATGAAGAAAGTAATTACCATTACGCCAAGTGAGTATGTATGAGCGATACCGAAGAAGAAGCTTGTTACGATAGCTGCAATCCAAAATGGAAAGCGTTCTGAGAAGAAGCGGAGTATAAAACCACGGAAAATCAGCTCTTCAAAAATTGGTGTAAGTATTGCGAAGCCGAGAAGTAATAATATTTGATACTGCTTGAAAACATCTAAGTTAAGTGCAGAAGATTGCTGCTTTGTTGCGTCTTGGAACATATAATTTAACAAGATGTAATTGAGTAAAATATTTATAGTGAAGAAAAGAAGTAAGTATACGTATGTACGCCATTCTTTAAGTGCTTTAAAGTTAAAAGATTTTAGTAGTAATTTTTTTGCGGGTTCGAATTTAAAAATGAAGAATAACAACACGGCTAGTTGTAATACGATACTTGCAGTATTTGCAATAGATTCATACAGGGCAATTTGTTTTTTATCTGTAAGACCGGCTGTATAAATTGTTAAGGGCATTGCGAGGAACACAGTGATAAGTCCGGTTCCGAAAAAAGCGAATAAAACGGAGCTAATAAATTGTCCCCATGACATAGAGTATTTCTGTTCATTAGAAAGTTGTATAGCGGGTTGCATTTATAAAATCACCTCTTTATATTTGTATATTTAATTATGAAGTATTTTGTTTTCGAGTGTAACATTAAAATATTACATATAAAGGTGTATTTTCCATAAAATAATAAAAGAGGTATCACCCTATAGTGATGCCTCTTTCTCATTGATAACTATGTTCTGCCTTGTTATTCGATTTTGATTGCTCTATTTGCAATTCACGCTCTACCAATCGATCTAACTGCTGAATAGCTTTTAATGCTTTTTCATAAGAAATCGTTCTATAATGATGCGCTCCGCCCGGTTCTTCATCTGCTTCGTCTGCCCATTTAATAATACTTTGAAGAGATGTTCTTTCAATTTCTTGCTGTACTAAGAAAGAATCTGTATGAAGAAGAATCGCGATAGAAATTTCTTTTGCTAGTTTCGGATGTTCTCCTAATCTAATAAGCAATTTATGAGCTCTTTCTGCTCCTTTAATCGCATGTATATCATTCTTTTTATACAAGTCATAATCCCATTCTCCCTCACTGTACCATGTGTGATGTCCGATATCATGAAGGAAACCAGCTTTTGTTGCAGCATCGACTGAGGCATGATGCTTTTTCGCTAAGTGAAACGCATGGTAAGCGACAGCAATCGCGTGGACCATTCCAGAACGGTTTACATATTTTTGTGTAATGTGATGTTTAAAAACTTGTTCAAGCGTAATACGTTGCATAAAACATTCACTCCTTTTATCTAATGATGTATATGAAGAAAAATCGATCGGTTTAAATGTATTTTGAACATTGTACTCCATCTGGGTAGCGTTAGTAAAGTAGAAATGTTTAGGAGAAGAAAAATTTTATAGACATAAAAGGTCACCTTAGTTTTTTTCTAAGGTGACCTTTTATTGTTTATTTTTTTAATCCTTGCTCCAGTGTTCCTAACATTTCGTGTTTTTCATTTTCATCAGCATTTTTCCAAATGACTTCGAATAAAACGCCAAGACCTGGAAGCATTTTTTCTTCACCGCTTTGAATTGCATCGACAATCGTTTCTTGTAATTGATCTTGTGAATTTCCAGATACATTCGCTAATACAGCGCCGCGTAAATTAAAACTCATTATTTTCACCTCTTCTTCAGAATTGAAACTGACGTTAGTTTTTGTTCTTTTTTATGTAAATATGTATGAAAAATAGGCTATAATGATAAGACAAGAAGAGAGGGAAATACATATTATGAAAAACATTGATTCAGTGCAAAATCCGCGTGTGAAGCAGTGGAAAAAGCTGCAGACGAAAAAAGAGCGCGATAAAAAAGGTTTATTTTTTGTAGAAGGATTCCACTTAGTGGAAGAAGCTTTAAAAGCAGGAGTTGTAACAGAACTTATCGTTTCTGATCAGACAGATCTTCCGAAAGATTGGACAGTTAATGATGTGGAAATGTATATCGTACCTGAAGCAATCGTAAAAGTACTCCGTGAAACAGAAACGACGCAAGGGGTATTTGCTGTTTGTGAGAAACACGAGAGTGAAGTAGCTCTTGCAGATGGAAAGTTTCTTTTATTAGATGGTCTTCAAGACCCGGGCAACTTAGGGACAATTATTCGTACAGCTGATGCAGCTGGTATTCATGCTGTTGTGCTTGGAGAAGGATGCGTTGATGCATATAATAGTAAAGTGCTTCGCTCTACACAAGGTTCTATTTTCCATTTACCAGTTGTAAAAGGGAACTTAGAAGAGTGGGTAGACAAGTTAAGAGAAAATAACGTTCCTGTATATGGAACAGCTCTTGAAAATGGAGTTCCGTATGGTGAAGTAACACCAGCTGGTGGTTTTGCATTAATTGTAGGAAATGAAGGAAGCGGCGTAAGCCAAGAAATTCTTGCAAAAACGGATCAAAACTTGTATATTCCGATTTACGGCGGGGCAGAATCATTAAATGTTGCGGTTGCAGCAGGGATTTTAACGTATTATTTACAAAGCCCAGTTGCGAACAAATAAAAAACTTCTTATAATAAGTTGAAGTATATTATATTAAAAGTTAAATAACGAAAAACGTTGATAGAGAAGAGTAACTTACAAAATCGCCATATAGGGAGAGAATGCCTTAGACTGAAAGCATTCTTATGGTAGACGGAAGTGAATTCACCTCTGGAGTTGACGCCAGGACCATATATATGTAAAGGCGTTCCGGTCAGAATTGATCGTTATAACTAATGAGTGGGCAGACCTGGTCTGTCAATTTAGGGTGGTACCGCGAATTTACCTCGTCCCTTTTTGGGAGCGAGGTTTTTTTATTTTTAAAATTAGGAGGGTTCCAAATGGAAGCACGTTTAAAAGAGCTAAAGCAAAAAGCGTTAGAGCTTATTGAAGAAGCGAAAGAGCTAAAGGGCTTAAACGACGTACGCGTAGCGTATTTAGGAAAAAAAGGTCCAATTACAGAAGTATTACGCGGCATGGGAAAATTATCAGCAGAAGAGCGTCCACGTATGGGAGCATTAGTAAATGAAGTACGTGAAGCGATTCAAACGCGTCTAGACGACAAAATTGGTAACTTAGAAAAAGCAGTAATTGAAGCGAAATTAGCTACGGAAACAATTGATGTTACACTACCAGGTCGTCCTGTTGAAACAGGTTGTCACCATCCGTTAACAGCTGTTGTTGAACAAATTGAAGATGTATTCATCGGTATGGGTTATGAAGTAGCTGAAGGAACAGAAGTAGAAAAAGACTACTACAACTTCGAAGCATTAAACTTACCGAAAGATCACCCAGCGCGTGATATGCAAGATACATTCTACATTACAGAAGAAACGTTACTACGTACACATACATCTTCTGTGCAAGCACGTACGATGGAAAATAATAAAGAAAAAGGCCCAATTAAAATTATTTGTCCTGGTAAAGTGTATCGCCGCGATGACGATGATGCGACGCATTCACACCAGTTCATGCAAATTGAAGGTCTTGTAATTGATAAAAACATTCGCATGAGTGACTTAAAAGGTACACTGCAAGTATTCGTGAAAAAGATGTTCGGTGAAGATCGTGAAATCCGTCTTCGTCCAAGTTTCTTCCCATTCACAGAGCCATCTGTAGAGATGGATATTTCTTGTATGATGTGTCACGGCAAAGGTTGCGGCACTTGTAAAGGAACTGGCTGGATCGAAATTTTAGGCGCAGGTATGGTTCATCCGAACGTACTTGAAATGGCTGGTTATGATTCAAAAGAATATCAAGGTTTCGCATTCGGTATGGGCGCAGAGCGTATCGCAATGTTGAAATACGGCGTAGATGACATTCGTCATTTCTATACAAATGATGTACGTTTCTTACAACAATTCAAACGAGCGTAAGGGAAGGAGAGGATAAGTATGTTCGTATCATATCGTTGGTTACAAGAGTATGTAGATATTAAAGATGTAACAGCACAAGAACTAGCAGACAAAATCACGAAAAGTGGTATTGAAGTAGAAGGCGTTGAAGTATTAAATAAAGGTGTAAAAGGTGTTGTAGTAGGTCACGTATTAGAATGTGAAAAACACCCAGAAGCTGATAAGTTAAGCAAATGCTTAATCGATATCGGGGAAGAAGAGCCAGTTCAAATTATTTGTGGAGCTGCTAACATTGCAAAAGGTTTAAAAGTACCAGTTGCAAAAGTTGGTGCTGTACTTCCTGGCAACTTCAAAATTAAAAAGGCAAAACTACGTGGTGAAGCTTCTCACGGTATGGTTTGTGCGCTTCAAGAGCTTGGCATTGATGGAAAGTTAGTTTCAAAAGAATATGCAGACGGTATTTTCATCTTCCCGAGTGACGCTGAAGTTGGTGCAGACGCACTTGAAATTTTAAATTTACATGATGAAGTACTTGAGCTTGGTTTAACACCAAACCGTGCAGATTGCTTAAACATGTTAGGTGTTGCATATGAAGTCGCTGCTATTTATGGCCGTGAAGTAAAACTTCCAGCTATCAGCTTACAAGAAACAGCAGAAAAAACTTCTGATTACATTTCTGTAAGTGTAGAAGCGAAAGAAGAAAACCCATTATATATTGCAAAAATGGTGAAAAACGTAAAGATTGGTCCATCACCAATGTGGATGCAAACGCGCCTTATGGCAGCTGGCATTCGTCCAATTAGCAATGTAGTTGATATTACAAACTACATTTTAATGGAATACGGTCAACCGTTACATGCATTCGATTACGATAAATTAGGTTCAAAAGAAATCGTTGTTCGTCTTGCAAAAGAAGGCGAAAAAATTGAAACGTTAGATGATCAAGAGCGTACGTTACAAAGCCACCACCTTGTAATTACAAACGGAACAAAAGCTTTAGCTGTTGCTGGTGTAATGGGCGGAGCGGATTCTGAAGTTACAAATGAGACAGTAAACGTTTTAATTGAATCTGCATACTTTGCAGGTCAAACAGTGCGCCGTACATCAAAAGACTTAGGTCTTCGCAGTGAATCAAGCGCACGTTTTGAAAAAGGAATCGACCCAACACGTACATTTGAAGCAATTCAACACGCAGCTGCTTTAATGGCGAAATACGCTGGCGGAGAAGCACTTGAAGGTGTAGTAGAAGCTGATAACTTACAAGTACAAGAGCATACAGTATCTGTTACTGCTGAAAAAGTAAACCGTGTATTAGGTACAAATATTCCTGCAAGTGAAATGGGTACAATGTTCACAAACTTGAAATTCCCATTCACAGAAGTAGAAGGAACATTCCATGTGAATGTACCAGCACGTCGTCCTGATATTACAATTTCAGAAGACTTAGTAGAAGAAGTGGGTCGTCTATACGGTTATGACCACATTCCAGTTACATTACCTTCTGGAACAATGACTCGTGGTAAATTAACATCAGCACAAACGAAACGTCGTAAAGTACGTCGATTCCTAGAGGGTGCTGGTTTATATGAAGCGATCACATATTCATTAACAAGCGCTGATAAAGCGAAGCAATATATGGTTGAGCCAAATGAAAAAGCTCCTGTAAACCTTGCACTTCCAATGAGTGAGGAGCGTAGCCAACTTCGTTTAAGTTTAGTACCGCAATTACTAGAAGCTGTTTCATATAATGTGGCACGCAAAAACGATAGTGTTGCTTTATACGAAGTAGGTTCTGTCTTCTTACCAACAGAAGTAGGAGAACTTCCGAAAGAAGAACAACATCTTGCAGGTGTTATGACAGGACTTGCTCTTCACCATGCATGGCAAGGTGAGAAGAAAGTAGTAGACTTCTTCGTTGTGAAAGGTGTACTAGAAGGATTATTCGACGTACTTGGCGTTGCAAACCAAATCACTTATGCACCAGCAAAACGTGAAGGTATGCACCCAGGTCGTACAGCTGACATCGTATTAGATGGCGAAGTAATTGGTTTCATCGGTCAATTGCACCCAGAAGCAGAAAAACAATTAGATGTGAAAAATACATTCGTATTCGAATTATCTCTTGTAAAAGTATTTGGTGCAGACGCAGAAGAAACTTACTATGCAGCAATTCCACGTTTCCCATCTATGACACGTGATATGGCTGTTGTCGTAACAAAAGAAACAAAAGCTGGCGAAATGAAGCAAGTCATTGCTGAAGCTGGCGGAGAACTTCTGAAAGACGTAACGTTATTCGACTTATACGAAGGTGAAAAAATGGAAGAAGGCAAGAAGTCACTTGCATTCTCTATGACCTACTTCGATGCAGAACGTACGTTAACAGACGAAGAAGTAACAGAAGCACATAACCGTGTATTAACAACGGTAGAAGAGAAATTTGGTGCGGAGTTACGTAAGTAATAAAAGATTGCCGGATTAAGTCCGGCAATTTTTTTTTATGGCACGATTGTCGGAAAATCGATATATTACAAAAATCGCTGATATATTTTTTGGTATCTTGCATCTTTCTCTCGAATGTAGTACATTAATTTTAGTTTAACAAAATGAAAGACGATGATAAGGAAAAGTAGTATATACTATAATCCAAAGCGAGTCAGGGACGGTGAGAGCCTGATGAGGCGGTATATGTGAAGAACACCTTGGAGTTGCTAACCGAAATTGAATCTTGTATTCAAGAGTAGACTTAGACGGGAATCCGGCCTGTTACAAACCGGGAAGTATGTATTACATACGAGTTAAAGTTGGTCTTTATGACAAATTGGGTGGTACCGCGAAGTTTAACCTTTCGTCCCTTTATGGATGAAAGGTTTTTTTGTATTTAAATATATGTGCAAAGGAGAATTTCACTATGGAAAACACATTAGTAAAAAGTCTGTATAGAGATACAGATAAATACGCAGGTCAAACAGTACAAGTATCAGGGTGGATTCGTAACTTACGTGATTCAAAAGCATTTGGTTTCATCGAATTAAACGACGGTAGCTTTTTCAAAAGCGTTCAAATCGTTTTCGATACAGAGTTAGAAAACTTCAAAGAAATTGCAAAACTTCCACTTAGCTCTTCAGTTAAAGTAGAAGGTACAGTAATTGCAACGCCTGGAGCGAAGCAACCATTTGAAATTAAAGCAGAAAAAATTGATATCGAGGGCTTATCAGATTCTGATTACCCACTTCAAAAGAAACGTCACACGTTTGAATACTTACGTACAATCGCTCACTTACGTCCAAGAACAAATGCATTCTCTGCAACGTTCCGTGTACGTTCTGTCGCAGCATTTGCGATTCACCAGTTCTTCCAAGAGCGTGGATTCGTACATGTTCATACACCAATCATCACTGGTAGTGATACAGAAGGTGCAGGCGAAATGTTCCGCGTAACAACGCAAGATTTAAACAACGTACCAAAAGGTGAAGACGGACAAGTTGATGAATCAAAAGACTTCTTCGGCAAAGAAACAAACTTAACAGTAAGTGGACAGCTGAACGCTGAAGCTTATGCATTAGCATTCCGTGACGTATACACATTCGGACCCACATTCCGTGCAGAAAATTCAAACACAACTCGTCATGCAGCTGAGTTCTGGATGGTTGAGCCGGAGATTGCATTCGCTGAATTAGGCGACGTAATGGATCTTACAGAAGATATGCTGAAATATGCAATGAAATACGTACTAGAGCATGCACCAGAAGAAATGGAATTCTTCAACAGCTTCGTTGATAAAACAGTTCTTGAGCGCATGAACAACGTAATCAACTCTGACTTCGGTCGTATCACATATACAGAAGCAATTAAAGTGCTTCAAGAGTCAGGTGCTGACTTCAAATACCCAGTAGAATGGGGTATTGACTTACAAACAGAGCACGAAAGATACTTATCAGAAGAAATTTTCAAACGCCCTGTATTCGTAACAGACTATCCAAAAGACATTAAAGCGTTCTACATGCGTATGAATGAAGATGGAAAAACAGTAGCTGCTACTGACCTTCTAGTTCCTGGCATCGGCGAATTAATCGGCGGAAGTCAACGTGAAGAAAGAATGGACGTTTTAGTAGACAGAATTAAAGAATTAGGTATGAACGAAGAGGACTACTGGTGGTACTTAGAACTTAGAAAATACGGCGGTACAAAACACGCTGGATTCGGTCTAGGTTTCGAGCGCTTCCTAATGTACATCACTGGCATGGCTAACATCCGTGACGTAATTCCATTCCCAAGAACTCCAGGTTCTTCTGAGTTTTAAGATATGAAAAAGCGAGAGGGTTTCCTCTCGCTTTTTTATTTTGTATATTGTATAGTTTATTCTCCCGTAGCAAAAAGTAACGCGAAGGGGTGAATATAAATGAGTAAAAAAGTAAAAAAAGATCATTCAAGATCAAGCCTTGGTTCTCCAGAAGTAGAAGGACAAGGAACGACGACACATGAAACAGGTTCTTATAAAGTATCTTCATCAAATAAGAAGCAGAAACGAAGCTAACATAAAAAAGGAGAGTCTTGGCGGCTCTCCTTTTTTATGTATTATATCTTATTATTGATCTCTTTTGTAATGTTATCTACATCTTTGTCTAATCGATCTAAATAGAAAAACCATAGTAAGCTCATGAGCACGTAGTAGATGGCCATCACACCAAGATTATCAGATATATTTCCAAATGTGGATTTAGTAGTGAAAAAAGCTCCCCAAATGGTAGAAATAGTGAGGTAAGAAAGCGGGCCCACGAGGTGTACGAAAACATATAATAACTTTTTAACTTTTACAGCGTTCATATGAATTCCCTCCTTATGTAAACAATCCTTTTCTTCTAATCATAAACTCAAGTTCCTCACAGAAGTGTTGTAGTTTTACTGGATTATGTATTAACAAGCGGGCATCGTGTTTCCCGATAAATCTTCGAATCCGAAAGTTTAATAAGAAAGACCGGCCATAACGCTCTATTAAATCGTTGAACTCTCGTTGTTCACTTAGTAGCTGAATGTTTTCTCTAATTTCGAACTGTCTTTCGTGTGGATCGCCTAGTAAAATATTTAGAATCATTTGTAGAAGTAGCAATGGGAATCTCCTCCTATGTTGGAATAATTTGCATATTTTAATTGTAACAAAATTATAAGGATAATAGTAGGGGAAACAAAAAAACAGGAGTTTGTAGGCTCCTGTTTTTGTCGATACTATTTTAATAAGCGAAGCGCCTTTTCCCTATTAGCGAAATGCATTTTTACAAACTCAGGTAAGCGTTCTTTACCAAGCTTTTGAATTAATTTAGCAGCGGCGATATCGACTTGTTTACCGGCACCTTTTGGAAGTGGCATACCAGCTTTTTTGCTTAGTTCGTCGAACTGTTTTACGAATGAGTAACGAGCTAAAATAGAAGCAGCGGCTACTGCTAAATGGACGCTTTCGCCTTTCGTCGCGAAGTAAACATTTTCACGCTGTACCTGCTTTTGCTTTGCTAAATATTTGTAGTATGTATCAGGTTGTGTGAATTGATCGATTAAGACGCCTTCAGGTTTTGTAGGTGCAATTTTAGCTAATAAGTTTGTAATAGCTTTATTATGCAGTAAAGCTTTTAACTTACCTTGGTTGTTTCCTTTATCAAATAGCTCGTTATATTTTTCATTATGAAGGACAAGAGAGCTGTAAGGAACAACGTGTAGAAGTTGTTTTGCAATGGCAGTAATTTGATCGTCATTTAAGTTTTTAGAGTCTTTTACACCAAGTTCTTTTAACAGTGGGATTTGCTTCGCATCCACATATACAGCAACTACTGTCATCGGTCCGAAGAAATCACCAGTACCAACTTCATCTGACCCTACGATAGACATTGTACCGATGGAAGCAGGGGGTGCATAACGGTGTGAATCGACAGATTTTTTTACAGCTGTTTTCGGTGTTTGAGAGACAGTTTGCCAACGAGAAGCTTCTGCTTCAGCACGGCCACCTTGGAACATTACTTTTCCAGATTTATAAGCTGTAATGGTGCAAGACGGCACCTTTGCCATGAAGATTCCGCCTTGTGGGGTTTTTGGGCTAAGTGCCTGTTTGTATTGTTGTTTCATGTCTTCAATTACTGTAGAATTTGTTTGAATTACGATAGAATTTGACATAGTGGTCGCCCCTTTTTTTATATTGTTATTTTTATCATATCGGATTGTTCTTTCTGTTTCCATAATATGATGGTTCATGGTATGATAAACTTTAGGATTCTGTACGTGATTGGAGGCCGGTGAGTTGTCACAACAAAAGGGAAAGAAAAGTCGAATTAATGTAGAAATCTATGGTCAACAATATTCAGTTGTTGGCGATGAAAGTACAAGTCATATCCGCATGGTAGCAGCGATTGTGGATGATAAAATGCGCGAACTCAATGCCAAGAATCCTTCGCTTGACACGAGTAGACTAGCGGTATTGACGGCGGTAAACGTCATACACGATTACATAAAATTAAAAGAAGAACATGAGAAATTGAAAGAAAGTATGACAAAAAAAGGAATGGAATAACATGATTGATATTATTATCATTTTACTGCTTGTTATGGGATTTTTCCTCGGCTTACGCAGAGGGTTTATTCTGCAACTTGTAAAGTTAACAAGCTTTATTATCGCATACCTTGTTGCATACTGGTACTGTAAAGATTTAGCGCCAGCACTTGCGAAATTTATTCCGTATCCATTTGATAAAAACGTATCTGTTCCAGAATGGATTGATGCAAATAATATTGAGACAGTATTTTATCAAGCGCTTGCGTTTATCATATTGTTTATTATTACAAAAATTGCACTTTCATTACTTGGTAATTTGTTAAATATGTTTGCAGAAATACCGGTTTTAAAGCAAGTCAATGCGTTTGCGGGGGCAATCCTCGGATTTTTAGAAGTATATATTATTTTGTTTGTTTTAATTATCGTTGGAAACATTCTTCCAATTGAACAAATACAAACACCATTACAAAAATCATCAATTAGCAAAATAATTGTAGACGATACACCGATTCTTTCTGAAAAGGTGAAGGAACTATGGCAGACAGGTAGCAGAGTATAACTTCTCTTTTTTCGGAAAGAGGAGTTTTTTTCTATGAAAGAAAGGCGGGGCAATGATGAAAGTAAATAAAAAACAAGTTATTAAATTATTAGAGACAATCGGTCTGTTTATGGAACTAAAGGGCGCAAATCCATTTAAAATATCTGCATTTCGTAAAGCGGCAGCAGCGTTAGAAAGTGACGATCGCAGTCTTTCTGAAATTGAAGATTTCACGAAGATTCCGGGAATTGGAAAAGGAACAGCGGCAGTTATTCAAGAATATATAGAATCGGGAACATCTGAAGTATTACAAGAGCTTGAAAAAGAAGTGCCAAGTAGCTTATTACCGTTATTAAAATTACCAAGCCTTGGTGGTAAAAAGGTAGCTAAGTTATATAAAGAACTTGGTGTTGTTGATATGGAATCGCTAAAAGCGGTTTGTGAGGAAAATAAAGTACAAGCTTTAGCAGGTTTCGGTAAGAAGACAGAAGAGAAAATATTAGAAGCAATCGATCAAGTAGGATCTCGTCCAGAGCGTTTACCAATCGCAATGGTATTGCCTATTGCCGGGGAAATAGAGGAGAAATTGTCGAATATTGCTGAAGTAATTCGTTTCTCGCGCGCTGGTAGTTTGCGCCGTGTTCGTGAAACAGTTAAAGATTTAGACTTTATCATTGCAACGTCAGAACCAGCTGCAGTACGTGAGCATTTACTGCAATTCGATAATATGATTGAAGTAATCGCAAGTGGAGATACGAAAGTTTCTGTTCGTCTTCAATATGAATATGATATTTCAATCGATTTCCGTTTAGTAAAACCTGAAGAATTTATTACAACCCTTCACCATTTCACTGGATCAAAAGACCATAACGTAAAAATGCGCCAAATCGCCAAAGATAGAGGCGAGAAAATTAGTGAATACGGTGTAGAAAACTTAGAAACAGGTGAAGTGAGAACATTTGAAACAGAAGAGGAGTTCTTCGCTCATTTCGGTCTTCCATTCATTCCACCAGAAGTGCGTGAAGATGGAAAAGAAATTGAATTAATTAAAGAGTATCCGAACTTAATTCAGTTCTCTGATATACAAGGTGATTTACATATGCATACAACGTGGAGTGACGGTGCCTTTTCGATTGAGGAAATGGTACAGGCATGTCGTGCTCGTGGTTATAAATTTATGGCAATTACCGACCATTCACAATACTTAAAAGTAGCGAATGGTTTAACGAAAGAGCGCCTTCGTGAACAAGCGAAAGAAATTGAACGTATGAACGAAAAGTATCCAGACATTACAATTTTACGCGGAATTGAAATGGACATTTTACCAGATGCAACACTTGATTTTGATGATGAAGTATTAGCAGAATTAGATTATGTCATTGGAGCGATTCACTCTAGCTTCTCACAAGACCGTGAAACGATTATGAAACGTCTTCGTGCTGCGCTGGAGAATAAGCATGTCACAATGATTGCCCATCCGACAGGACGCCTTCTTGGGCGTCGTGAGGGTTACGATGTAGATACAGATTTATTAATTGAACTCGCAAAAGAGACAAATACAGTTTTAGAATTAAATGCGAATCCAAATCGTCTAGATTTAAGCGCGAAATTATTAAAACAAGCACAAGATGCTGGTGTAAAAGTAGCGATTAATACGGATGCTCATACGCTTGAAATGTTAGAAGATATGGAAACAGGTGTAGCCGCAGCACGTAAAGGTTGGATTCAAAAAGATAACGTGATTAACACGTGGGATATCGAACGTTTATTAGACTATATTAAACGTAATAAGTAACACAAGGGGGACCTGCAACATGTTAGAAAGAACGTTGCGTGTATTAGAATACAATAAAGTAAAAGAACAATTACTTGAACATACAGCCTCTTCACTTGGCCGTGACAAAGTGAAGCATTTAGTGCCAAGCACTGATTTTGAAGAAATTGTAGAAATGCAAGATACAACGGATGAAGCAGCGAAAGTCATTCGTTTAAAAGGTAGTGCACCATTAGGTGGTATTACGGATATTCGCTCAAATGTGAAGCGTGCAAAGATTGGGAGTATGTTAAGTCCAAATGAACTACTTGATATTGCAAATACGATGTATGGTAGTCGCAATATGAAACGTTTCATTGAAGATATGGTTGATAATGGTGTTGAGCTTCCTATTTTAGAAACTCATGTCGCTCAAATTATATCTTTATATGATTTAGAAAAGAAAATTACAAATTGCATCGGTGATGGCGGTGAAGTAGTTGATAGCGCAAGTGATAAACTGCGTGGTATTCGTACTCAAATTCGTACTGCGGAAAGTCGTATTCGTGAAAAGTTAGAAAACATGACGCGTTCTTCTAACGCACAAAAGATGCTGTCTGACGCGATTGTAACGATTCGTAACGAACGTTACGTAATCCCAGTAAAACAAGAATACCGCGGTGTATATGGCGGTATTGTTCACGATCAATCAGCTTCTGGGCAAACGTTATTTATTGAACCACAAGTCATTGTAGAGTTAAATAACGCGCTTCAAGAAGCACGAGTGAAAGAAAAACAAGAAATTGAACGCATCTTATTGATGTTAACAGAAGAAGTGGCAGTAGAAGCAGATATCGTTTTATCTAACGTAGAAGTAGTTGCGAATCTTGACTTTATTTTTGCGAAAGCTTTTTATGCGAAGCGTATAAAAGCAACGAAGCCAATTGTAAATAACGAGCGCTATATGGATTTAAGACAAGCACGTCATCCGCTTATTGATCCAGAAATTATCGTGCCAAATAACATTATGTTAGGTAAAGATTTCACGACAATTGTTATTACAGGGCCGAATACAGGTGGTAAAACAGTTACGCTGAAAACAGTTGGTATTTGTGTATTAATGGCGCAATCTGGCCTTCACATTCCAGTAATGGATGAGTCAGAGATTTGTGTATTTAAAAATATCTTTGCCGATATCGGTGATGAGCAATCGATTGAACAAAGTTTAAGTACGTTCTCCTCACATATGGTGAACATTGTTGATATTTTAGAAAAAGCTGATTTTGAAAGCTTAGTTTTATTCGATGAATTAGGTGCTGGAACAGACCCGCAAGAAGGGGCTGCATTAGCAATTTCAATTTTAGATGAAGTATGTAATCGTGGTGCTCGCGTTGTTGCTACGACGCATTACCCAGAATTAAAAGCATACGGATATAACCGTGAGAAAGTTATTAATGCGAGCGTTGAGTTCGACGTGAATACATTAAGCCCAACGTATAAATTATTAATCGGTGTACCAGGACGTAGTAATGCTTTTGAAATTTCGAAGCGCCTTGGACTATCTGATCGCGTGATTGATCAAGCTCGTAACCACATTAGTACAGATACAAACAAAATTGAAAATATGATTGCGAAGTTAGAAGAAAGTCAAAAGAATGCAGAGCGTGACTGGAACGAAGCAGAAGCACTTCGCAAGCAATCTGAAAAACTGCATCGCGAATTACAGCGTCAAATTATTGAATTTAATGATGAGCGCGATGAAAAATTATTAAAAGTGCAAAAAGAAGGGGAAGAAAAAGTCGAAGCTGCAAAGAAAGAAGCAGAAGGCATTATTCAAGAACTTCGTCAATTGCGTAAAGCACAGCTTATAAACGTGAAAGACCATGAGCTTATTGAAGCGAAGAGCCGTCTAGAAGGTACGGCGCCAGAGCTTGTGAAGAAACAAAAAGTAAACGTGAAAAACACAGCGCCAAAACAACAATTACGCGCAGGTGATGAAGTAAAGGTGTTAACGTTTGGTCAAAAAGGTCAATTGCTTGAAAAAGTAAGTGATACAGAGTGGAGCGTACAAATTGGTATTCTGAAGATGAAAGTGAAAGAATCCAATATGGAATACATTAATACACCGAAGCAAACTGAGAAAAAGGCAGTCGCAAGTGTGAAGGGTAGAGATTATCACGTTTCGTTAGAGCTTGATCTTCGCGGTGAACGTTATGAAGATGCAATGATGCGCGTTGAAAAATATTTAGACGATGCACAGCTTGCAAGCTATCCTCGCGTATCAATTATTCACGGTAAAGGAACAGGAGCGCTTCGCCAAGGTGTACAAGATTACTTGAAGAAACACCGCGGTGTGAAAAACTTCCGTTACGGTGACATGGGCGAGGGAGGCCTAGGCGTAACAGTTGTCGAATTAAAATAGCAAACAACGAAACAAAGGGGAACCATTATATGTTTATGGACAAACTTGCAAAAGTATTGTTAGCTTGTTGCGGAATATTTTTGGTAATTGGGGTTATTTATTTAGTTGTTTTTGCGAAGTAAAAGAGCGTCAATCGTGGCAGAGTGATATTGCCATAGATTGACGCTTTTAATATATAGGAAAAGGAATAAGCTATGAAAATCAACCAATACATAAGCGAAGCAAAATCCTGTTCAAGACGCGAAACAGACCGTCTCATTAAAGCAGGACGCGTGGCTATTAACGGTCAAATATGTACGCACGGTGCACTCGTGAGCGATGGTGATGTGGTAACGATTGATGGACAGGTTATTGTAAAAGAAGAGAAAGAAAAGGTGTATATCGCCTTTCATAAACCAGTTGGTATTACTTGTACAGCAGCCGAGCATATTGAAGGCAATATTATTGATTATATTAATTACCCTGAGCGTATTTTTCCTGTTGGACGATTAGATAAAGCGTCGGAAGGATTAATTTTATTAACGAATGACGGTGCGATTGCGAATCAAATTTTACACGGAGATCATAAACACGAGAAAGAATATATTGTTACGGTTGATAAGCCGTTTACAGATTGGTTTATTGATGAGATGTCTAGCGGTGTAAAGATTAAGGATGGAATGACGAAGCCTTGTAAAGTGACGAGAGTGGATCAGTCTACATTTCGCATCGTTTTAACGCAAGGAATGAACAGACAAATTCGTAGAATGAGCCGTGCTTTCGGATTTACTGTAACAAAGCTAAAGCGGGTTCGTATTCTGAATATAGAGCTAGACGATCTTGAAGTGGGAAAATGGCGGAGCGTTACATCTGAGGAATTAGACATTTTAATAAATCAGTTTTAGGGAGGAAAAATTTTCTCCCTATATTTTTTTGTCAGAAAAAATAAAACTATTGATTTTTTAAAAAATAGCCCATATAATAAAAAACAACAAGTTTCGACAAGATATTTTATAAAAGTAATGATGAGGACATGAGTTGTTTTTGACGATTCTCAGAGAGGGAAGCCTAGGCTGTGAGCTTCCTAATACGGAAAGACAAACTTACCACCTCTAAACTTCAAGAGTGAACTGCATGATGCATTGTAATTCTTGGCGGATAAAACCGTTATCAATTTACACGAGCTATAAAATGAGCTTATTTTGTTATAAATTCATTTTATTAGAATAAGGGTGGAACCACGATTTCAACACTCGTCCCTTTGTTAGGGACGGGTGTTTTTTGCGTTCTTTTACGGGGAAGTATGCTTGAAAGAGGATATGTGACGGCCTTTAATTCAGAATATTTTGTCAATATAAAAATATGTAGGAGGTTAGTAGAAATGAAATCATCTTTAAAGTTTTCTGAGATGTTTGCAATAAGTTTAATGTTGTTTGCACTATTTTTCGGTGCAGGTAATATGATTTTCCCGCCGGCTTTAGGGCAAGGTGCTGGAACAGACGTATGGATCGCGTTATTTGGCTTTATCGTAACAGGTGTTGGATTACCTTTATTAGGGGTAATTGTTATAGCTCTAAAGGGAGATATTAATGAGCTAGCGGGGCGTGTACACCCTGTATTCGCACTTGTTTTTATCACTGCAATTTATTTATGTTTAGGCGTATTCGTAAGTGTTCCGCGTACAGGAACAGTTGCTTATGAAATGAGTGTTGCACCATTTTTACCAAGTGAGATAGCTGGTCAATCGTATCCACTTGTTATCTTTACATTCATTTTCTTTGCAGTAACTTTCTATTTAGCTTTAAACCCATCGAAATTAGTGGGCCGCATCGGTAAAGTATTAACTCCGATTTTGTTAGCTGTTATAGCAATTATCGTAGGTAAAGCAATTATTACACCAATTGGAGAATTTGGTGCACCGACAGAAGCGTATAATGCTCCGCTCTTTAAAGGTTTTATTGATGGATATTTAACTTTAGATGGACTTGCAGCACTTGTTTTCGGAAATGTTGTTATTAATGCTTTAAAAGCAAAAGGCGTTACAAATAAGAACAGCATTGCAAAAGTAACAATCTTTGCAGGATTTATTGCAGCGCTCGGTTTACTACTTGTTTATTTAGCACTTGCTTATCTGGGAGCTTCTAGTGTGTCTCTTGGAATGGGAGCAAACGGAGGGATTATTTTAACAAACGTTGTAAATCATTTATTTGGTAGTTACGGAACTTTATTATTAGGGATCGCAATTACAGCGGCATGTTTAACAACTTCTGTAGGTATTGTTGCAGCTTGTGGGGAATATTTTTCTTCTTTATTACCAAAGCTTTCTTATCAAAAGATTGTTTTCATCTTCTGTGTATTAGCATTTATGGTAGCAAACCTTGGGTTAACTCAGTTAAACGCATTAGCATTACCGATTTTAATTGCAATTTACCCAATTGGTATCGTACTGATTGTATTATCACTTGTTGAAAACTATATTCGTCTTCCATTAGCTATGTATGTAGGCGGTATTGTAGGTTCATTTGCAATTAGCTTCTTTGATGGATTGCATAATGCAAATCTTCAAGTAGCGGCCCTTGCTCCTATCTTAGATAAAATTCCACTATATAGTGTAGGGATTGGTTGGCTAGTTCCGGGTATCATTGGAATTGCAATTGGATATGTAGTTTCTTTATTTCAAAAGCAAGAAGTTGCTGTAGAAAAATAGTGAAAAGAGGCTTTCTATGAAAGAAAGTCTCTTTTTTTGTAGAAAAAATTGCATATAGGGAAATTTAGATGTTAAAAATTTTATACGTAATATAGTTGACAAAAAAATTAGCATTAGGCTAAGATTGACTTAGTTGTGGAAATATTTGAAGGAAAGTGAGGAGTGAAAGGTATAAGGTTTTCTATAACGATATCATTTTGTAGATAGAGGTGATAGAGTAGGAGAATGGAGGTTTTATTTTTTTTGACCTTCATTGAGAATGATAATCATCAAAAGAAATAGGGACTTATGTTAAAATGTAAATCGCTCTTTATAAGGAATAGGGAGGGATATTATTTTTAACACGTAGTGAGAATGATAATCAATAATATCTACATTACATAAATAAATTACAATTAAATAATGATAGAGGATTATTATTTTTTTCTTATAAATTGAGAATAATTATCATTTTCAAAAAAGTATGGATGAAAGATAAACAAGGAGGAAGTAAGCCAAATGAGAAAGATTTCTGTATTACCCGCTTTTATTATAACGTTCGTATGTATGCTAGCTTTTCTTGTCATGCCATATGGGAAAGTTTCAGCACAACTAGCTGACGGTACTTATGATATTAACTATGTCATTCAAAAAGCGGAAAATGATTCAGCTTCAATGGCAAATGATTATTTTGAAAAACCAGCTAAGTTAGTTGTAAAAAATGGTGAGATGAGAGTACAAATTCCGATGAATCATAGTGCTTGGATTACAGAATTTAAAGCACCTGAAAACGGGAATTTTGTTGATGCAAAAGTTGTTAGTAAAGATGAATCAGCAGATAAAAGAACTGTAGAGTTTAAAATAGACGATTTATCTAAGCCAGCAGCTGCAAAAATTCATGTTGTTGTACCGAACGTAAATTATGACCATAACTACACAATTCGTTTTGCGTTTGATGCAAATGTAAAAGCGGTAGGTGGAGAAAATAAAGCAACTACTGTAACAAAGAATAATGATCAAACAAAAACAGATACACAAGTAAAAGAAGAAGTGAAGAAAGAAGAGAGTAAAGAAGCAAATAAAGAGGCGAGCAAAGGAACAAATGAAAGTGGAAAAGCTGAAAAAACAGATAATCCAAAAACAGGTGATGAAGCACGCATTGGAATATTTGCAGCGTTAATTCTTATTTCAGGTGTTTTCTTAATTCGTAAAGTACGTCAAAACTAAATAAAGGAGCGTTATTCCATTGAATAGATATCTTAAAATTGTTGTTGCGATGTGTTTAATGATATTTACATTCGTATCAACATTACAACCGCTTGCAGTTCAAGCAGCAAGCCAACTAGCTGACGGTGAATATTCAATCGGTTTCAAAGTTCTTAAGGATACATCAGATGAAGAATCTATGATGAATCAATACTCTGTAAGTCCAGGAACTTTAAAAGTGAAGGATGGGAAGAAGAAGGTATCCTTTACGTTAGAACATAGTTCATGGATTACGAAGTTTGAAACAGAAAAAAATGGCCAGTTTGTTGCGACAAATGTAATTAGTGAAGATAAAGAAAAAGATACACGAGTAGTAGAATTTGAAGTGGACGATGTAGAGAAAGTATTAAATGCGAAAGTAAAAGTGGACATAGACTTTTTAAATTATCATCATGATTATGATGTGCGTATTGCATTTGATCAAAATAGTATTACACCGATTCATGTAGAAAAACCAAATGAAAAAGAGGATCCAGCAAATAAGCCAGATCCAAATGAAAAACCGGATCCAAGTCAGAAGCCCGACCAAAAGCCTGACCCAGATCAACAACCCAATTCTAACACAATTAACGATGGGAATTATAGTATTCCATTTAAAGTGTTAAAAGATAAGACAGATGAAGAATCTAAGATGAATACTTACATGGTAAATCCAGGAGTATTAAAAGTAGAAAACGGTAAGAAAAAGGCAATTGTAACACTAACAAGTAGCTCATTAATTAAAAATTTCCAAACGGAAAAAGATGGCGTATTTGTTGATGCAAAAGTATTGAGTGAAGATAAAGAAAAAGATACAAGAGTAGTAGAGTTTGAAGTGGACGATTTATCAAAAAATTTAAATACAAAAGTATTTATCGAAATGGCATCAAGAAACTATAAGCAAACACATGATGTACAACTTTTATTTGAACAAGATAAACTTGAGTCAATTAAGAACGAAGAAAAGAAACCAGACGGTGATAAAAAGCCAGAGGTAGAGAAACCAGAAGTAGAGAAGCCGAATGTTGAAACAATGAAAGACGGTGAATACAGCATCAATTTCAAAGCTTTAAAAGATCAATCAGAAGAAATTTCAATGATGAACACGTATACGAAGAGTCCGGGCGTGTTAAAGGTGAAAGATGGTAAAAAATATGTATCATTCACATTAACGAATAGTGCATGGATTACAAAGTTTGAATTTGAGAAAAATGGTTCGTTCGTTGATGCGAGTGTATTAAGTGAAGATAAAAAAGCTGATACACGCGTAGTGGAAGTAGAAGTAGATGATTTATCTAAAAAGTTAAATGCAAAAGTAAAAGTAGATATCGATTCAATGAATTATCACCATTTCTACGACATTCAATTTGCATTTGATAAAGATAGCGTTAAACCGTTAGACAACCAAGGCGGAAACGATAACCAAGGCGGAAACGACAACCAAGGCGGAAACGATAAGGAAACGATAACCAAGGCGGAAACGATAACCAAGACGAAAACGAAAACGAAAACGATAACCAAGGCGGAAACGATAACCAAGGCGGAAACGATAACCAAGGCGGAAACGATAACCAAGGCGGAAACGATAACCAAGGCGGAAACAACAACCAAGGTGGAAACAATAACCAAGGTAACAACACAACCATTGATCCAAAAGCCCTTAAAGATGGTGAATACAGCATTGGCTTTAAAGTTTTAAAAGATAAAACAGAAGAAATTTCAATGATGAACACATATACAAAAAGTCCAGCTGTACTAAAAGTGAAAGATGGTAAGAAGTATGTATCGTTTACATTAACGAACAGTACATGGATTACAAAATTTGAGTTTGAAAAGAATAGTTCTTTTGTTAACGCAAAAGTGTTAAGTGAGAATAAAGAGCAAAATACAAAAGTAGTAGAGTTAGAAGTAGAGGATTTATCTAAAAAATTAAACGCAAAAGTAAAAGTAGATATTGATGCGATGAATTATCACCATTTCTACGATGTTCAATTTGTATTTGATCAAGATAGTATTAAAGTTTTAGGTAACCAAGGCGGAAACGACAACCAAGGCGGAAACGACAACCAAGGCGGAAACGACAACCAAGGCGGAAACGACAACCAAGGCGGAAACGACAACCAAGGTGGAAACGATAAACAAGGCGGAAATAATCAACCAAAAGTAATAGTTGATCCGAAAAATTTAGTGGATGGTCAATATGATATTCCATTTAAAGTGTTAAAAGATAAAACAAATGAGCTTTCAAAGATGCATGACTATACTGTACACCCAGCAAAATTAATCGTTAAAGATGGTAAAAAGTACATTGAGATGACGTTGAAAAATAGTGCATGGATTACAAAATTTCAAACGGAAAATAACAGTCTTTTTGCTGATGCGAAAGTAGTAAGCGAAGATAAAAATGCAAATACGAGAGTAGTGCAATTTGAAGTAAGTGATTTATTTGCAAAATTAAATGCAAAAGTAAAAGTTGATATCAATGAAATGAACTACCATCATTTCTACGATGTCCAAATTCAATTTGATACAAATAATATTGGTGCGTTAGGCACGATTAAAGAGGATCCAAAAAAAGATCCGAAAAATGATCCGAACAATCCAGTGATTACACCGAAAGTAGATAATGTGAAAAAAGTAGATAATCCTGACTTTAACCGAAATGCAGATGATAAGAAGAAAAAAGAAGATCAAAAAAATGATCCAAAAAAAGAGAAAAACTCAAAAACGGCAGATACAGCACAACTAGGTTTATACATGGTGCTATTGCTTGGGTCACTTGTTTTACTAGTTCGTAAATATAGAGCAGGAAGATTGTAATTTTTGGAGTCTTGATGCATGTTCGCATGCATCAAGACTTGTTTCATATTATTTGGAAAGGAGTGGTGATTGAGAGTGAAGAAAATTGCTAGTGTACTAATGGCTATCATTCTATTAGTGAGTATAGCTGGATGTTCGGCGCCTAAAAAAGAAGCAGCAAAACAGGTAAAGAGTGAGAGTAAAGAGAGAATTGTTGCAACGACAGTTGCTGTTACTGAAATTATGGATGCATTAGAAGTAGATTTAGTTGGTATTCCAACAAGTACGAAAGATTTACCAAAGAGATATAAAGGTTTACCTGAAGTCGGGAATCCGATGAGTCCTGATATGGAAAAGGTAAAATCGTTAAAGCCGTCAGAAGTATTATCCGTGACAACACTTGAATATGAATTAAAGCCAGTTTTTGATGGTGTGGGCACGAAAGCAAACTTTTTAGATTTAACAAGCTTGAAAAATATGCAAAATTCCATTAGCGATTTAGGTAAGCAATATGGACGTGAAAAGCAGGCTGAAGCAGTTGTAACGAAGTTAGATAACAAGGTTACAGAGATTAAAACAGCAGTAAAGGGAAAGAAAGAACCGAAAGTGCTTATTTTATTAGGTGTACCAGGGAGTTATTTAGTAGCAACAGAGCATTCTTATATTGGAGATTTAGTGAAACAACTAGGTGGTAAAAATATTGTGCAAGGTGAACAAGTAGAGTATTTAGCTTCTAATACAGAGTATTTAAAAAAAGCTGATCCGGATATTATTTTACGAGCAGCTCATGGTATGCCTGAAGAAGTTGTGAAAATGTTTGATAAAGAATTTAAAACAAATGATATTTGGAAGCACTTCGCTGCAGTTAAAAATAACCGTGTTTACGATTTAGAAGAGCGTTTATTTGGAACAACAGGTAATTTAGCAGCAATGGAAGCTTTAGATGAATTGAAAAAAATGATGTATCCGTGATGCATTTTAATATAAAGGAAGAGTGGAATGAATAAAAAAACTTGGAGTTTCCTAATTGTTACTGCATTGCTTATTGTTATGACATCATTGTCAGCGACGAAAGGAAGTTTAGAAGTAGGTATTGTTGAGCTTATACAAGGGATATTTACAGGGGGAAATGAAGATGTTGAAGTGATTAAAGATTTACGTTTCCCACGTATTATTATTGCACTATTTACTGGAGCAGCTCTGGCCGTTTCAGGTGTGCTTTTTCAAGCTGTTATGAAAAATCCACTTGCTGATGCTGGGGTAATCGGGATATCTTCTGGGGCAAGTTTTATGACACTTGTTATTATTACGTTATTCCCGCAATTGTTTTTCTGGACACCAGTATTCGCCTTTTTAGGTGGTGCGTTTGCATGTTATCTCGTTTATGCATTTTCATGGAAGTCAGGGTTAAGTCCGCTTCGCATTATTTTAGTTGGTATAGCTATTAATGCAATGTTCACTGGATTAAATGAATCGTTCATTACAATTTGCGGATACTTCATTAAGAGTATTAAGCAAACGACGACTTCTAACATAACGATGAAGACGTGGGGCGATGTAGAAATAATGGTTACATATGGAACGATTGGTCTTATTCTTGCTCTGTTTGTAGGAGCTTGGTGTAACTTATTATCGCTACAAGATAAGACTGCGAAAAACTTAGGTTTGCACGTGACGAGAGTTCGTCTTATTATTTCTGCTATTGCAGTACTTTTAGCAGCAGTATCAACAGCAATTGCAGGTGTTATTGCTTTCGTAGGATTACTCGTTCCGCACATTTCAAGACAATTAGTCGGTTCGGATCATAAAGTATTAATTCCATTTTCTGCTCTTGCAGGAGCGTTATTAATTTTGACGGCGGATACGATTGGAAGGTTAATTGTGCCACCTAACGAAATTCCAGCAGCGACGATTATGGCGGTGATTGGTGGCCCATTCTTAATATTCTTGCTTAGAAAGAGTGATAAAGTTCATGGAAATTAAAAATGTAACCTTTTCGTATGATAATGTAACGGATCGATTAAAGTCGGTTAGTAGTGAAATAGAAATTGGTAAAATTACAACAATTATTGGCCCAAACGGTTGCGGGAAATCGACATTACTTGGCGTGATGTCAAGAAATCACGACCCTCGTAGCGGAGAGATAATACTCGATGGGAAGGCGATTAGTCAATATAAACCGAAAGAGTTTGCTAGAAAGTTAGCCGTTGTCCATCAACAAAATGAAGCACCGGCAGACATGACGGTAGAGAAATTAACAAGTTATGGTCGTATGCCTCATAAAAATATTTTTTCCTCGCAAACTGTTGAAGATAGAGAAGCGATCGAAAGGGCTTTAGCATGTACGAATTTGCTAAGTAAACGTGATAAAGAGATTCATGCTTTATCTGGTGGAGAAAGACAACGTGTTTGGATTGCCATGACGTTAGCTCAGAAAACACCAATGCTCTTTTTAGATGAACCGACAACCTATTTAGATATTTATTATCAACTCGAAATATTAGAGCTAGTAAAAGAGTTAAATGAAGTACATGGATTGACAATCGTTATGGTACTACATGATATCAATCAGGCGATTCGCTATAGTGATCATATCATCGTTATGAAAGACGGCGAAATTGTTACGAAAGGTAAGCCGAATGATGTTGTGACAGAAAGTATGATAAAGACGATATACGGTGTAGATGTCGTTGTAAAGCAAGATGAAGATACAGGGTTGTATATGGTCCCAATGGGTATTTAAATATGCGAACAATCCGTTTTGAGGTGATGATTTGAGTAGTAAAAAAGAACGGAAGAAGAATTCTTTTTTTCAACGAATACTTACAGTTGTTTTTTTAGGTACCTTTTTCTATTCAGTATATGAATTAGGTGATATTTTCATGGATTACTATGAAAATCGTAAAGTAATGGCCGAAGCACAAAACATTTATGAAAAGAGTCCGATGGAAGAGCAATCACAAGACGGGGAAGTACGTAAACAGTTCAAAGCTCTGCAGCAAATTAACCAAGAAATAGTTGGATGGATTACGATGGACGATACACAAATTAATTATCCAATCGTTCAGACGAAAGACAATGATTACTATTTATTTCGTAATTATAAAGGTGAAGATATGAGAGCGGGAAGTATTTTTATGGACTATCGTAATGATGTGAAATCTCAAAATCGAAATACTATTTTATATGGTCACCGTATGAAAGATGGTTCTATGTTTGGAAGTTTAAAGAAAATGTTAGATGAAGAGTTCTTCATGTCGCATCGTAAATTATATTACGATACATTATTTGAAGGATATGATCTTGAAGTGTTCTCGGTGTATACAACAACAACTGATTTTTATTACATTGAAACGGATTTTAGCAATGATACGGAATACACATCATTTTTGGAGAAAATTCAAGAAAAATCGCTGTACAAAACGGATGCAAAATTGACAGCAAGTGATCAAATCGTAACACTTTCGACGTGTGACTATGCACTTGATCCAGAAGCAGGAAGGTTAGTCGTGCATGCTAAACTAGTAAAAAGACAGTAAATAAAAAAGTATAGAATATGAGAAGTGGTAACGCTTCTCATATTCTATACTTAAAAAAAGAAATATGTTTACTGTGCTGCAGCCATTGGCATACGTACAACTTCAACATTGTAGTAAGTGATTTTATTATCAAGAATATATTCTGGCATCCCACCTTGATGTGAGTGAGCATCTTTAAATGCTGAGCTCTTCGTCCAACCTTGGAAATCTTCTTTTGCATTCCAGCGTGTGCTAATTGTTACCTCATCATAATCAACTGTATTTTGCGTTAAAAGAACTTCTAATCCTAAAAAGCCTGGCATCGTTTCGACTTGACCTACTTTATTAAAACGCTCAATTAATTTATGTCCATTTCCCTTTGTAATTTTAGCTGTATTTGTAACAATAATCATGTTTTATTCCTCCTATAAATGTAGCCTTTATTTTCGAGAACTCATATACGTTAAATGATAATGAAAATCATTATCATTGTCAATGGTAAATGTGAAATAAATAAGTTTTTTTATTATTTTGGACAGTAAGATTTCCATTTTAAAATGTAGTAAATATGTGGCGGTTAAGTGAGAGAATGAGCGAGTTGTACTAGCAAAGCAATAATATGGTATAGTGAAACGAGGCTGTTTTTTCAGGCTCGTTTTTTAAATGCTTCCTATAGAGAAAGCATGCAAATGGAAAGGAAGTTATTATATGCGATCAGAAATAACTGTAAAAATAAAACCGAAATTTATAAAAGAAATTAAAAGTGGATATCCGCTTATTTTAAAAGATGCGATTCAAAATTTAAATGATGTTCAGGAAGAAGGAACAATCATTAAAGTAGTGGATGAGAAGAACCATTTTATTGGAAAAGGTTATTATGGAAAACAAAATAAAGGATACGGCTGGATTTTAACGAGAAAAGAGAGTGAACAAATTAATCAATCTTTCTTTGAAAGTAAAATAAAATCTGCCTTACATAAACGAAAGCAATTTTACAAATCAAGTGATACGACAGCATTCCGTGCCCTAAATGGTGAAGGTGATGGTCTTGGAGGCTTAATTATCGATTATTATGACGGCTATTATGTAGTAAGTTGGTATAGTGAAGGGATTTATACTTTCAGAGATGAGATTATAGCAGCTCTTCAAAAAGTAGCAAACTTTAAAGGTATTTATGAGAAAAAGCGTTTTGATACGAAAGGGAAATACATTGAAGGCGATGATTTTGTAGCAGGAGAGCGCGGTGAGTTCCCGCTTATCGTAAAAGAGAACGGTGTGAACTTTGCTGTTTATTTAAATGACGGAGCGATGGTTGGTGTATTTTTAGATCAGCGTAACGTTCGAAAACAAATACGTGATACATATGCAAAGGGGAGAACAGTATTAAATATGTTCTCTTATACAGGTGCTTTCTCTGTATTTGCAGCGCTTGGCGGAGCGAGTAAAACGACGAGTGTCGACCTTGCAAATCGTAGTTTAAGTAAAACGATTGAGCAATTTAGTGTAAATGAAGTTGATTATGAAGCGCAAGATATTATTGTAGAAGATGTATTTCTTTACTTCAAATATGCAGCGAAGAAAAATATGAAATTTGATATGGTCGTACTTGATCCTCCAAGCTTTGCACGCTCAAAAAAATATACATTTAGTGCAGCGAAAGATTATAAAAACTTATTAAAAGAAACAATTGCGATTACAGAAAATAATGGGATTATCGTTGCCTCTACAAATTGTAGCGCATTCGATATGAAAAAGTTTAAAGGCTTTATCGATACAGCATTTAAAGAAATGAATGGTAAATACAAAATATTAGAAGAACATTCTTTACCAGAAGATTTTCGTACCATTGATCAATTTAAAGAGGGAGACTATTTAAAAGTAGTTTTCATCGAGAAAATTAAAGGTTAATAAAGAAAAAGGAGCCCGAGTTTACTTGAGCTCCTTTTCTTATTGAACGATATTTTGTACTCTACCGACCTGCCCGTCCTGCAATCGCACTTTAATGCCATGCGGATGAGAAGGGGAGTTTGTTAAAATATCTTTTACAATTCCACGTGTTAATTTACCGGTGCGTTGATCTTGTTTTAATACAATATCAACTTCAAGACCAGGTGCGATATTAGTACGTTTTTGTCCGTTCATTTATACACCTGTACGTCTACGTTGGTTGTTTGTTTTCTTTGTTTGTTGGTTTTGTAATTTTTTCGTTTCTTGGCTTTGATTTGTATTATTTGAACCATTTCCATTTCCTTGCTTTTTCTTTGCAAGTTGTTCGCGCATTAAATCAGCTAAGCTTACTTTTTTGTTTTCTGACATGATAAGTCTCCTTTATATAAAGTTAATTATGAACAATCGTAGTGAATTTCATCATATCATTGTTAAGGAAGGAAGGGAAGTTGGTTTGAAAATTCATATAATTCTTTCCAGTATTCATTCGTTACGATACAATTAATATGCTAATGTTTGTAAAAAAAGGGGATAGACATATGTCACATCATATTTTATTAGTTGAAGATGATATTTCAATTCAAGAGATGGTGGAAAAGTATTTAATAAAAGAAGGTTTTCAAGTTACAATCGCGTCTGACGGTGAAGAAGGGGTGCAAGCATTTTTTAAATCATCCTTTGATTTAGTTATCCTTGATATAATGATGCCAAAGTTAGATGGCTTAGAGGTTGTACGTATTATTCGTGAGAAGAGTGCCGTTCCGATTTTGATGATGTCGGCAAAAGATACAGATGTTGATAAAGCTGTTGGATTAGGACTTGGAGCAGATGATTACATTTGTAAGCCATTTTCTATGATTGAATTGGCTGCACGTGTAAAAGCCGGTATTCGGAGATCTACGAAATATTCGGCTACAGAAACAACAGAAAAGATGATTCAAATTGGTGATTTAACAATTGACCCAATTAATTTTACGGTTGAAAAAAACGAGAAGCCCCTCAAACTTACTTTAAAAGAATTTGAGATTTTAAAGTTATTCGTAAAGAATCAAAATCGTGTATTTACGAAAGCGCAAATATATACGTTAGTTTGGAACGAAGAGTATTACGGTGACGATAACGTTATTAATGTTCATATGAGAAGGTTGCGCGAGAAAATTGAAAGTGATCCATCTAATCCAGAATATATTAAAACGTTATGGGGCATCGGCTATAAGTTGGAAGTGATGTAATATGGTCAATTTGTTAATAGGTATTATTTTTATATTGTTATGTGTTATTTACATACAATATAAAATGAGAAAAAATAGCAGTGAAAATTTACGATACACATATGAAAAGTTAGAAAGTATTGTAAATGTACAAACAGGCGAGAAGTTACTCGTTATGACAGATGATCGAGAATTGCAAAAATTATTAGTGGCAATTAATCAATTATTAGATGCAAAACAGAAAACAAATGCAGATCATGCGAAAGTAGAAATTTCGATGAGAAAAATGCTTTCAAATATTTCACATGACTTGAAAACACCGCTAACAGTTATTCTTGGATATACAGAAATGTTAAATAAGGATAAAACAATGAATAAAGAAGAACAACAAATATTACTTGAAAAGGTGCATGTGAAAACACTAGAAGTAATGGAACTAATTCATAAGTTTTTTGACTTAGCAAAATTAGAATCTGGTGACAAAGCAATCGAGATGACAAAAGTGAATATGAATGAAGTTTGTCGTGAGAAGATTTTATCTTTTTATGATTTAGTGACGTCGAAAGGTTTTCATGTTCATATTGATATACCAGAAAGAAATATATATGCACTTGGAAATGTAGAAGTATTAGGTAGGGTATTGAATAATTTAATATCAAATGCAATTACATATGGAGACGATGGAAAGATACTGGGTATGACGTTAAGAGATGATGAAACGAATGTGTATATAGACGTATGGGATAAAGGAAAAGGGATTGATGAATCTCATATTGATAAAGTGTTTGAGCGTATGTACACACTTGAAGATTCGAGAAATAGATTGTACCAAGGAAGCGGTTTAGGGTTAACGATTACGAAAAGACTGGTGGAAGCGATGGATGGAAAAATTCATCTTTCTAGTAAGCCGTATGAAAAAACAATTTTTACAGTTGCATTAAAAAAGATGCAGTTTTAGCTTGTAGAGAAGTAGATTCTACAAGCTTTTTTTTCAGCGTAAGGAATTTGTAAGAAACGGGTAAGAAAAAAGAGATTTCCGTTGTCTATTATAAAAATATAAAGTAGTGCGAAAGGGGAAAGTGACATGACCTATATATTAAAAACGAATCAGTTAACGAAAGTGTTTAAAGGGAAAGAAGTTATTTCTAGCGTTAACATGCATGTGAAAAAAGGAGAGATATACGGTTTCTTAGGACCGAATGGTGCTGGTAAAACAACGATTATGAAAATGATTACAAATTTAATAAAACCGACGAGCGGTGAGATTGAAATTTTAGGTGAGAAGTTAACAGACACATCTTATGAAGTATTAAAAAGAATGGGGACAATTATTGAATACCCAATCTTTTATGATAAATTAACGGCGAAAGAAAATTTAGAATTACATTGTGAATATATGGGCTATTACGATAAAAACGCAATTGACCATGCATTACATTTAGTGAAACTGCAAGGGATAGATAATAAAAAAGTAAAAGATTTTTCATTGGGAATGAAGCAACGACTTGGTATTGCAAGGGCAATCGTGACAAAGCCAGAATTGCTCATTTTAGACGAACCCATAAACGGTTTAGATCCAATTGGTATTAAAGAGTTACGAGACTTATTTAAAATGCTCTGCAAAGAATATGGCATTACATTATTAGTTTCTAGTCATATTTTAGGTGAGATGGAATTAATGGCGGATACAATTGGTGTAATTCAAAATGGAAAGCTAATAAAAGAAGTTTCAATGAAGAGTATTAACGGAAAACAAACAGAGTACATTGAAATTACTGTTCCTGATGTGAAGCGTGCAGCTTATATTTTAGAAGATAAACTTGGTATAAAAAATTATAAAATAATGAGCGGAAATATGATTCGTGTGTATGATACGGCAGTGTCTCAGCAAGCCATTTCAAAAGCACTTATTATGAATGATGTGGAAATTGAAAGTATTAATAAGAAACATAGTTCCTTAGAGGAATATTTCTTAAATGTAATGGATGGAGAGGGCATTCATGCTTAATGGATTGTTAGTGAATCTAGTAAGTGGATTGGTCGTAATGTTCATAAGTGGGATTTTATATTATAGAAAACCAGAGCGGAAATGGTTGTTAATTCTACTAGTGATAGGAATGTTAAGTGTAGTTACTGCTGGAATTAGAATGTTAGTAGTGTAGAGACAGTTATATAAAGAATGGAGGCGTGGTTTGAATGTTTAGATTAATGAAGCTCGAGTGGAAGAAACATCAATTATCTAGTTATTTTAAAGGAGCAGCGATTGGTATTATAGCAATTTTTGCTGCGGTAAGTCTTATGGCATGGGCATCTAAAGTAGAGGATGAGTTGATGTTCTCTAGCTATATGGAATACATGTCTTTAGCAAATATTTTTATTAGAACTACATTTATTATTTTTGCATCGGTTATTTTATCACGTTTAGTGATTGATGAATACAAGAACAAAACAATACAGCTACTATTTATGTACCCACTGCAAAGGAAAATGCTAATGAGAGCGAAATTAGCAATTGTTTTTAGTTTTTGCTTTGTGAGCACGATAATCGCAACATTTATTATTAGTTTGCTCATATTCTGTATGAATCCAATAATAGGAATACTTGAAACGCCTGTTACGATGGGGGAAATAATAGCTACCGTTCCAACTACTATTATAAGTGCATTTATGATATCTGGTATAAGTTTAATTCCTTTATTTTTTGGAATGAGAAAGAAATCGACACCGACAACGATTACTTCAGCAGTAATAATTGGTATGCTGATTAATGGTAACGTTGGTCCTGGAAATGGTCAAGTAAGTATGTTTGATTTTATAGCTATCCCAATAGTGCTCTGTTTATTAGGAATTTTCATTAGTTATCTATCGTATCGAAAAATCGACAAGATTGATGTGGCGTGAAGCAAGCTTAAAACAAAAACGAACTGGGGTATGACTGGTGAAAAAAATAATAGTAATTGCAATATTAGTCATTACAATTGCTAGTGCGGTTTTGGATTTTAAGGTATTTCAGGTGAAAGATTTTAAGCAAGAAAAGTCTTTTGAAATCAATAATATAAAAGAAATAGAAGTAGACAATGAAAACTGGAATATTGAATTTAAAAGTACAGACGCTAATAAAATAGTAATTTCCGCTCAAGGTCAACAAGTAGATAAAGAGATAGATCCCGTCAAAATAGAAAATGACGAAAATAAAATTGTGATTAAGCAAAAACAAAAGGTGACCAAATTTTTTAATGGTTTTACGTTTAGGAAGAAAAATAGTATATGTATAGCTATTCCGAGGAAAGCAATAGACAAAATTGTAGTAAATAATAAATCGGGTGATGTGAAAATAAACGATATAGTAGTAAAAAGTATCGTGACAAAAGGCAAGTCTGGAGATGGAATGATTACAGGACTATCGGCAGAGAAGGGTGAATTCACATCCGAAAGTGGAGATTTAATGTTAAAAGATAGTTCATTACAAGAAGTAAATATAACTTCTACTACTGGCGATAATTATGTGAAAAATGTAAAAAACGAAAATGTGAACATCACTTCAACATCTGGGGAAGTATTACTGAAAGATATGACAGAAGGAAAATCATTATTTGTAGAAACAAAATCAGGAGATATTGGCGTACGGTATAAAGGTGTTCCGATTTCTTTAAAACTTACGGCTAAAAGTAATTCGTCTGACGTAATGATAGATTTAAAAGGACTTAAGAAAGATAAAAATACAGAAAAAATAAAAGCGGGAACCATTGGTGATGCAAAAAACGGAGTGAAGATTTTAAGTGAAACAGGAGTCATTTATATTGATTAAATCTTAGGAGGAAGGAGGACACTATCATGCTACATTTAATGAAGCTAGAATTGAAAAAGTTTAAGCTTGGTTGGTACGTGAAGAGAGCAATTATTGCAAATATTATTATACTGGCATTAATGATCTTTGTGAGCATCATCGCTCAAGTAGAAGGTGATGCAGAAATAAGGAATCCAGAGACGATATTGTTAATGGCTAGCACAATAGTAAGAGCAACGTTTATTGTTTTTGGTAGTGTATTAATCGCAAGGCTAATAATTGGTGAATATAAAAATAAAACAATACTACTCATGTTTTCTTATCCCATTAACCGAAAGAAGATGATGGCTAGTAAGTTGGCTATTACAGCGACAGTAACATTTATAACAGTTATTGTATCTAACATTTTAGTAGTAGGAATTTTCTTTGGGATAGATAGTTATTTTTCAATTCTTCCTAATTCATTCACAGTAGATCAATTGATGCAAGAAGGAATAAAACTAGTTCCTTTAGCCATTGCAACTGCGGGAATGAGTTTAATCCCATTATATTTTGGAATGCGTAAACGTTCAGTGCCAACTACAATTGTTTCATCTCTTATCGTTGTATCAATTGCAATGAATAGCAACCCAGAGTTTCCTATAGCAACTTTTCTTCCCCTTCAACTAGCACTTGCAGCAATTGGAGTTGTGATTGCATATTACGGAATTAAAAATATAGAGAAGGAAGATGTAACTATATGACAAGAATAAGAAAAAAGAGTTGGCGTTACACCAACTCTTTTTTGTATATGTATGCTTCGTTACTACTCTGTAAATTTGGAGTGTTTGCTTAAATACTCTTGCACTCCTGGAGAAATATTAAAGTTATTAGGACTTTTATATTCAATAGTAAACTCTCCGTCTCTACTTGTCTCAAAGGAGATGGCATAGCTATTCATTTTAGCATCGTAAGAAGTATTTTTGACTTCCGCATCTAAACCAAAGTATTTTGTAATATATTCTTTTGATTCCGTAATTGCTGCTTGTTTTCCCCAAGGGGTACCATAATAGGTGAAATAAAGAGATACACTAATAACTCCAATAATAGAAGTTAGTAAAATAGTTCCCATAGCTATTTTTTTATTTTTTGTATTCAATTTGGTTACTCATCTTCATAATATGTATTCATTTTAACCTATCTTTTCCATAAAACAACCATTTAGAAAAAATAGTTTCACATGAAACAAGTTACAGAAAAAGACAAGATTTGTAAACATCTTGTCTTTTTTATTGTTACATTTTAGGAGCTTCCATTCCAGTCGCAGCCCATTCTTCTTTTGCAGGACCATATACGCCAGGGACTGTTAAACCAGCTTGTCGCATTAAAACTGTCATTTGTCCGCGATGGTGATTTTGATGATTAATGAGTGTCATTAAAAATATAGAATTCGGCATAGGACGACCAAAGAAGTCATTCATAGTTGCTAAATCTTTATCAGTCCATTCGCTTTGAAGTGCTTCAACGAAAGCCGCATTCACTTTACGATACCCATCTGCAATTGTTTTAGCTGAAGTTGGAACAGGATAATCTTTCGTTTCTCCTTCAAATTTAAGTCCCGTACCAGATAGTATAACTGGAATTGCCGTCACGATATGCCAAGCAACTCTGCCTAACGTCCAGTGCCCATCTGCAATTTCTTGTAATAAAGATTCATCCGTTAATGCGTCGAGCATTTTCTGAGTAGACTCAGCCTCGTATGTCCATGATTGTAAGAAGCCTTCAATTGTCTGGTACATATTTATCCCTCCTATTTATGTTCATAGGTTACATTCGTGAAAAAAAGATAGTTTCCTTTTTAACTAACTTTCTTCCCACTCTTCCTCATCAACCATAAGAAATAAGTTGATCCAAGTACAGCAACGTTCAAATTTGCGTTAACAATAAAGAGTTGAATAATCGCTGAGCCGAGAGCTGAAATACCGATTCCTATTAAAGTAAGGGGTGTTGGGCTAAATCCTAATTTTCATGAAAAGAAAAGTACAATTCCGACTGCAAGTAGTCCGCCGATGAATAAACCAATTGGATTGAAATTTATATGTATATGCAGAATGGAGAAAAAGAATTTCGTTTGAGCAAGAAGGCGAAAGTACAAGCAAAGGGAGAGCAAATCGCATGTAATAATTAATAGAATGTATGGAATAAATCTGTGTTTATCCCGACTAGGTAAAGTATTTCTTTGTTATTTAAATAGATGTTTTTTAACTCGGCGATTGTACTTAAAAGATTGAATGTGAAGGAAGTGGTCAACATGTCTTCATGGCGCAATAATATAAATGGGTATTGTGAGTGTAATAATCAAAATGGTGTACATGTTGATTCTTGCTGTTTTAGTTGTGATGGGACAGTTCCTAAGCTGGGCCCAACAGGTCCGACGGGAGTAACAGGTTCAACAGGCCCAACAGGAGCGACGGGAGTAACAGGTCCAACGGGGGCGACGGGAATAACGGGAGCAACAGGAGCAATAGGCCCAACAGGAGCGACGGGAGTAACAGGTCCAACAGGTCCAACGGGGGCGACGGGAATAACGGGAGCAACAGGAGCAACAGGTCCAACAGGAGCGACGGGAGTAACAGGTCCAACAGGAGCGACGGGAGTAACAGGTCCAACAGGAGCGACGGGAGTAACAGGTCCAACAGGAGCGACGGGAGTAACAGGTCCAACAGGAGCGACGGGAGTAACAGGCCCAACAGGTCCAACAGGAGCAACAGGAGCAACAGGAGCAACAGGCCCAACGGGAGTAACAGGTCCAACAGGAGCGACGGGTCCAACGGGAGCAACAGGAGCAACGGGAATAACAGGAATAACAGGAGCGACGGGAATAACAGGAGCAACAGGTCCAACGGGTCCAACGGGGGCAACCGGGGCTACAGGTACAAGTATCACGGCGACGTATGCATTTGCAAATAATACGTCAGGAACAGCGATATCGGTACTTCTTGGTGGAACGAATGTCCCGCTTCCGAATAATCAAAATATCGGTCCAGGTATTACGGTTTCCGGGGGGAATACAGTATTTACGGTTGCAAATGCTGGAAATTATTATATTTCATATTCGATTAATATAACGGCTTCATTATTAGTTAGTTCACGGATTACAATTAATGGAGCACCACTTGCTGGAACAATCAATTCTCCTGCTGTAGCAACCACATCATTTAGCGCAACAATCATTACAACTCTTGCAGCAGGAGATGCTATTAGTTTGCAACTATTTGGTTTGTTAGCTGTTGCAACATTATCAACAACTACACCAGGAGCTGTGTTAACGATAATAAGGTTAAGCTAAATAATAACTCTCTTATTCTTTTAAGATTAGGAGAGTTTATACATATAATAAGAAGTTAATGGAGTGAAGCATAGTTATATAAAAGTCAGAATATTATGATTGTAACGTTATGGCGACTATAATATAATGAAAACAACTTCATGAATGAACATTCATTTATTTTTTATGTATTTGAAGGGGGAATGAAGGTGGAAAAACCATGGTTGAAAAGTTATCCAGAAGAAATTCCAAGTACGATTTCTTATGATATTCAGCCGCTTCATGGATATGTGGAACAGGTGGCTTCTTGCTATCCAGAAAAGAAAGCGCTTCACTTTTTGGGGAAGGATATTACATTTTCAGAATTCCACGATAAGGTGAAGAGGTTTGCAAATTATCTTCAAAAGCTCGGTGTGGAAAAGGGTGATCGAGTTGCTATTATGTTGCCGAATTGTCCGCAATCTGTAATTGGTTATTATGGTACATTACTTGCGGGAGGTATCGTAGTACAAACAAATCCACTATATACAGAAAGAGAATTAGAATACCAGCTTCATGACTCAGGAGCAAAAGTAATTCTTTGTCTCGATTTAGTGTTTCCAAGAGTAACGAATGTTCAATCTGCTACAAAAATTGAACATATTATCGTAACTCGGATTGCGGACTTTTTACCCTTCCCTAAAAATTTACTTTATCCATTTGTACAAAAAAAGCAGGCAAATCTAGTTGTGAATGTGTCGGAAAGCGAAACAATTCATCTATGGAAATCAGTAGAACGAGAAAGTAATGTTAATGTTGAAGTTCCTTGTGATCCTGAAAATGATCTAGCCCTTTTACAGTACACAGGAGGAACAACTGGATTTCCGAAAGGCGTTATGTTGACGCATAAAAATCTTGTTTCGAACACTTTAATGGGAGCTCATTGGCTATATAATTGTAAAGAAGGAGAAGAAGTAATTCTTGGCGTCCTTCCGTTCTTTCATGTGTATGGGATGACAGCTGTAATGAATTTAAGTATTATGCAAGGATATAAAATGGTGCTGATTCCGAAGTTTGATATGAAAATGGTTTTTGAAGCGATAAAAAAACATAAAGTCACACTATTTCCAGGGGCACCGACCATTTATATTGCTCTATTAAATAGTCCCCTCTTAAAAGAATATGATATTTCTTCTATTCAAGCTTGTATTAGTGGATCTGCCCCGCTTCCTGTAGAAGTACAGGAAGAGTTTGAGAGAGTTACAGGTGGAAAATTGGTAGAAGGTTATGGATTAACGGAGTCGTCGCCAGTTACACATGGGAATTTTTTGTGGGAAAAACGCGTGCCAGGAAGTATAGGTGTGCCGTGGCCAGATACAGAGGCAAACATTATGTCACTTGAAACTGGAGAGGCTTTACCCCCGGGTGAAATTGGTGAAATTGTTGTAAAGGGTCCTCAAATTATGAAAGGGTATTGGAATAAGCCAGAAGAAACAGCAGCTGTATTGCAAGACGGATGGCTTCATACAGGGGATGTTGGTTACATGGATGAAGATGGATTTTTCTATGTGAAAGACCGTAAGAAAGATATGATTGTTGCGAGTGGATTTAATGTGTATCCTCGTGAAGTAGAAGAAGTATTATATGAGCATGAAAAAGTGCAAGAAGTAGTGACGATTGGAATTCCCGATCCGTACCGGGGAGAGACGGTTAAAGCATTTGTTGTGTTAAAAGAAGGTGCGGAGTGTTCTGAGGAAGAATTAAACCAGTTTGCGCGTAAATATTTAGCGGCTTATAAAGTGCCGAAAGTATATGAGTTTAGAGATGAATTACCGAAAACGACAGTTGGAAAAATTTTACGCCGTGTCCTAATAGATGAAGAGAAAAGAAAAAATGAGGATGAGCAAACGGGCTAAGGCCCTTTCTTTTTGAAAAAATAGGATTGACACTTTTCTAAATAGTCAGTATTATAAGAATATGAATGACTATTCATTCAGTCATCTTCTTGAAGGGGACAGTAAAGTGAAAAAAAATAGACCGAAATACAATCAAATTATTGATGCGGCAGTCATTGTGATTGCGGAGAATGGGTACCACCAAGCGCAAGTTTCTAAAATAGCAAAGCAAGCTGGGGTAGCTGATGGCACGATTTATTTATATTTTAAAAATAAAGAAGATATATTAATATCCTTATTCCAAGAGAAGATGGGAGATTTTGTCGAAACAATTCGTCAAAAAACAGCAGGAATTGAAAGCGCTGTATCGAAGTTATTCATGTTGGTAGAAACGCACTTCTTGCTGTTATCACAAAATGATCCTCTTGCTATCGTTACGCAATTAGAGCTAAGACAGTCCAATCAAGACTTACGCCTGAAAATAAATGAAGTATTAAAAGGCTACTTACAAGTTATGGATGAGATTTTAGAGACAGGTATAAAGCAAGGTGAATTCCAAGCGGATTTAAATGTTCGCGTGGCAAGACAAATGATCTTTGGAACAGTAGATGAAGTTGTGACCAATTGGGTAATGAGCGATCATAAGTATGATCTGGTCGCACTTTCAAAAACGGTACATGGGCTACTTATTGCAGCTTGTGGTTATCGTCAATAATGGGAGGGATCATGTTGAAATTCCTATCTGTAAGAGTTGAAGATCATATCGCGGTGGCGACGTTAAATCATGCGCCGGCAAACGCGATGTCTTCACAAGTTATGCATGACGTTACTGAATTAATTGATCAAGTGGAGAAGGATGATAACATTCGTGTTGTTGTTATTCACGGTGAAGGGCGCTTCTTCTCGGCGGGAGCAGATATTAAAGAATTTACATCTGTTACTGAAGCGAAGCAAGCGACAGAATTAGCGCAGCTTGGACAAGTTACGTTTGAGCGTGTTGAAAAATGTTCAAAACCAGTTATCGCGGCAATTCATGGAGCGGCACTTGGCGGCGGCCTTGAGTTTGCTATGTCTTGCCACATGCGCTTTGCAACTGAAAGTGCAAAACTTGGGTTACCTGAATTAACACTTGGATTAATTCCTGGATTTGCAGGTACACAGCGATTACCACGTTATGTTGGGAAAGCGAAAGCTTGTGAAATGATGTTAACAAGTACACCGATTACTGGTGCAGAAGCATTAAAATGGGGACTTGTTAACGGAGTTTTTGCTGAAGAAACATTTTTAGATGATACGCTTAAAGTTGCAAAACAGATTGCTGGAAAAAGCCCAGCGACGACTCGTGCTGTACTAGAGTTATTGCAAACGACGAAATCGTCTCATTATTATGAAGGTGTACAACGCGAAGCTCAAATCTTTGGTGAAGTATTTACGGGTGAAGATGGAAGAGAAGGTGTAGCAGCGTTTTTAGAAAAACGTAAGCCTTCATTTAGTGGCAGGGAGTTTAATTATTTTTTTAATATAAATTAACAGAAAATTAAAATTGATAGAATCTTTCTGAAAAACAAGGGGGTAAATGGAATGAACATCTACGTACTCATGAAACGAACATTTGATACAGAAGAAAAAATCGTAATTAAAAACGGTGCAATTTACGATGGCGAAGCGGAATTCATCATCAACCCTTACGACGAATATGCGATTGAAGAAGCAATTCAAGTAAGAGACGCACAAGGTGGCGAAGTTACTGTTGTAACAGTCGGTGGCGAAGATAGTGAGAAAGAACTTCGTACGGCATTAGCGATGGGCTGCGATAAAGCGGTATTAATTAATATTGAAGATGATGTGGAAAATGGTGACCAGTTCACGACAGCAAAAGTACTTGCTGAATATTTAAAAGATAAAGATGCAGATTTAATTTTAGGCGGGAACGTTGCAATTGATGGTGCATCTGGACAAGTTGGTCCACGCGTAGCAGAAGCGTTAAATATTCCGTACGTAACGACAATTACAAAACTTGAAATTGACGGTACAAGCGTGAAGATTGAGCGTGATGTTGAAGGTGATACGGAAGTGATTGAAACTTCATTACCAGTTTTAGTAACAGCACAACAAGGTTTAAATGAACCTCGTTATCCATCGCTTCCAGGTATTATGAAAGCGAAGAAAAAGCCACTAGAAGAAGTAGAATTAGATGATTTAGATTTAGAAGAAGATGATGTGGAAGCAAAGACAAAAACAATTGAAATCTATTTGCCTCCTAAGAAAGATGCAGGAAAAGTGTTACAAGGCGAGCTGCAAGATCAAGTAAAAGAACTTGTATCGTTGCTCCATACAGAAGCGAAAGTAATCTAATAAAATACGAAATTATATATGCAGGAGGGAAAATCTATGGCTCGTAAAGTATTAGTAATGGGTGAGGTTCGTGATGGATCGCTACGTAACGTTTCGTTTGAAGCGGTAGCAGCAGCAAAAACAATTGCAGAAGGCGGTGAAGTAGTAGGTCTTCTAGTTGGAGACAGCGTTGCCTCTTTTGCAAATGAATTGATTCATTACGGTGCAGATCGCGTTGTGACAGTTGAAAATGATAAATTAAAATCATATACATCTGATGGTTATGCACAAGCATTTTCAGCTGTATATGCTGAAGAAAAGCCAGAAGGTATTGTATTTGGACATACAGCACTTGGTAAAGATTTATCACCAAAATTAGCAGCGAAGCTTGAAGCTGGTCTAGTTTCTGACGTAACTGCTTTAGAAGTTGAAGGTGGAAATGTTATCTTTACTCGTCCAATTTACTCTGGTAAAGCGTTTGAGAAGAAGATTGTAACAGACGGTATCTTATTTGCGACAGTGCGTCCAAATAACATTGCGACACTTGAAAAAGATGAGTCTCGCAGTGGTGACGTGTCTTCTATTACAGTAGATGTGAAAGATTTACGTACAATTATTCAAGATGTCGTCCGTAAGACGGCAGAAGGTGTTGACCTTTCTGAAGCGAAAGTTATTATCGCTGGTGGACGCGGTGTGAAGAGTGAAGAAGGATTCAAGCCATTAAAAGAGTTAGCTGACGTATTAGGCGGCGCTGTTGGAGCATCTCGTGGTGCTTGTGACGCTGAGTATTGCGATTACTCATTACAAATTGGTCAAACTGGTAAAGTTGTTACGCCGGACTTATACATTGCATGCGGTATTTCTGGTGCGATTCAGCATTTAGCTGGTATGTCTAACTCAAAAATAATCGTTGCGATTAATAAAGACCCAGAAGCAAGTATCTTCAAAGTAGCTGACTATGGTATTGTTGGCGATCTATTTGAAGTCTTACCTCTTTTAACAGAAGAGTTTAAAAAGTTAAAAGTACATTCATGATTTGAGTACCCTTGAGTTCCAAGTGAAGTACCCCTATATATAGAAAAGGTGAGAGATCCCCTGTCTCTCATCTTTTTAGTATTTACTCCGTATTTTTATATAGTATAAAGGAACACTTTTTTGTTACAATACATAACGATACATATTATTCGCCACGTATATAAGTTAATGATATACTCTTGGTAGAATATACTTGAAGGAGGAAATAAAATGGCAATTGTAAATGCAAATGACCAAAGCTTCGCAGCTGAAACTAGCGAAGGTGTTGTATTATTAGATTTCTGGGCACCTTGGTGTGGACCTTGTAAAATGATCGCTCCTGTATTAGAGGAAATTGATGCAGAATTAGGCGAAAAAGTAAAAGTAGTAAAAGTAGACGTGGATGAAAACCAAGAAACTGCTCGTCAATTCGAAGTAATGAGCATTCCAGCTCTTTTCGTATTAAAAGACGGTAAAGTAGTTGATCAAGCGTTAGGTTACAAACCGAAAGAAGCGTTAGTAGAATTAGTTTCTAAACACTTCTAAAATAAAGGGCTACCATTTGGTAGCCTTTTTTATTTTCCTTTTTTACACCTTTCCGTTACAATAAAGGAACGTATGTTGGGTGTTTTGGCATAGTATGTTTTCATGTGAAAATAAAGATGCTAAGCATGTAGAAATGGAGGGTAACGAGTGCACGAACATTTAAAAGAAAAATTGGCTATTTTACCAGATCAACCTGGTTGTTATTTAATGAAAGATAAGCAAGGAATGGTTATATATGTCGGAAAGGCAAAAGTGCTTAAAAATCGTGTGCGCTCGTACTTTACTGGTTCGCATGATGGAAAAACACTGCGGCTTGTAGGAGAAATTGTAGATTTTGAATATATTGTAACCTCCTCAAATTTAGAGGCTCTCATTTTAGAGTTAAACTTAATAAAAAAACATGATCCAAAATATAATATTCAATTAAAAGATGATAAAACATATCCTTTTATTAAAATTACAGCTGAGAAACAGCCGCGATTACTTATTACGCGAAATGTAAAAAAGGATAAGGGAAAGTATTTTGGCCCTTATCCGAATGCACAATCAGCTCATGAAACGAAAAAACTGCTAGATCGTATGTATCCGCTTCGTAAGTGCTCAAATATGCCCGATAAAGTTTGTTTATATTATCATATGGGTCAATGTTTAGCACCTTGTGTGAAAGAAGTGACGGAAGAACAAAACAAAGAAATTGTAGATGAAATTATTAAGTTTTTAAATGGTGGGCATAAAGAAGTTCGTTCAGAATTAGAAACAAAGATGTATGAAGCTTCAGAGAAACTAGAATTTGAACGTGCAAAAGAGTTACGTGATCAAATTGCTCATATCGATGCGATTATGGAAAAACAAAAGATGATTATGAGTGACTTAGTGGATCGTGATGTGTTTGGGTATGCAGTTGATAAAGGTTGGATGTGTGTTCAAGTTTTCTTCGTTCGAAAAGGAAAGCTAATTGAACGTGATGTTTCTATGTTTCCAATCTACGATGAACCAGAAGAGGGATTTTTAACGTTTATCGGTCAATTTTATGAGAACAGCAGTCATTTTAAGCCGAAGGAAATTGTCGTTCCAGGAAGTATAGACTCAGAGTTAGTAGAGCGCTTTTTAGAAGTTGAAGCGACACAGCCGAAACGTGGTAAGAAAAAAGATCTTGTAGAATTAGCAAGTAAAAATGCGAAGATTGCTCTTGAAGAGAAATTCTACTTAATTGAACGTGATGAAGAGCGAACGATTAAAGCGGTAGATCATTTAGGGAAGCAGCTCGGGATTGAAACACCTTATCGTATTGAGGCGTTTGATAACTCAAATATTCAAGGGACAAATCCTGTTTCTGCAATGATTGCTTTTATCGATGGGAAACCAGCTAAGAAAGAATATAGGAAATATAAAATTAAAACGGTTCAAGGACCAGATGATTATGAGTCTATGAGAGAAGTTGTGAGACGCCGTTATACAAGGGCACTGAAAGAGAGTTTGCCTTTACCAGATTTAATCATTATTGATGGTGGAAAAGGGCATCTGGCAGCTGTAAGTGATGTTCTAGAAAACGAACTCGGTTTATATATTCCGATGGCAGGGCTTGTAAAAGATGACAAACATAAAACCTCCCATTTAATTATTGGAGATCCACCTGAACCTGTGATGCTTGAGCGAAATAGCCAAGAATTTTATTTATTGCAGCGCATTCAAGATGAAGTGCATCGATTTGCGATTACATTCCATCGTCAATTACACGGGAAATCTGTCATTCAATCAGCACTGGATGATATTCCAGGAATCGGTGATAAACGAAAAAAGATATTGTTAAAACATTTTGGTTCATTAAAGAAGATGAAAGAAGCTTCTTTAGCTGAATTTGTCGAAGCGGGTATGCCGAAAAATGTCGCAGAGACGATTTATACTTATTTAACAGATAAGAAGACGTTGTAGTTTACAACGTCTTCTGTTTTTTGGTATAATTTCTGAAGATTTAAAATAAATCTAACTGAATGAAAATACAAAAAAGTCAACTAAACTTATATGTCTAGTTGACTGTAGGTAATGCTACACTTCAATGAGATCTTTTATATCCCATTTCACAAGAAATGTAATAGAGTCTGAACGTTTTTTCTTTTCTTCATAGGACTCTGCAACGACGTTTCGTTGCTTTTGAATTTGTTCAGCGATGAATCCAGCTTCTAATTGATAAGAAGAATGTCTGTTTTGTTTTTGACGTTCAGCGATGAGTGTGCCCTTAAGTTGGAACTGCATTTCACGACGCTTATGTTCAATAATGCTTAAAGTGCCCCAGCCAGCTTTTTCAAAGAACTGAATGACTTCTTCAATTGTTTCTAGTGGATATTTTCTTGCAAGGTTTCTACCAGACCAGTATAAAATACCATCTAAATCGTTACCGATTAAATCAGGTAGTAATTCTTCACGTAGCAATTCATAAGCGAAGGCGTTCAATGAAACATCTTCTAAAGATGTTGTATCGATTGTATTTTTACTCACAATATTCCCCTCTTTCTATAGGGATTATTATATAACATTTCTCGTTTATAAAAACAGATTTTTCTTTGGGGAAATCTGAATATATAAGAAGGGAAAAAGAATTGGCAAATTATATGCAAATTATGTATACGTTTTCTTGACGCTTCGACAAAAATAGGGGTAAAATGAACTTGTTATCAAATTATGCTGAAATATTTCGAATAATTTTTTCAGTTTTTCTTATGCCAATAGTGAAAAAACATTATTGTTGTAAATTAATCTGAAAACAGCAGTCAAACATTCAAGGGGGTAATGGGGACATGAAAGGCCGCGAGTATACGTTTCGTAAGTGGCACTCATTAATGGGGGTCATCCCGGTTGGTGTCTTTTTGACGCAACATCTAATTGTAAACAACTTTGCAACAAGAGGAGCAGAGGCTTTTAACAAAGCTGCAGGCTTTATGGAGCTCCTTCCATTCCGGTATGCGCTAGAAATTTTCATCATCTTTTTACCTATACTGTACCATGCTATATATGGCTTATATATTGCATTTACAGCTAAGAACAATGCGGTATCTTACGGTTATTTCCGTAACTGGATGTTCGTCTTCCAAAGAATTTCAGGTATCGTTACACTGATTTTCATTTCTTGGCACGTCTGGGAAACTCGTATTCAAGCATTGTTAGGTAAAGAGGTAAACTATGATATGATGGCAGATATTTTAAACAATCCAGCTATGTTTGCATTCTACTTAGTTGGTGTTGTTTCAACAATTTTCCACTTTGCAAATGGACTATGGACATTCTGCATAAGCTGGGGAATTACAGTATCTCCACGTTCACAAAGAATCTCTACTTATGTAACATTAGCTATTTTCTTAGGTCTATCTTATGTAGGTGTGAGTGCATTATTAGCGTTCATCGATCCACAGCTAGCAAACCAGTAAGGAGTGGGAGAGCATGAAAGGGAAACTTATAGTAGTCGGCGGTGGCTTGGCCGGCTTAATGGCAACGATTAAAGCGGCAGAAGCAGGAGTAAATGTTGAACTATTTTCTTTAGTACCAGTAAAACGTTCACATTCTGTATGTGCCCAAGGTGGAATTAACGGTGCCGTAAATACGAAAGGTGAAGGGGATTCTCCATGGATCCACTTTGACGATACAATTTATGGTGGGGACTTCTTAGCGAACCAACCGCCAGTTAAAGCAATGTGTGAAGCAGCACCTGGTATCATTCATTTAATGGACCGTATGGGTGTTATGTTCAACCGTACGGAAGAAGGACTTCTTGATTTCCGTCGTTTTGGTGGAACGCAACATCACCGTACAGCATTTGCTGGTGCAACAACTGGACAGCAATTACTATACGCATTAGATGAGCAAGTACGTCGTCACGAAGTAGCAGGACTTGTAACGAAATATGAAGGTTGGGATTTCTTACGAGCTGTTGTTGATGACGAAGGTGTGTGCCGAGGAATCGTTGCACAAGACTTACAAACAATGGAGATTAAAAGTTTCCAAGCTGATGCCGTGATTATGGCAACAGGGGGCCCTGGTATCATCTTTGGAAAATCAACTAACTCTATTATTAATACAGGTACAGCAGCTTCTGCTGTATATCAACAAGGTGCATATTATGCAAACGGCGAGTTCATTCAAATTCATCCAACGGCAATTCCTGGAGACGATAAATTACGTCTTATGAGTGAATCTGCACGTGGTGAAGGTGGCCGTGTTTGGACATATAAAGATGGTAAACCATGGTACTTCCTAGAAGAAAAATATCCGGCTTACGGAAACCTTGTACCTCGTGATATTGCAACGCGTGAAATCTTTGACGTTTGCGTAGAGCAAAAACTAGGTATTAACGGTGAAAACATGGTGTACTTAGATCTTTCTCATAAAGATCCGAAAGAACTAGATATTAAACTTGGTGGAATTATTGAAATCTATGAGAAGTTTACAGGTGATGATCCTCGTAAACTACCAATGAAAATCTTCCCAGCAGTTCACTATTCAATGGGCGGACTATGGGTTGATTATAAGCAGATGACAAGTATTCCAGGTTTATTTGCAGCAGGTGAGTGTGATTATTCTATGCACGGTGGTAACCGCCTTGGTGCGAACTCACTATTATCAGCAATTTACGGTGGTATGGTAGCAGGACCGAATGCGATTGAGTATATGAAAGGTCTTTCTAAATCATCTGATGCTGTTTCATCTACTGTATATGAGCAAAATGAATTAATCGAAACAGAGAAATTTAACAATATTTTAACGCTTGATGGTAACGAAAATGCATATGTTCTTCATAAAGAGCTTGGAGAATGGATGACAGATAACGTTACAGTAGTTCGTGAAAATAAAAAGCTACTAGAAACTGATGCGAAAATTGAAGAGTTAATGGCGCGTTACAAACGCATTAACATTAACGATACAGCGAGATGGAGTAACCAAGGTGCTTCATTTACACGCCAACTTGCAAATATGTTTGAGTTAGCACGTGTTATTACAATTGGCGCATATAACCGTAATGAAAGCCGCGGAGCACATTACAAACCAGAATTCCCAAATCGTGATGATGCAAACTTCTTAAAAACTACGATGGCGAAATTTGAGGGAGAAGGAAAAGCACCAGCATTCCATTACGAAGAAGTGGATGTTTCATTAATTAAACCACGTAAACGTGACTATTCCTCAAAACATGATGTAGCTTCTAAGGGTGAAGAGAAGGGGGATAAGCAACATGTCTGAGAAAACAATCCGCCTCATCATTACGAGACAAGATGGACCAGATGCACAAGAGTTTGACCAAGAGTTTGAAATTCCATATCGTCCAAATATGAACATTATTTCGGCACTGATGGAAATTCGTCGTAATCCTGTTGATTCAAAAGGAAACCAGACGACTCCGATTGCATGGGATATGAACTGTTTAGAGGAAGTATGTGGCGCATGTTCGATGGTGATTAACGGAAAACCACGTCAATCATGTACAGCTCTTATTGATCAGTTAGAACAACCAATTCGCTTAAAGCCGATGAAGACATTCCCGGTTGTACGTGACTTACAAGTTGACCGTAGTCGCATGTTTAACGCTCTAAAACGCGTTAAGGCTTGGATTCCAATTGATGGTACGTATGACTTAGGACCAGGACCAAGAATGCCTGAGAAGAAACGTCAATGGGCTTATGAGCTTTCAAAATGTATGACATGTGGTGTTTGCTTAGAATCATGTCCAAACGTAAATAGTAAATCTGACTTTATTGGACCAGCACCGTTATCACAAGCTCGTTTATTCAACTCACATCCGACGGGTGAAATGCATAAAGCAGATCGCTTACGTGCAATTATGGGAGATGGAGGACTTGCAAACTGTGGTAACTCTCAAAACTGTGTGCAATCATGTCCAAAGGGTATTCCATTAACAACTTCAATTGCGGCATTAAACCGTGATACAACAATTCAATCGTTCAAAGATTTCTTTGGTAGCGACAATAACTATTAATAAATATTGCCTCTTCATGTTGAAGAGGCAATATTTATAACTTTATTTTTCTGTTTATTCTGTTTATTTTAAGAGCGAAAAGGAGAGAGAATAATGAAGAGGATTTCTTATATTGAAGACTTTGAGCGATGGGAAAGTGGTTTTTCATTTTACAATCCTGTAAAAGTTCGTTTTGGTGAAGTAGATATGTTTGGGCATGTAAATAATGTCATTGCCTTTACCTATTTTGAAGAAGCGCGTATCGCATTGTTTAAAGAACTTGGATTTATGCAAGAATGGACGCATGAATCTTCAGAAACGATGATCGTTGTTGCAGATTTACAATGCAATTTTATTAAGCAAATATATTTTGATGAACAGTTGAAGGTATATGTAAAAGCGGGATCGGTTGGGAATTCTTCTTTAGATTTGCATTACATGGTGAAGAATGCAGAAGGAGAAGTTTGTTTAGTTGGTCGTGGAATGATGGTTCAAGCATCGAAAAAAACGGGAAGAGGCGAACCGTGGCCTGAAGAATGGAAGAAAAAATTACTACAATGATAGAGTGAAAGAAAAATAAGAGAGCAATTTGCTCTCTTATTTTTTGTCTTCCATTGCTTCTTCTAATGTTAAATGATGTTTATATATGTATGTAGCATACGGGTTTCCAACGTAGCGCAAATGCCACGGTTCATATGCATATTCTGTTGTTTCTGTTTTATCTTCTAAATAACGAATGACAAAGCCAAATTCATGGGCGTGTTTTGCAACCCATTTTCCTTCGGCTGTCTCTCCAAAAATAGGCTCTAATTGGAATTTAGCAGATTTTGAACTAATATCCATTGCTAAACCAGTTTGATGTTCACTCGTACCAGGAATGGCACTTACTGAATCAGCTTCAGCTTTTCCTTGACGTCTAACGTATGTATCATGTAATGATTTTTGGCGTTTGTATGAACGATAACCAGATACAGCTGTAAGTTCAAGTCCTTCTTTCTTTGCCGCTACAAACATATCTTCAAGCGCATCTGCAGCATCTTTGCGCAGTAGCGTTTTTTCTTTATCTTTTGGACTAGTAAATGGTACGTTTGGTCTTGTTAAATCTTCAGGTATGTATCCGTCTGGTAGTTTTCGATGTTTATTAACTAATACAAGATTAGACTCTGGATTTGTTACAACGGAAAAATCATTGTCTAGCTTCTTTGCATTATGATCAGCTTTCGGAAAAGCAGGAATCTCTTCTTTTTGGTGATTACTATGCTGTTGACTTTCGACAGCTTTTGCCCCATTTTGTAGTGGTGATTTAGAACTAAAGTAAGCGAAAGAAGTGATACCGATTACAATAGTAGTGGCAGAAATAATGATTATCTTTTTCATGATGCCTTGTAATCACAGTCCTTTCTTAATAAAATATGTATTGTTTTTATTATAAGTCTAGTTTGTTGAAAAAGAAATATAAGAGTCGTAACGTAATAGAAATGCAAAGAAAATGTCAGAAAATGTGTGAAATTGTAGTATTTTTTCATTTAATTCATTTCTTATCTTTCATGAAATGAATTTTTTATGTAATATATATACATAAGAAGATGTAGCGATTATCGAGAATAAAGAACTTCTTGTATAGACTAGGAGTGAATGGGAATGGATTTTGCAACAATTATTGGACTTATTTTAGGATTTGTAGCAGTGGTAGTAGGGATGGTCGTCAAGGGCGCTGACGTAAATTCTTTATTGAATCCTGCCGCAGCATTAATTATTTTTATCGGTACATTTGCTGCAGTATGTATCGCATTTCCGATGAATCAACTAAAAAGGGTTCCAAAATTATTTAAAGTTCTTTTTGGTTCAAATAAAAAGGATTTAAGTTATGAACAGTTGCTAGAATTATTTGTTCATTGGACATCAGAAAGTAGAAAATACGGTATTTTGTCTTTAGAGCAACAATTAGACAAAATTCAAGATGAATTTCTTTTGCGTGGTATGAAATTTGTGATTGATGGCGTATCCGCAGAAGATTTAGAGCAAATTTTAGAAGCTGAATTAGAAGCGATTGAAGAAAGGCATGCAAAAGGAGCGGCAATTTTTTCTCAAGCTGGTACATATGCACCGACATTAGGGGTTTTAGGTGCTGTTATTGGTCTTGTAGCTGCACTTGGCAATTTAACTGATATTGAAAAGTTAGGTCACGCTATTTCGGGTGCATTTATTGCAACGATTTTTGGTATTTTTTCAGGTTATGTATTATGGCATCCATTTGCAAATAAACTAAAGCAAAAATCTGCAGCTGAATTAGAAAAAAAACGTTTAATTATTGATTGTTTATTAATGTTACAAGAAGGTACATATCCGTTTATTATGAAGAACCGCATTTTAGGTGCACTTTCTGCAACTGAGCGTAAAAAGCTTGAAAAAGGGGCAGAAAAAAATGCGGAGTAAAAAAAATAGAAGAGGCAAAAAGAAAAAACACGAAGAACATATCGATGAAACTTGGTTAATCCCTTATTCTGATATGTTAACGTTGTTATTTGCATTGTTCATCGTTTTATTTGCGATGAGTAGTATAGATGCTGCGAAGTTCAAACAGATGGCAGTAGCATTTCGAAGCGAATTAGCAGGTGGAACAGGAAATAAAGAGTTTTTAAGTGATCAGAAGCCAAATGATGAAAAGGAATTATCAGCAAGTAGCCTTGAGGCAGAACAAGCAAAAAAACAAGAAGAAGCTAGAGAAAAAGAAAAAAAAGAAATGGATGAATTGAAAGCATTACAAAAAAAGATTGATCAATATATTAATGAGAAACAATTATCCTCTTCTTTTCAAACTAAATTAACTGAAAAGGGATTAATGGTGACAATATTAGAGAATGTGCTGTTTGATTCGGGGAAAGCAGATGTGAAGTTAGAATCACTAGGGATTGCAAAAGAGATGTCTAGCTTACTTGTTTCAGCGTCACCTCGTGAGATTACAGTATCTGGTCATACGGATAATGTCCCTATTGCCAATGCGCAGTTTGCATCGAACTGGGAATTAAGTACGCAGCGTGCAGTTAATTTTATGCAAGTATTACTCCAAAATAAAGAATTACAACCAGAAAAATTTAGTGCGATTGGTTACGGAGAATACCGTTCAATTGCTCCAAACGATACACAAGAAGGAAAGGCAAAGAATAGGCGTGTGGAAGTGTTTATCTTGCCTTTAACAGAGAAGGGAAAATAAAGAGGATGGCGAATGCCATCCTCTTTATTTTGCATCAAATGATTTTAAGTTGTCGCGACGGATTTTATCTTTTTCTGCATCTGATTTTTTGAAATCATAATCATATAAAGCGCCTTCCCAATCACCATACATTGGATTCGGGAAAATAATAAATTTCTCACCAAATTGTGCTTTCGAATCTGATACTGCTTGATTGCGGTCTTTTACAGACTTTCCATCAAAACCAGTGAAATCAGATAAGTTATCACCGAAGAATAAGACGATATCATGTGTTTGTGAAACGAGTTCACGTCGTTTTTCTTTTCCTTTTTCTTTCGGATCTTGTAGTAATATATGTTCTTTCGTTGCTTGAGGAGCACCTACACGCTCAAGATTTTTAATTGTTGCATCTAGTTGGTTCGTTTTACGATTTGAGATGTAGTAAATATCTACACCTTTAGATTCTGTATATTTTAAGAAATCAATTGCGCCTGGAAGGGCCTCAGCTTCAGCCTTATTAATCCAATCATCCCATTTATACGGATAGCCTTTTCCTGTTTTTACGCTCATTGCTTGATGAGGACTGTTATCTAAAACAGTTTCATCTAAATCAAGTACGATAGCAGGTTTTTTCTCTGTCCCTTTTGCAAGAACTGCATCAAGCTTCAATTGACCGATATTGTACCCTTGGTAGTAAAGTGCTTTCGTTTCACCAGCTGTTTGATACCATAAATCAGCCATTAATTGCTGTTCTGTTAATTTTACTTTTTCTTCTTTTGCCACTGTTTTCTCTGGTGTTCCTGAACATGCTACAAGCGATGTAGATAGAACCGCTACAGATAATAAAGTGGTAATACCCCTCTTCATCTTCATATGTATCCTCCTTGATGTTAGAAAATCATCTTATATTATATATTAAAATATAAAAATTTTTTTATGAACATTTGCATATTGTCTTTTGTATATATAGTAGTATGTCCTATATTAGAAAGATGAGAAAAATATTGGAAATTATTTTGTCAATTATAATTGTCGTAATGACAATTATAATTGACAAATGAAATGATATTATTTACAATTTTAACTAAATAGAACAAATGATGGATTAAGGAGATGTTACATACTAAGAGGATGAAGTGTAGTGCTATATTTTATCCTGAATAAACATAGTCTTTGAAAGAGAGTATGAATGATAGTAAAGGGGAGGCTTTATACTTTGAGTTTACAAATTCAAAACTTAACGAAACAATTTGGGGAATCAAAAGCAGTTAACGGTTTGCAAATTTCGTTACCAAAAGGTGAAGTGCTAGGATTACTTGGACGAAATGGTGCAGGGAAAACAACGACAATCAAAATGCTTCTCGGATTATTAACGCCTAATGAAGGATCTATTACATGGGATGGAAAATCATTTGGGACTAGTGGGGTAACGATTGGGTATTTACCAGAAGAAAGAGGTTTATATACAAAAAGTAGAGTAATAGACCAGTTGCGATATTTTGGTAGATTAGAAGGAATGTCGAAAAAAGAAGTAGATCTTGCTATTGATCACTGGTTAGAGCGATTAGCGATACCGGAATATAAATTTAAAACGGCAGGAGAGCTTTCAAAAGGAAATCAGCAAAAAATCCAATTAATTGCTGCTCTTCTTCATAATCCTGAACTTCTCATTTTAGATGAACCATTTAGCGGACTTGATCCAGTTAATGCTGGGATGCTAGCTAGCATTATTGAAGAACAAGTACAGAGCGGAAAGACAATTATTTTATCTAGTCATCGTATGGAACAAGTAGAGGCTTTTTGCCAACATGTATGTATTTTGAAAAAAGGCGAAGCAGTCGTAAAAGGCCAGTTAAGTGATATTAAAAAAGAATACGGTTTCCGCAATTTAACGATTGAAGATACAGAAGAGAATGAGAAGGGATTAGAAGCTATTCATGTATCGTATGAAAAACAACAAGGTCTTCTTTATGTGCAAGTACAAGATGATGCAGAAGCTCTAAAGATTTTACAACAGTTGCAAGAACAAGGTGTTACCTTACGACAATTTAAAATGTTAGAGCCGACGTTAAACGAAATCTTTGTAGAGAGGGCGAAATAACGATGCGTAAATTTTCTCACGTATTTTCATTTTATTTCAGGGAAGCGTTTTTATCTAAAAAATCATTAATCATGAGCGCGATTTTATTTTTAATTGTTTTTGGAATTTTTGCGTTCAATCATTTTACTTCAAGTAATGATAAAAATAAGGATAAAGATAAAATTGCAGTTGTGACAGAGAGTTCTACATATAAAATACAAAAAGAAGAGTTAACTAAGTTATTACCATCAGCTAAATTAACAATTGGTTCAAAAGAAGATTTCAATAAACTGCATAAACAAGTAGAAGAAGGCGAGTTAGACGGTTTGTTTCGTGTAACTGAAAAGAATGGAGTTCCAGAAGTCACGTATATGTTTAATGGGTTCGCTAGTGAAACAAATTCTACAATTATAGCTAGTTATTTAAAGGGAAAATATATGGCGATAACAGTTGCTAAACATAATGTTTCACCAGAAATTGCACAACAATTGCAAACCGAAATTTCTGTGAAACAAGAAGCAATAAAAGATCGTTCTGCCTCTGCCGGAATTGCATATTTCTTCATATTCGCTTTATATATGTTTATTGTTGCGTTCGGAAGCACAATTGCGATGAATATTGCTTCTGAAAAAGCTTCTCGCGTTATGGAAGTTATGATTCCGAAAGTAAAACCTCTTACGATGATGTATGCAAAAATTTTAGCGGTTGTTTCAACGGCTTTATTACAACTTGTCATATTGGCATGTGGTTATTTAGTTCCTTATTTACTAGGGTGGGTAGATTTAGAAAATGGTTCATTATTTGGCGTAATTGATGTTACAAAGTTAGATGCAAAAATAATCGGTATGTTCCTAATTTATTTTGTTACAGGATATTTCCTGTATGCGATGATGTATGCAGCTGCTGGTGCGGTTGTTTCTAAGACGGAGGATTTGCAAGGTGTAATGCTACCGATTTCAATTTTAATAATTGCAGCATTCTTTATAAGTCTTAAATCGTTAGGTGACCCAAATAGTACTATCGTTGTTATAAGCTCTTATGTTCCGTTCTTTACCCCGATGGTTACATTCTCACGCTTTGTAGCTGGTGAAACTGGTATGTTAGAAATTATGATAACATTGGCGGGGCTTTTAGCGACAATCGGTATTTTAAGTGCTGTTACAAGTCGCATTTACGTAAATGGCGTAATGAATTACTCAGACAAAGTGAAATTTAAAGATTTAGCGAAGTTTATAAAGCGTCAATAATGAGAGAAAAGCATGATTTCCTATTGAAATCATGCTTTTTCTTTATGTATAAATTAAAAATAGTATATAATAATAAGAGTCGTCTTTTAATAGAATGAATACAAAGGAGGGTGTGCAGATGGGGATTAGTAGTCGTTTTACAGTAGGTGTTCATATGTTAACGTTACTTGCGATAGATCGAAACTCTCGCTGTACCTCTGAATGGATTGCTGGTAGTGTGAATACAAATCCAGTTGTGATTCGTCGCATTACAGGAATGTTGAAGAGAGCAGGACTTGTTGATGTACAAGCTGGTAAAGGTGGTACGACACTTGCTCGTGATTTAGAAGAAATTACATTACTTGATGTATATAAAGCAGTGGAAGTTGTAGAAGAAGGACAACTATTTTCCTTCCATGAAAATCCCAACATTGAATGTCCAGTAGGAGCTAATATTCAATCAGTATTAGAAATTATTTTAATGCAAGCGCAAGAAGCGATGGAAAACGTACTTGCAAATGTAACGGTAGATCAATTAGTTACAAACTTAAAGTCTAAAATGAAAGAGTAAAAAAGCGAGCAACCTCATAATGAGGGCTCGCCTTTTTTTGTTCAGAAATATTGAAAATTCTATTTTTCAGTATTTAAAATGAATTTACCAACAATAGCTGCTACGATACCACCAAGAATTGGTGCTACGATGAATACCCATAGTTGAGAAAGTGCTTCTCCGCCAGCAAATAAAGCTGGTGCGATACTACGAGCTGGGTTAACAGAAGTTCCAGTTAACGGAATTCCTAATAAGTGAACTAAAACTAATGTGAAACCAATTACTAATCCTGCTAGAGAAGAACTTCCTTTTTTACCTGTTACAGCAACGATAACTAAAATGAATACGAAAGTTAAAATAAATTCAACTAGGAATGCTCCAGATAAACCAAGAGTTCCAAAACCATTTTGTCCTAAATTATCTAAAGGTGTTTTAGCAGAGCGTAAAATCGTTACTAACGTTGCAGTTCCTAATAAACCACCTAAAATTTGAGCTAATACATAATAACAAAGTTCCATAGCGTTCATTCTTTTGTTGATGAACATAGCTACTGATACTGCTGGGTTAATGTGACATCCAGAAATTGTTCCGATGCTATATGCCATAGCCACAATAGATAGACCGAAAGCCATAGCGATTCCTAATGTTCCAATTCCTTCAATTCCGCCGCCAATGACAGCTACTCCAGTTCCGAATAATACAAGTACAAATGTACCAATAAATTCAGCGATTGCTTTTTTTAACATAATTTACCTCCTAATATTGCGCATGAAACGTATTATAACATAGGTTTTAGTATAAACAGCTAATGAAATACTATTCTGATAAGACGAAATAGGGGGACAATAAAAAAAGAGTATAGTTCTTTGTTAGAGAACTATACTCTTTTTTATGCAGTTTTTTTCTGCTTAACGACTGGAGCAGAACGGTTTAACACGCTATTAGCAACCATTCCTAACATAATAATAATCATTCCAAGTAGGGAAAGACCACCAGGAAATGAACCATTCAAGAAAACAATTTCACCAAGCACTGTAAAGACCATCGTTCCAGCTTGCGTTGCTTCAACAGCTCCAAGTAGAGCGAGGTTATCTTTGGCTAAGTCAGTAGCAAAGAAAAATGTCATCGTTGCAATCACGCCAGAACATAATGCTAACAAAAATCCTTGCAACATTTGGCTGGATGTTGGAATACCTGTAGTAGAAAATCCATATATGCCAAGTAAAATTGTTATAGGTAGACTTCCTATTGCCATTCCTAATACACGTTGGAATGTATCAAGACGTCCGCCAACAAGTTCCATCATTTTTCGGTTGCCGAATGGATATAAGAAGGCTGCTACTACGACAGGTAAAAAACCTGAAATGAACTGAGTCATTGTAATATGACCTGCTGCAGTCGCTTGCATACAAATTACACCAAGTAAAATAAATAATGCAACATATAAACTACGAAGTGGAATTTTCCCCCGTACAAGTTTTGTACCTGATTTCGTTTCTATTTTAACGAAGAATAATGGCGATAAAAGTAAACCTGCTAATATAGTAACTTGCCAAGTTCCAGCAACGAGCCACGCTGGAGAAAAGACAGCAGAGAAACTTAATAAAGAATAGAAACCAATACCAGCGACGGACCCCCATCCGATCCACGCTAATGGATGTTTCTTTAATTCTTCCCATAATCCCCTTAAGTTTTTGCGAAATAAAACGATAAGGAATAAAATAGGGAGAGCAAATAAAAAACGGAAGGAAGCTGTCCAGGCCCAGCTCGTTCCAGATACATTCATCGCTCGATTAATAATAAAGGTTGCGGAAAAAAAGGCTGATGATAAAAGGCCTAATAAAATTGCGCGCATGAAGTATAGCACTCCTTTCGGAATTTGATGATTATGTATAGTATAATATACTTAAAAACGATAAAAGTAAACTATTTTATACTTTAAGGTGGTTTTATAGATGAAAGAACAGGAAGATATGCAAACGAAAGAAGTCATTCAGCAAGTAGGTCAGCTGTTAAGACAAATTCGAAATGAACAAAAATTAAGTTTAGAAGAATTAGCTCAAAAAACAGGGGTTAGTAAATTAACATTAGGAAAGATTGAAAGAGGCGAAACGAATCCGACGTTAGCTGTCATTTGGAAAATAACGAAAGGGTTATCGATTCCTTTATCGAGATTGATGGTTGTTGGAGAACCTGTAGCTGTGGCGCGCTGCGGAGAAGGATTTGCAGTAGATGTAGGACAAGCATGGCATTTAGAAACGATGTTCCGCTATACGAAAGAAACGGGGATGGAAATGCACCGTGCTTGTTTAAGATCGAATAGTATATATGAACCAGAAGCTCATCATGAAGGTGCTATTGAGCTTGTAACAGTAATGAAAGGGAAAGTATCGATTCAAGTAGAAAGCGATGTATACGAATTAAATGAGTTTGACTCTATTCAATTTGAAGCGAATAAAAAACATAGTTATAGAAATGAAGAAGATGAAGTAGCAGTATTACATTTAACAATGAAATATTCTTCATGAAAAAATCCCCTATAGAAAAATCTATAGGGGATTTTTTATATGCTGTGCTCAAATATATGAAAGAATGTTATTAGTAAGAGCGTGGCATAAGTAATAAACAAATAAAATAAACTAAAAACCCCGTCCCAAAACATAAAATAGCAATGACCCAAAGTATGCGAATGAGAGTAGAGCTAATATCAAAATATTCCCCTAAACCACCGCATATACCAAATAGCATTTTATCAGTTTCGGATTTATATAATTTTTTTGACATATTACGATCAACTCCTTTTTATCCCGCTTTAACGAGCAGTAAGAACTCCACCTAAAAATTCAGCGAAAGCAAAGAAGTTAGGTGGGGATTAACTGCCCGTAAAAGCCCGATTGGTTTAACTAATGATCAGTGGGGGGATGAACAACCCCCCACTGATCAAAGTTTCACTTTATAGCAAGCTATATACTTCTATTCTATATGGAAATTTATGAGAAGACTATGCGGTTGTATTACATTTTTTTTAGGGAACAGTCGTATTAATTGTCTTAATTTTCAGTTGATATTAAAATTATAGTAAGAGGTAACTTTTAATAAAGGGTGGGGGAAATAGAGATGACAGTATATTGGCTGACTAATGTAATGCTTGAATCGGGGTATACATATGAAGAGGGGAGAATTTCCCAAACAGAAACAGAGTTATGTAGTTTACTCATTGAAGATGGACGAATTAAAAAAATGATAGCAGGGGCTGTTCAAGAGGAAGGCGTATTAATTCTTGATGCTAATCGTTTATTGATTTTGCCAGCCTTCGAAGAGATGCATATTCATATTGATAAGACATATTATAGTGGTCCTTGGAAAGCTTGTATGCCAGCAGAGAATATTTTTACGCGTTTTAATGAAGAAGAAAAAATTCTGCCGAAGCAATTAGCAACTGCTCAAGATAGGGCGGAAAATATGTTAGCGTTATTGCTTCGAAATGGTGCAACGAATATAAGAACGCATTGTAATGTTGATCCGATTATTGGACTTGGTAATTTGGAGGCGACGTTAGCGGCGTTGGAAACATATAAAAATCAGGTTTCTGGTAGAATTGTTGCTTTTCCACAACATGGATTATTGCGTAGTAATTCTGTACAACTTGTGAAAGATGCGATGCGTATGGGTGCGCATCTAGTCGGTGGAGTGGATCCAGCTACAGTGGATAATGATATTGAAAAATCATTACATACCATTATGGATATCGCAGTAGAATTTAATGCGGATGTTGATATTCATCTGCATGATGCGAATAATCTTGGGACGTTTACGATGAAGCGATTGGCAAGTTTAACAGAAGAAGCGGGATGGCAAGGTCGCGTAACAATTAGTCATGCACTTGGACTTGGTGGTGTTACGGATAAAGAAGTTGAAGAAGTGGCGGAAAGACTAGCTGCTTTAAATATTGATATTACTTCAACGGTGCCAATTGGGAAACAAGTAATCCCAATTCCGTTATTAGATAAAAAAGGTGTGAAAGTTTCATTAGGAAATGATAGTATTACTGATCATTGGTCACCGTTTGGCACAGGTGATATGCTGCAAAAGGCAAATCGATTAGCGGAACGTTTTGGCTGGAGTGACGAAAGGTCTTTAGGAAAAGCCCTTCGCTTTATTACGGGAGGAAAAGAAACGTTAAACAATGAAGGGAAGCGAGCATGGCCGAATGTAGGAGATGAAGCGAGTTTTGTTTTGACGAATGCAACATGTACTGCTGAAGCGGTAGCGCGTCAAACAGAGAAGCGTTTAGTCGTGCATAAAGGGAATATTGTTGTTGGAAGTTTAAATGAGGTGGAATTAAATAATCTTGTGTAAAAGAATCGTGTGAATGTTTTGAGGAGGGTTCTAATTATGAGTGTAGAGCCCTTCTTTTTTATGTTTACAATATATTTTTTATAGGGAAGTTAGAAAGGATGAAAAATTTGGACAATCAACATAACCAAAATCATATTATGGGAACTTTGCAATGGTTTATATTTTTATTAGCGAATTCAATTGCACTACCAATTGTCGTTGGCGGATTATTTCATCTTACGACGGAAGAAATATTTTATTTAATGCAGCGTACGTTTTTTGTAGTTGGTATATCTTCTTTTTTACAAGGGTGGCTTGGACATAGACTGCCAATTGCGGATGGCCCAGCTGGATCTTGGGTTGGCGTATTTACCGTACTCGCTTATGCAACGGCCGGGCAAGATCAATTACATAGTACGTTGCAAATTTTAGAATTAGGAATGATAATTTCCGGTGTTATTTTAATAGGATTAGGAGTCACTGGTTTTATCGGACGTATTTTATTTTTATTCACGCCGCTTGTAACAGGGACGTTTTTACTTTTATTATGTTTACAATTAAGCGGTGTATTTCTAAAAGGAATGCTAGGAATTACTGCTACCGTTTCTCAAATCGATGGATTTACAGCGATAATTGCGTTTAGCATATTTCTTTTCGTTATTATACTATCTAATTTTGGAAAAGGTTTTGTCAAAAGTTACGCAGTTTTAATAGGATTAATTAGTGGGTGGGTTCTTTTTCTCATTGCAGGAAAAGTGACGATTCCATCTCAAGTAACTCATTTTGTGCAATTTCCGCAAATATTTGCTTGGGGACTTCCAAAGTGGAATACAGGTATGGCTGTATCAAGTTTCGTTATGGTATGTATTTTAGTTTCTAATACAGTGGCAGCAATTATAGCAATCAATCAAGCTACCATTCAAAAAGCGACTATTGAACAGAAACAGTTGAAGGATGGTACGTGGGTTGGAGGGATTTCGCACATCATTTCTTCTGTATTTTCAACTGTAGGTGTCGTACCGTTACCAGCAACGGCAGGATTTATACGTTTAACGAAACAAAAATATATACGATCGTTCTTACTAGCATGTTTGTTACTAGTCGTAATGTCGTTGTTTCCAAATATTATTCGTTACTTAGCATCGTTACCACCTGCTGTCGCATCTGCGGTTTTAATGGCTTCGTTCGTACAGTTAATTGGAATTGGGTTTCATAATATAAAACAAGTGCCAATGAGCGAAAGGAATGTAACGATTTTAGGAGTTTCTGTATTATTTGGCAGCGGTGTTATGTTTTTACCGTCTGGAGCACTCCAATCACTGCCGTCTGTTATGCAATATATATTCGGAAATGGTTTGTTCGTAGGTACAGTTGTCAGCATATTACTAGAACAAATATGGCGTACTGAAAAGTGAGTGGATACAAAGAGTGTCTGCACTGTATAAAAGTCTAAAATAACATGTGAAATAAAGCCTATTTTCATTCACCACCCGCACATTTCGTTCATACAATATCTTGACTAAATAAACACCCAACTTACACATACACGGCTCTGGCTTAAGCAAGGAGGTTTATACCAGTTGAAGGAAAAAGCGTATCAATCTAAACCGTTACTCACAAAGAGAGAGAGAGAAGTATTTGAATTACTGGTTCAAGATAAAACAACGAAGGAAATTGCAGGTGAACTTTTTATCAGTGAAAAAACAGTACGCAATCACATCTCAAATGTTATGTGTAGGGATTGCAAATAAAATTATAACTTGTAAACATCAAAGGGAAATTAAAAAGAATAAAAATATTGATGTAGGAAAACAAACCTTTGTGGTTAAAGAGAATCAATTGCAATTTAAAGCCAACTGATTTTATCGGCATGGTGATGATTAATTAGCAGTGGTTTAAAATTTTATAGATGTATATAAAATTTTAATATGGGATTAAAGAAGGAACAAGAAATTTGTGATGGGGAAATTTATTTTAAATGAAATAAAAAGGAGTACCGTATAAAAAACAAAATGATTTAATAAAGTAAAAAGTTATTGTATATTATGGATGAATTTTTTAGATTTTATTCTAAATGAATTATAAATAAGGAGTGGAGCTTTTAGAGTGTATTAAAGTAATAAGTAGGATAAAATGTGCGTATATAGAGTTTATAACAAAAGTGTATATGGGAATGTATTATATAATTGACAAGTATACTTTTAAATGATAGCATTTACTTGTAAGATAGAAGTAATTAATAAAGGTTATTCGGTCTACAACTACCGAATTCTCCCCGTCGGAGACGATAAACATGAGACGAGACCTAAAGTTGTAAAAGATGAAAATGTTTTAGTTTTTTAGGATAATCTCCTAACTTTTTGAATAAGATAATAGTGGACTGCGTAATAAAAGTCATTCGGGTGCAGCTCTCGAATTCTCCCCGTCGGAGACAATAAATATGAGACGAGACCTAAAGTTGCAAAAGATAAAAATGTTTTAATTTTTTAGGATAATCTCCTAACTTTTTGAATAAGGTAATAGTGGACTGCGTAATAAAAGTCATTCGGGTGCAACTCTCGAATTCTCCCCGTCGGAGACAATAAATATGAGACGAGACCTAAAGTTGCAAAAAAGCGAGATTAGTGCCCTGATTTATTTTGAATCAGGGCACTATTCATGTTCGGAGAGAAAATATGATAACAACTACTCAGGATTTGTATGGGTTAACCACAAACCCAAGAATTAATGAAATAAGCTTAGAGCTTTTGTGTAAATTCTACGAAAAATATCTGAATCCTTATATTTTTCAGTATGAAATTATAGATGATTCAGGAGAAAAACCGATAGCCAGTACAATTGAATTAAGATTTGATAAAGAGAATTTTTGTCATTTATTAGCTATCGAAAAAATTGTTGAACGTGTAAAGAATAAGCAAGAAATAGAAGGTTTTAAAGGTGAAGAGGGATGGAACAATGTCAAAAGTGGGGAGATTACTTTAAGTTCTCTTCGAGGCAGACCAACCAAAAAGAAGTTTGACAGCAATAAAGATAAATATGTTTTCTTTTATATAATACCAAAATTAGTAGATAAGCCAAAAGCTGTATTGTACGATAAAGAAAAGGTTCGTGGAAATGTTACGAATATAGATTGCGAAATATTATTTCACGATCAACAGCAAGATGCAACGGTTCATTTAGGAATAAAAAAAGACGAAGACTTGGGTTATTATATACCAAAGACATTTTTTGTTGAGCGAATCACAGAAACTAAAGACGGTCTTCGATTTGTTGGAGATCAACAGAAAATAACAGTTACAAAGATGCCTGCCAAATTAATTTGATTAAAAAAAGAGATGCAAATGAACTGCACCCCAATTGTTAGACTCATAATCTAACAATTGGGGTGCAGTTTTTCTATGGCTAAATTTACACTTGAATTTTTTTGTTTTGTAAACCGCTATAGTATATCGTTTTTTTGTTGCTAAAATGTCAAGGCTTACGAAAATCGCCTACATACATTAAAAAAGAAGAGCTCTTATGTTTAATTCCTATCCATGGTAAAATTTTTATAAGTAAAAATTTTATTTTATGTAAGGACGGTAAGAGATGAAATTAGAATGGGTGCGAATTAAAGATTTTAGATCAATTGAAGACACAGGGAGAATATATGTGGATTCTAATCTCACTGTTTTAGCAGGGCAGAATGAAAGTGGGAAGAGTAATGTTCTGAAGGCATTAGAAGCCTTTTCAACTTCACAATTTTTAGGTGGGGATTATCCAGAAGGAAAAGAGAGAACCGCGAGTGATCCTACTGTAGAAATTTCTTTTATAGTGAAGTCAGAAGATATAAAAAGGTATTTAAAAGCAAGTGTTTATCATTCTGAATTTTTTAGTGAAGGGTCATACAGTTTTACAATAAGAAAATCTTTAGTAACTCAAAAATATTATACATATGGATCAATTCAAAATGTTTTTTTTAATAAAAAGAACTTAGAATTAATAAGAGACATTGTGGAGGAGTTAAATTCTCATATAGAGAGGTTTTCTACGCGGGGTTATTTGGAAGATATTCCTGATTCAGGAGGTATGGCTGATTTTGTAATAGAAGATGCGCAGGAATTTTTGGAAGCATTTCCGAAGATAGAAGATCCAATCGAATGGTTGAGAAGTTTTAAATCAGATTTAGAACAATTCTTTGGAATTAAGATAATAAGAGCACCTGATGAAGAGGAGTTGGGTATTTATAAAATTTCTGTGGATGCAGAAAACCCCAATAGTGATAATGATTTTATTAGGGATTCACTAATAGATTTTGACAGGAGTATAAGAAATTACGAGGAATTTGAAAAAAGTTTTAAGATTCCAAGATTTAAGATGCTTGAATCATTTGAAAAAACATTACCTGATTCTATAGAACTAGTTCTTAATGAAAAAGATATATGGTCTTCGTATGTAAATCAAGTCTTAGGAGGAGAAAGTATTCTTCATACTCAAGATATTTCTAATCGAACCTTAAAAAGAAAAATGATGGATGTATCAAATGAGATTACTTTACTTTTTCAAAGTATATATACACAAAGTCAAATTAAATTGGAACTAGATGTAGGGACTAATAATACATTGAATTTTTACATATATGATGGGGGAAATGATATTGATTTTCTTCCAAGTCAGCGTAGCAAGGGCTTTCAATGGTTCTTATCTTTCTTTTTTGCTATTAATTCAGTAAAAGGGGAAGGTAGTATTATTTTAATTGATGAACCAGGTCCATATTTACACCCAAAAGCACAAAAAGATGTTTTAAAAGCATTGGAAGTTTTAACGGAATCTAATCAAATTATTTTTACTACGCATAGTCCTTATTTGATAAATCCGAACAACTTAGAAAGAATTCGCTTAGTTAGTAGAGATAATAAAAATTGTACTATTGTTGAAAATAAAATACATGCATCCTCTAAAGCAAAGAAAGAGGTATATACTCCGATAATTACAGCTATCGGTCTAGATCTATCAGGTGCTTTTGGTACATTTGGGGAGTATAACACAATAGTTGAGGGGATTTCAGATTATTTTTATTTAGAATGTATGAAAAAGTATGTAGATAATATTGAAAAATTTGGAGAAATGAGGTTCATTCCTAGTATAGGAGCTTCAAATATTGATAATTTAGCCTCTTTACTAAAAGGATGGGGAGTGGATTTTAAAGTTTTATTAGATAATGATAAGGCTGGAAGAGATGAACAAAAAGAGCTTAAGAAAGAATTGATACTATCAGATGAACAATTGATTTTCGTAAGTGATGAACCTGGACATGCTATTGAAGATTTATTTTCAAGAGAAGATTTCTTGAAATATGTTATCCCTGATTTAGATGTGTCAGAACAAGACAAAGAATTAAAAAATTCTAGCTTATTCAAAGGGAAAAGTAAGGCATTATTTGCAAAGATGTTTAAAGAGAAATTCCAAAAAGAAACAGATATAAAGTTCACTTCACAAACCATTAATAATTTTACTAACTTGTTCCACAAATTATATGGTGTAAGTGATGTGAGAGCCGAGGTAATGGAGAGTGTACGATAGGATTTTATCCTGAGTGTAAAAAAGAAAGATTTTAATAAATTTAAAGGGTTGTTCGCTTAATCAATCATCATATAGTGGGGATGAGTTGATGTCTCGTGACCAAAAAAGCATCTCCATTTAAACTTGGAAATGAATTATACGGCACAATAAAATTTGAAGAAGCGTTTCTTCGAGCTTTAGAAGTGTATTTTTAAAAAAGAAAGATAGTAAATCTCCTGATCAACCAGGAGATTTTTTTTGCTTTTAGGATTTATTCTTTTTTTCAACAAATAGCTATTTTTTGGGGGGCATATTTCAAACGAAGAAAGGGTGAAAGAGATGAATTGAGTCATATAATCAGCACAATCTGTTTTGGAAAATTCGGATTCAAGAAAAGTTTTTCAAAAAGGTAAAAGAGTATGGTGCGTTGGAATGAAAAAAATGTGAAGGTCGAAGCGATGGAACAATTGTTAAAACAAACTCTTAACGAGTTACAGGCGGTGCGGAAAGACATAGCGGAAATAAAAGAAATGATGGAACTATTGCAAAAGAACTTTAATTAAAGTTTTGATGCTTGTACAGAAAGAATTATAGAATATGTTAATGACAAGGCATAAGGTTTAAACAAACGAGTTTTTACAGTAGAAACAGGCGTTCAACGGATAGGTAGACAGTAGAGTATTTGATTAGGGGAAGGATATTTTGCGATAGAACTAAACACAATTTCTTTTTTCTGGTAAAAAATAAGATTATAGTATTATAATTGATATAATAGGATATTAAAATTAATAATCTTAGAAAGAGGGATAAGTATGCCTACTTTTACACTATTTCATAATGAAATAAGGATTAATGATGAAATGGATACATTCAATAATTTGAAGCAACCATTTTATGAGAATGCGTTTACCCAGCGAGATTTTTTTTGTGAAAGGCTTCGTAAGGAAGTACACAATATGGATGATTTAATGGAAAAGGTTCCTCATATCGCGACCGAATGTATCAGTCAATCTGTAGAACTCGCTATCAGAGTATTAGTTGAGAAAGGGATATTGACGCGTACACCACACTCTTTTATTGAAGAGTATTATGCGGAATTTTTCGAGTATAGTCAGTATTTTGATGTGGTAAAAGAAAGATATTTGCAAATTGTATATACAGAAAATGAATTGCAAAATTATAGGGAAATCCAGAGAAGCGATAGAAGTAAATGGCAAGGTGGCGGATTTGGTTTAAGTGGTGCAGTAAAAGGTGCGGTGACAGCTGGCGTATTGAATCTTGGTCAAGGTGTAGTTCGAGGAGTTAGCGATAGTATTGTTAATGCAAATGATGCTGCAAAAATTCGCGAAGCAAAACATGCGTTATTTACAAATCACGACACTTTAAAAATATTAATAGATGGTGTTTTTGATTGTTGTTTCCAAGTATTCTATGGGGTTCTATGCGAATATGAAGCATTCACAGGTTATAGAAGTCCTTCAGTTGAAAGTGACACTGCTTCTGCCATTTTAGAGAATACAAAGAAATATGTTAAAGAAGAAGATCAAATTCTTGCAAATGTGATAAAGAGTATTAATATGAATCCATATAACTTTGATAGTTATGCTTACCTTTACGATATATTTGGGGATGAAGATGGTGAAATTGAACAGATTGTCACATACTTTGGATTTGGTTTCCGTTTTAATAAACTCAAGGAACAACAGATGCAAATTCTGTTTGAATTACCAGAGAATACGTTACAAGAGATGTATGATAAAAAACAAAAGATTATAGCGAAAGCAAAATTGTTGCAATGGAACTGTACGAATGAATTAAGTAAACTGGATGAGGCTATTTGCGAGAAAAAGAAACAATTAGAACGAGAAGAAGCAGAAAGAAAAAAACAAGCAGAAAAAGAAAATAGACTAGTTTCAAGAAGAGAAAAATTACGTCAAATGAAAGCAGAGATAGATGATGCTTTAAAAGTAGGGAATATTTCATATGTTAGAGAGTGTGCTGTAAACGAAAATGGATATGCAGTATATGCTCTTGAAGAATACTTCAAAGATGGTACAAATACCTCCAAAGAGGAGTGTTATAAACTTTTTGAAGCTGAGTATAACAATAATCAACATGATTCGTTTACATTATACATGCTTGGTCGCTGTTTAGATAAAGGACATGGTATAGAAATGAATGACAGCCAAGCAACCCATTTTTATCAATTAGCTGCTCAAAAAGGAAATATAGGTGCGAAATTTGTGTTGGGGTTTAAATATACCCATGGTTATGGTGGTTTAAAAAGAGACGATAAAAAGGGTGGTAATTTACTGCAAGAAAGTGCAGAAAATGGATATCCATTTTCATTTGTATGGATAGGGTCTTTTCACCATAAAGGAGAGCATGGGTTTAAAAAAGATACAGATAAAGCAAGGGAATTACTGACAATTGCAGCAAATATTTTTGATCTTGAATTCGGAAAAAAAGAATTAAAAAAATTAGATAACACAAATTCAGGTGGTTGTTTTATAACAACAGCTACTCTTAAAACTTTAGGAGTTGAGGATGACGATCATGAATTAGAAGCTTTTCGGAGCTATAGAGACAATTGGTTATTATCCCAATCTGATGGGGAAAGCATAATTCAAGAATATTATGCAATTGCTCCAAGCATTGTTGAGGGTATAAATAAACAATCAGATTCCTTCGATATTTATAAGGGGATATGGGATCAATACCTTTCAAATTGTCTAAGTGATATTGAAAATCAGCATTATGAAGCATGTAAAGAAACATATATGCGGATGGTAAAAGATTTACGAAAGTATGCGTAACATTATTGAATTGTCTCTTTACTTTCTGTTATCCATGAAACTAAAAAATGAAAATAAGCCACCTAGTATATGCTAGGTGGCTTCGTTGTCAACCGATGTATCTATTGTTGTATGTTTTTATAGTTTATGAGAAAAGTTATGAACTATTCTGTTAAAATAATATTTAACAAAGTGGTTTATGAAAGGAGTAAATATAATGAGTTTAAGTGCTTTTATATGGTCTGTATTAGCTGGTATTTTAGCAACTGTATTCGTGGGAGCTACATATGTAATAAAAAAGAAAAAAAAGAATGCAGGCATTGTGCAAAAAGGAAAGAAACACATAGGGATTAATAAATCTAAGAATGTTAACATTTCAATAAAAGGTGATGAGAGTGAATAGAAAAAATGAAGTGCAAGTTGACGGACAAAACAATTTGGCGATAAACCGCTCTAAAAATGTAAGTGTTGTTGTACATCAAAATACAGCAATCGATGAGCTTTCGAAATTATTATCCACTGGTGATCTTCGAGGAGCGGCCATGATGTTTAGTGAGTTGCAGAGATTTATGAGTAGCAAACATCCATTTGCACCACATTATATGTACGAACCGATTCAAATAGGATCAAAAGTAGTTTTTGAACATCAGCCTACAAGTGAGTATGCGGCTAAAGAGTTCCCTTTAATGTATAAAGGGAAATTTAAAATTGTAGACAAAAACATCCCTAAGCTTGGGAATATTAACGAGGTTTTAAAGTATGCTTATTTAAATCGACAGCAAATCGAAATTGATATGCTTTCTTTAGAAGCATGGATTAAACAAACACAAGTTTCTTCAATTACGGAACAATTAGATGGGGATAATATACAATGGTTTATAAAACCTATAGATGAACCTGAAACAGTGTTACTAAAGCTTTCTTTGGAAAATGAGAATATAGGGCTGGGTATAGCAGATTATCTTGAAATGACACTAGGAGATTTTAATGAGGTAGAGAAAACATTTGTAATAAATAATAATCGGCAGGTCAATAGTTTTCTTGTAGTTGAAATTATATTACAATTTGATAATTTACAGGGTACTTCAGAAGATGAGGTTGTAGTTAATGGGAAAGTTAATATTGTGGTAAGAGATAAATTTCAACATAGAGTGGATGCTCAATTAGCCCTTTTGAACTTCATAGATGGAACGAGGTTAGGTAAAGATATTGTATTTACAGACTTACAAAAACATAGGGTGTTTTTGGTTGGTAAAAATTATAAAGCGGATGAAGAGCAAACAGAAAATATTCAACAGAGTCTTTCCTTATTTAAACGTTTAAAAAAGTTAGAAGAATTTTTTAATGTCGTATTTGATGTACCAGAAGAGCTTAATATTAGTGATTTTGAAGCAGTTGAAGTGTTAGAAGCTGCGATGAATCAAACATTAGTAATTTCAAAGTTTGAGTTTTTGGATACAGAAGTTAACGAGAGGGAGAAATTATCATCTATATTAGATATCTTTAGCAAAGAAACAAAGGGGGTTAAATTGACGGCTGTATATAAAGGAATCGATACATACCTTTTTGGTACTCATATCCATCTGTCTAAGTTAGAAAGAAGTTATAATAACTTAGTAGTTGCAGATACTGATAAATTAAAGAAAAAATACGAGCTAATGGACGAAGGAGATATAATTAATGTTCGATATAATCCTGGTACAAATGATGAAATTCAAGATAAATATTATGCCTAATACTTAAAGTTCTGTTCCTTTTAAAAGAAATAGGGTTGTCCTTAAGCTCAATTCGCATATATTTGAGCGAGGTGATGTTGTGTGGTGCAAAAAACATCTCCACTTAAAATTGGAAAAGAAACCTTTGGGGGAATAAAAGTAGAAGAAGCGTTCTTGAAAGCTTTGCAAGAATTCTTTAAAACACAGCAAGGAGAAAAATCTTCTAATTAAAAATTAGGAGATTTTTCTTTTCCATAAGTTGTGATTGAACTTTATTTTTGAATTGATTTATAGCCCCAAACAAAATGCTCTCCGATATGAAAATCCCAATCTTGCCATTCAAAGGGTAAAGGTGAAGTCTCGTGATAGTATAAGTGATAAAAGAAGCTTAACCACTTAAAAGACCAGTGATCGATTTCTAAAGAATGATATAAATCGCGTGGAATCGGAAAGGCATCATTATTTTTAATGAACCCTCTTGTTTCCGAGAAGTATAAATCAAATTGCGTATCTTTTGGAATAGTATTTAAATCCTCACTGTAATAAATGAATCCATTTCGTTTTTGATCTTCTAAAAATCTAATAATGATGTCAGAGCTTGTTACTCCTAGTTTTTGAACACATTCTGTAAGTGAAAGAGAATCCATTGTTTTTCCTCCTATACATATGAAAAAGGGAATCTATATAAATATAGTTTCCCTTTTTTAATAATTTATTCATATTAATGAAATTGATTCATAAAAATGAATAAAGGATAGACAAACTGTTCAAAGTAAGAACAGAATAGCCTTAGGAAGAAGGGTATATTTCTAAACCTTTCTCGACATGGGCAATAAAGAAATTTGCTAATTCTGGAGCTGTGTCGTGAACTTGTTGTAACACTTGGCATAATCGTTGCAAACGAAAATGAAGTTCATGGTGTTGTGAATCTGTTTCTTGGGTGAGAGCAGGAAACAGATTCAATTCTTCTTGCAATTTCTGAAGTAAATCCAATGTGATGGTATCGGTTTTTGCTGTTTCTAAATTACTCAGATAACCTGGTGAAATATTTAGCTTTGCAGCGAATTCGTTCAATGTAATATGTTTGTGTTTGCGTAATGTACGAATTGTTTGCCCAAGATGTTGTAACAAAGAAAAACCTCCTTACTTATGTTTGATAAAACAAATGTTTCTTTAGGAAAGTGTATGATGTAAGTCAAAAAAACAGACTATGAATAAAATTTATTAAAATGAACAGAAGAAATTGAGAGAGGTTTCGATATATGGATTACGTTAATAAGACTTTGTTCTTAAGAGAATGAAGTCTTATTTTCTATTTTTCTTATTACATTTGTATAGTTATATCTTTCTTATTACATTCATAAAGTAACTAGAGAAATGAGGTGTAATATGAAAAATTGGCTTAATGTTGAAGAAGCGATGGCGTTTTTGGAGGAGCATTATATTCATGTCAGTTATAAAACATTTACGAATTGGTTGCGTAATGGAGAAATTCCAGCAATAGCATCTGATAATCGTAAGGAGGGATGGGCAATTAGAAAAGAAGATATATTTGCATTTACGGATAAAAAGAGACCAGGGTTGAGGGGAATATTAGAGGGATACCATGGCTTATTGGAAGATATGGAAAAAGTGAAGCAGCAAGTAAACGTATTAATGGAAAATGAATGTGATATAGACTCGATGGATAAGGAGGGGGGACTTAATTCTTCATCAGCAAAAATTGGGATTCATAATGAGGAAATTGAATTTTTATATGACTTTATACAGCTGCTGTCAGATGAATTGCGGGAGGTAAAGAAACGAAATGAATGGATGAATCAAGCGTATGAGCAACTGGTAGGAGACTATAATTTTTTATATGAAGAATTGAAAATGCATCATGAAAACGATGAGGAATTAATAGTAGCTAAAGATGAGGAGGTTATTAGAAAAGAGGAAGTCGCTAAGATAGACGAAGAAACGTTTTTTGAATTATTACAGGTTCAATGGGAAAAGAAGTTCCCTAATGAAATATTTGGTTTAGGAAAAGAAAAAATAAAAAAACTATATACAATGTTTTATAAGAACCTATATCAAAATGGTGGTGAGGAAGAATTAGCAATTATAAAACAAGGAGATGTTTATATTTGTCCTGTTAGTCAAAAGGAATATAAACATATTAATCGAATTTATAATCCTGTGATTCGTAGGGTATTAGATCATACGCAAGGGAAGATTTTAAAAAAGCAGCATATGATTTCGGCAGAAAATGTGTTGTAGGAAGATAGGGGATTTAGTGAGAAGAATAGTAACCAGTAACAGTAAGTATAAAGCGAGTGAAACAAAATAACGAAGGTACACTGTCTTTTGAAAAAGTAGTGTACCTTCGTTATTTTTATTGAATTAATTGAAGATCATTGATAAGAAAATCTTGTTTTTCGTAAGAATGGGGTGTATATAAAACATCCATCCGATTATATCGATTCCAGTTTTGAAATAAGTGACCATGCGAATAAGCATAGGCTCGCTTTTTTGAAAAAAAGAATTCAACGTGTTCTTTATTTTTCCCAAAGCAGGAGTGTCCGCATGCAAATATGTTTTTGCTTCGAAAAGAAGGTTTTGGGTGTCCGTTCCCATAGGGTTCCAGTGCCATCAAATCATCAAATAAATGATTTGGAAAGTTATAGATTGGGAATTCGCTTATAAAATATGAAGTTGGTTGGGGCGTATTTTGTTGTTGTGCTGCTTCTTGCATACACTCTCTAAACTGCTGGATGTATGCCTCTTCTGGAACAATAGATAATCCAGCCGCAGCAGCATGTCCTCCGAATTTTTTCAATAGTTCACTGCAAGATTGAATAGCTTGTATAATTGAAAACTTACTTCCATTTCCACTTCTTGCAGAGCCTACTCCATCTTGGGTAAGTACAATTGTGGGCCTTTTATAATAGCTAGAGATTTTAGAAGCTAGTATGCCAATAATACCTTTGTGAAAATCTCCTTGTACAACGAGTAATGAATCTTTTTCTAATGATTGTTGTGCAATGATTTCGGATGCCAATTTGAACTGCTCAGTAGTTAATTGCTTGCGCTTGTTATTTAAATTTATAAGCAGTTTAACATCTTCTGCTGTTGGTTCTGCTTTTTGGAGGATAGCTGCACCGATGTTAGGGTCAGATATCCGTCCGCAGGAGTTCAGCATGGGTCCAATGAGAAAACCAATAGTAGTGCTATCAATATATTTGAGGTGTAATTGCTCACGAAATAATTGTAAAAGTTTATTTGGACAGTTTCGCATTTTATAGAGACCATACCAACAAATAACTCTATTTTCTCCAGTCAGTGGCATGACATCGGCAATCGTTCCTATTGTTGCATACTCAATATAATTCCAGGTTTCTTTTACCCAATCTTGTTTTAATGTTAGAAAGAGAGCTTGTATTAATTTTAAAGCAACGCCAGCTCCGCATAAGTGCGGGTACGGATATGTATTATCCTTTCTTTTAGGATTTATAAATGCTAAACAAGCTGGATGTTCTCCCAATACTTCATGGTGATCTGTCACAATCACATCGATTCCTTTTTCTTTTGCTCGCCTTATTGCTGGATGTGCACTGGATCCGTTGTCAACGGTGATTAATAAACTTATATTTTCGGGAAGAGAATTCACAGCAAGTGGTGATAATCCATACCCTTCTTCTCGTAAAGGTAGCCTTGTCATTACATGGGCACCGAGCTTTTCTAGTGCTTGTTTTAAAATCGTTGAAGAAGTAATTCCGTCGCAATCGTAGTCACCAAAAATATAAATGCTTTCTTTTTGCCGAATAGCCTTTAAAATACGATCGACTGCTAGCTTCATATCATTGAGTAGAAAAGGATTGTGAAACTGTGAAGGATCAGGATATAAAAACGACCATAATTGTTCTTCGGTTTGAATACCATGAACAAACAAATGATAACCGAGTAGAGGATGGATGTTTACATGTTTTGCTAGGTACAGCATGTTCGCGCAGTGCGGATGATTTTCAAATGGAATATCAAGTTGTTTCCAATGCATAAAGAACCTCCTTGGATAGGCACAAAAAAGAGAACCTGTTTAATTGACAGGTTCTCTTTTTCTATTTGATTTTATTCATTTAAATAAAATTTATTTACTAAAATGAATAAAACGAAGATTGTTTGACAATATTAACCATTGTAGGGTTTGTTCCTTTTGTATAGCTCTAACCCTTCTTCAACATGAGAAATGAAATAATCTGCTAGCCTTGGATCAGTATCATGCAGTGACTTTAACAATTGGCACATACGATCTAAGCGGAAATGTAATTCGTGATAGGGAGAAGTGGTTTGATTAAGTGAAGGGAATAAATTAAATTCTTCATTGAGTCTTACAAGTAATTGAAGTGAGATAGTATCTGTTTTTCCTGTTTCTAAATTGCTAAGGTAGCCTGCGGAAATATCAAGTTTATCCGCAAAATCGTTTAGAGTAATATTTTTTTGTTTTCGTAAGTTTCGAATGGTTTGCCCTAATTGTGTAATCAATGTAATTCCCCCATTTTATTTATTTCGGTAAGGAGATGAACTAAGTGGCTAAACAAAAACAAATTCAACTTCGTGCTATATCGTATATTCATGATCCTGATGCAGCAGAGAAATGGTTTCAATTATACGCAGAAATGTGTGTAGAAATAATGAAACAAAATGATTCTAAAAATCAGGTGGACACGCATACATTATAAGCACCAAAAGATGGAAGGACTGGTTACTTTGAAAAAAACGGTTTCGTACTATCGTAGTTCTTCTAAAAAGCAGGAACATTCTGTTACGATGCAACGTTATTTTGCAAGAGCGTATTGTAAAGAACGTTATTTTAAGTTGGATTATGAGTTTGAAGATCCATATGTATCAGCTCGAACCAAAAAGATGTATGAACGACCAGGTTTATGTAAGTTATTAGAAGCAATTCGTAAAGATGAAATTGAAAATTTAATTTTGTATAAACGAGATCGTTTAGCTAGGAATGTAATGGAGTACATGGAAATTTATGAACTATTGCAGGAAAAGGAGATTAAGGTTCACTTTACAACAGTTGGCGAACCCATCATGGAATATACACCCATGAATCGATATCTTGAGTTGATTATGGCGGGATTTGCTCAGCATGAAGGTGAACAAATCAACAAACGTTTTGATGCTATGCGTCAGAGTAAGTTCGATGCAGGGAGAGCGGTGAGTAGCCTCCCGTATGGTTTCAAAAATAATAAAAAAACAAAAGAGATTGAAATGATAGAAAATGAAGTGGATAGTATCAAGTTTATCTTTAATGAATTTTTAGATGATGCGTGTACATCTTTGAAACAAATCAAAAACAAGTTGGATGCAGAAGGTTTTAAAAAACGAAAAGGAAGCCTTTGGGAAACGCAAGATATTAGAAGGACATTAGAAAATCCATTTTATATGGGTACATATTGTGTTCGATTAAAAGGTGTAGCGCAAGAACAACAGTTAGATGAAATTATGATCATTGAACCACAAGAATGGGATGCTGTACAAGAAAAGTTAAATCGAATTTTAAATAAACTTGGTCCTAGAAATAAAGAAGAAGATCCATCTGAGGAAGATATTCTGTATCGTATGGAAGGACTCCTGCAATGTTCATATTGTAAGAAGCCATTAGAAGGAGTTCGTAAAAAGAGAAAAGGTATTTTGTTAATGGGGTATCAGTGTGATGAACACGCGTTGTACATTGATAAAGATTATATAGAAGAGCAAACATTCGATAAGATGAAACAGTTTTTTCTTACCTTGCAAGAAAAAGAGATGGATCGTTTATTTGAACGATATTACAAGGAGAATGTCCAAAAGGCGAAACAAAAATCACAGGAATATACACAGCGTTTAAATAGAATGAACAAGAATGTACACAAAAAAGTGCAAAATTGGTTGAAGGAAAAGGAAAATATACTATTGCAGAATCAAATGCTTGATTCACATAGAAAAGTACAAGAGTACAAGCAAATGAAGGAGGAATTGGAAGCGAAGTTACATGTATTAAAAAAGATTCCTGATCAATTAAAAGATTTAAAGGATGACATTCATAAGGAAGTAGTGTTAGATTCATTACCAGATTATAAGAGTCTTGAGTTATTTCGAGATTTAATTTTTACGGTAATGATAGACAAACATGGTTATGAAATTATTTTTAAGAATCCATTTTTAAACTATCAAGAGGTGTATACATGTGAAAACAATTCGTGAAGTATTAGGGGAAGGGAAAAAAGGAGCTTTTTATGCGAGGGTTTCATCGGATAAACAGACTATTGATATGCAACGTCATCATGTATATAAGTTTATTGAAAATTACGAATGTGAAATTGTTAAGGAATATATAGACCCTGGTGAATCGGCATTTAAGAAGAAGATAACGCAACGCCCACAAATGATGAAGCTTATAGAAGGTGTTGAACAGGGGAAGTACGATTTTGTTATTGTATATGCGGACGATCGTCTTGCACGTTCAGAATTGGAACACATGCAAATACGATTGATTATGAAGCAAAGGAATACGGATGTTATATTAACAAGCACATCAGAAATATATACGGAGCGGGATTCGATTACACAGTTAATTCGGGATGGTGCAACACGGTATGAAGTAGAACGAATTAGCCGTCGTACAAAAGATGCATATAAACAAAGAACTGCGGATGGGAAGAGGATGGGAGGGCCCATTCCATACGGATATAAAGAAGATGAAAAAACAAAAGAACTTTCAATTGTAGAGGATGAAAAGGATGTTGTATTAAAAATATATGAGATGTATCACAAAGGGGATGGATTTTCTGCTATTGCAAATATGTTAAATGAACAAAAAGAAAAGACAAACTGTCAGCATTGGAAGAAAGAAGCAGTGAAACGTATTTTGACAAATCCATATTATGCAGGATATGTTACTAATAAGCGTATCAAGCCTGGAGCTGGAAATAGTGTTGAAGATTTTTCGAAGTGGGAAATGGAACGGTGTGAAGAAATTCCACCAATCATGTCTAAGGCAGAATGGTTAACAACGATTCGTTTGTTTGAACAAAAGCGTAATGGAGAAATTCCTCCTAAAAAACTAAAAACAGAATATATTCTTCGAGATTTAATCCATTGTAAAAGTTGTGATTTGCCTCTTATGCCAAAAAATCAAGAGACAAAAGGAAAAAATGGAAAGAAGTATGGGCACAAGAAATATATCTGCCCAAATAAATCCTGTAAAATGTCGCATGTAATGGGTGAGCTTCATGATTCAATTTTCAATAGTATTGTTGCAGAAATTAAAGATAAAGTGATTTCTAAATCATACACAGAACTGATTGTTGAAATAGAGAAAAGTGTAGATGATCAGATGAGAAACACTCAAAAAGAAACGAAGCGTCTAACAAAACAAATAGAAAAATGTCTGGTTTTGGTTAAAGAATCAGAGCGTGAAATAGATGCTTTATATAATCATAAGAAAAGGCTATCCGAAGATAATCCTGAAATTGATCCTTTATTGGATGTAATGCTGGATTATCGTATTCACTTGTTACACGAGATCAAGGAGTCGGAAGAAATCATTAAGCAAAAGCAATTGGAAATAGAGCATATACAAGAAGTGAGCTTTAATCGGAAGGGTTTACAACAAAATGTATTAAAAGAGCTTGCATTAGAATTTTCTAGTTTAAAATTAGATATAAAAAGAATTCGTAACTTTTTGGTACATATAGTTGATAAAATTACGATTGATAAAGATAGGAATACAGCATACACACTAAAAATAAATCTGGGATATTGAGAAAAGAAGGGCTGCCATTTGCAGCTCTTCTTTTTATTTAATATTAGGACATGCTGTCTACAGTGTTTTAAAATATGCTAGTTTCAAAGAATAAAATCTTCACGGTGTAAGGGTGAAGTAATTAGGATAAGGAAAAATTTGTATCGGTAAAGGAGTAGGAATGGTATCCCACTCCTACTCTTTCACCGAGTGTTTTTTCAAAAAAAGTGGGACGAGACCTTATGGTACATAAGGTTTGTCCTTTTGTTTGTTAATGGGGAATATTCTGAATAATAACTTCTCGGTGTAAGGGTGAATTTGTCTTTTGCTATTCGGTGTTGAGGTGAGTAATAAATTGATTAATTTTCAAAGGTTGGTAGAAGATATTGTGTTTAAATCAGGAATGTACAAAAAATAGGAAGTTCCGTATTCTTCCCTACATTTAAAGTAGAACGTTACATTATTTTTATCTGAAGAAGTGTTTCTTTTTAAATCAGTAATGTAACATGTATTATTTAACCATTAGAAAATTAAAGATGTAATATTACATGGGTAAAAATAAGAAAGCTCACTTACCTAAGTTAGCTTTCTTATTTGTTCAGAGAGTATTATTTGAAAATCTCTTTTGTAATTTTAATACAACATTAACAAGTGCAATTAATCCAGGTACTTCTACTAATGAATCGATAACTGCTGCGAAGACTGCACCTGAGTGAATTCAAAATACTCCAACCGCAATAACCAATTCAAAGTGAGTACTTGCTGCTGTGAATGATAAAGAAGTTGCAACAGGATAATTCGTTCCTATTTTTTGGATAAGAAAAATGGTACAAAGAACATTAAGATAAAGTAAATAAGTAATGGAATTGCAATTCGTACAACATCCATTGGTAATTGAATAATCATTTCTCCTTTAATAGAGAACATCACACTGATGGTAAAAAACAATGCAATTAATGTTAATGGATTAATACGAGGAACGATGGTTAACTCATATGATTTGCGTCCTTTTATTTTTACGAAAATAAGTCGGGTTAACATACCTGTACCAAATGGAATACCTAAATAAATACCGATATTTTTTGTGATTTCTCCCATTGAAATATCTACAACAAAGCTCTCCATACCTAACCACTTCGGTAATACTATGACGAATACACAGGATAGTTTTACCTCGATTTCTTAAAACCTTAGATAATTTTCTCTTATTGGCACAAGTTATATATGAAAAATATTTTAGAGAGGCTTAATACCCCATGAAAAAATTAACTTATATTTTAATTGCTACAATAACTTTTTGGATTATTCCCAGTAAGATTTATGCCCAAAGTGAACAGACTAATTATAAACTTATATATGATACATTGATTACAACCCTTCATCCATCCATAAAAAAGGAAATTATTAATTACTATGGCTATCCCAAGCAATATGGTTTATATGATGCTAAGATTCTGAGTATCATTAGAGAGCCTGAGGGTCAGTTTAGCTTTATTACCAAAGTCCAAGTCACAACATTTGAACATGCACATGATCCTCCGTATGGTAAGGAAACAATGACTTTCAAAATAAGTCCATTTGAGGTTAAAATAATTAGCTTTAAACATGAGGGAGATAAAGTAGGAAAGGAAATAAATGAATTCTATAGTGCAACACTTTCAGATATAAAACATTCTTTTAATTTGAATTTAGAGTCTTACTCTTCTTACACATACAATCAATTACAATACCAAGCAGAAATAAATAATGAATTTCCCCCCCTTTTTAATATTGCAGAAGAAATAGTAACCAACATTTTGCTTCCTGAGAGAAAGATACCCTATAAAAATGTTATAGACCCTGTAACCTTTATAAAAGACAACACAGGCTATATGCTCTTTAAAAAGTCTGATGGTACAAATGTGAATTATAAAGTACAAAAGAAAGATGGTAATTGGATAGTAACAGCTAAAAATAGTAAACAAGGTAAGAAAATGGATTATAAATTACTATGGTATGTATGGAAAAAATTTAAGCCTATCACAACTCAAAACCGAATGAGTAGAGAAAAAGAGGAATTACTGGATTCTTGTCCTTTACTTGTAAATCAAAGAAACTTGTTTAAATAAGTTTTCAAATTCAATTGTATAGATATCAGGATGTAGTTTCGGAGTTTGGTAGCTTTTTGAAATAAGTAAGGGGAGTTTGTTCTAGGGGGTGATTTAAAGAACATTACTAAATCAAACAGGAAAGGTAGCTACTTTAGCTACCTTTTTTATTTTAAAGATTGATTTAGAAATGAAAAGAAAAAACAGTTGTACTGAAAGTTATACATTTTAGATTTTATGATGTGTATCAATTTTATCTTTTTTTAGTGGGATTTTAATGACTTGCCATATACAAAACATAATAAAGAAACCCTGAAGAAGAGTTAATAAAAACTCTTGATACTGTGTATGTAATGAAAAAGAAAAGAAATCGAAGAGAAAGTGCTCGATAATTAATGGGAGAATGCTTCTATAATAAAGCATAAAGTAAAAGGTGGGAATGGCACCAATCATTAAAGGTAATCCTGCAGTTAGCTTATAATTGAATACATGCATATAACCAAACATAAAGGAAGCTAGGACTATAGCAATAAATATTCTGGTATGCCCTGGAAATTGAGAAAGCAAAATAAAGAAAGAAATAAATATTAGAAGTTTATAAAACTCTTCCCCAACGGCGATAAAGGGTAAATGTAGTAAGTTATCGATATATTCTTTATTTGTGTATACCACACTTCTAATTCCTTGTGGGTCGTGAATGTTAAAAAGTCTCAGCATCTCTAATGCCAATAATGAAAAGAGTAAATTAAGAATAAGTAAGACAATGGATATTCTTAGCAGGTTTTTCAATTTGTATCTTTTAATATCTACAAAAACGTGTATATCCTTATATCCAATAAGTAGGCATACAAGAGTTAATAAAATCGGGCTATAAATTCCTGTGTTCAAAGTTATAATCAAGCTTGGAATTAGTAAAAAATATAATATGGCTTTTTGATGAGGGAAACGTGTTGGTTTTGGTATGTAATTCAACTTGTTTAATAATCGGCAAATCGTGGGTGATCCATTCATATGAAGGCACATCCTTTATTTTAGAGTTGGTTTGTACATGTATATACTACAAAGCGGTTTGTTATGAAAGAACTTCTATCAAAAGGAAGTCGAAGAAACTGCGATACAACCTTGTTCTCATATATTTCTTTTTAATATATTGGCTCTAAAATGACTTCACAATGTACTTGTTACTGATGCTTGGAGAGCTTATAGACCTATGCAAAAGAAATTAGAGCATTATCGATTAAAATCGACTGATGGTAAGCATGTTATCAAGGGCTTGTATCACATCCGAAATATAAAAATTTTCCAATATCGTCTGAAGTAATGGGTAGAACGTTTTAAAGGTATGGCTACAAAGTATCTTGGTAATTACCTGGCTTGGTTCTTGTTTGTCGATAGTCGAAGTAACGAAAGTACAAAGCACAATATTAAAGAATTTTTTCTGTCATCATTTGTATTTGAAATGGTAGATATTTATGATAGTTTGTGTCTGTCGAAGTTCAAGATTTAATTATTGGTTGTATGACAAGATAAAGATGTTATGTTAGGGAACGCTAAAATGAGAAAAACACTATATATACGATTTGTCTTGTTGATTCAAATCTATATATAGTTTATAATATTTTTGGGTATTTAACGGAAAGGTTATACATCTAACAGAGAGAATTCAATACAAAGGGGAAAGTGGTTTGGAAAATATTGAATGGTTAGTAAAATATGAACGTGAAGGCACAAGATTAGATTTTAAAAGAGAACAATATCAAAGGGAAAAAAACAAAGATTTAATTAAAGATATTATGTCGATGGCGAATGCACCAATTGATGGAAAAAAATATATTGTTGTTGGTGTCAAGGATAAACCAGATGGAACGAAAGAATTTCATCCTATTCCTAGAGAAAGTGTTATAGATCAAGCAACTTATGAGCAAGTTATTCGAGAAAACATCGAACCCTCTATTGAGTTTTCGTATTCTTCAATCCAAGTAGATGGGAACTTATTAGGTGTGTTTGAGATTGGTCCTTGTAACAATCCTCCGTATATGATGAAAAAAGATTTTCAGGGTTTAAAAAAAGGAGAATGTTACATTAGAAGAGGAAGTCAGCAAGATCGATTAACAAGACGGGATTTAGATGAGTTGCTAGCATTTCGATCGAATCATTATTTTAACGATAAAATTTCAGTTGGCTTTAGTGAAAGTTTAGAAAATAAGTTAGTTATAGAAGGGATTAAAGAAGTAAAATTTCCATCTGACTTAGCCAAAGAAAACATTGAGGCAGAATTGAGTAAGAGAGAAAGAGAAGGTTTGATTGAAAAAACTGCTTTCAATAATATGTGGTTTTCTCCTTTTGAGCCAGTGCCTTATCAAAAAAGAAGTGTGGAAAAATTAAAGGAAAATTTAGAAAATGTTAAAGAGGATTATAGGGAAAACGATTGGTATTATGTGGGGGAAGAAATTTCACACAAATTAAATTTAATTCTTCGAAATGATGGGGATAAATATTTAGAGGATGTATCTATTGAGATAAAGGTTCCGAAAGAAGTAGGGGTTGTTGTGATGGATCGTATCCATTCAAAGCCACTCTCTACGCCCGAAATAATAAAGGCAGCGACTATTTCTAATACGAAGGTTGATACAGTAATACGTTATCCAGAAGTGGAAACAAAAGAGGAGTATGTAATTATTGAAGCTGATGTTGGGGCTCTTAAACATCAACAGAATACAGTAGCTTTTGGTAAGTCGCTAAGGGTGTTTTTTGGTCCTAGAGCTCGCGGGAAGGTTTGTAATTGGGAATATACGATATATGCCAAAAATCTTCCGAAACCTATTGTTGGAGAGCTTATAATAAAAGTTGTATAAAAGGAACTGCGATAGTTCCTTTTTTATTTGTGTATATAATTCATTTTTATGAATTTATTTTATAAAAATGAATTATATACATTGTTAAAGACATACTAATATTGAAACAAGTTATATTTTACTTTTAGTAATGAAAAAACACTAAGGTATCATATCTTTTATAAAAAGAAAAAAGTATTTAGTGTGAAATTAGGTAGTCGGGAGCTTCGGAGATGGGAAGGTGAAAAGGTTGGGGTCTTATGCAATTTATGTTCGTATATCAACAGACCGAGATGAACAGGTTTCATCTGTCGAAAACCAAATTGACATCTGCCGAAACTGGTTAGAACGGAATGGATTTAAATGGGATGAAAAAAGTGTTTTCAAAGATGAAGGGATTAGTGGGACGTTATTCACTGATCGCCCTGCAATTCAATTACTTCTACAAAAAGCAAAGTTAAAAGAAATTAACATGGTGGTATTTAAATCCATTTCGCGCTTAGCAAGAGATTTAAAGGATTCATTAGAAATTCGTGAAGTGTTTTTGGCTCACAATGTCCGAATTATTTCTGTGGAAGAAGGTTACGATTCGGTAAAGGCTGGGAAAAATGATATGGCGTTTGAGCTGTGGTCCTTATTTTCAGCGCAATATAGTCGAACCTTATCGTCAAGTATCACAGCTGCGTTGGCTGTGAAGGTGAGAAGAGGAGAACATATTGGCAAAGTTCCTTATGGATACGATCGTGTTAATCAAAAATTAGTAATAAATAAAGACGAGGCAGAAGTGGTTCAAAGAATGTATAAGTGGTATATAGACGGTTGGGGATATAAAAAAATCACAAATGAGTTAAATCGATTAGGTGTAAAGTCGAAAACTAAAAAGAACTGGCAAATGACTTCTGTCCAGCGAATTCTTCGAAATCCGATCTATAAAGGAACCTTTATTTTAAATCAATATACTTCTGTGAAAGTTAGTGGCAAGAAAAAACAAATTCGAAATCCGAAAGAAAAATGGTTTGTTTTTCCTAATCATCACCCAGTAATTATAGATGAAGAGGTATGGGGTCAAGTGAATCCAAAGGATGCTAATACAAATAAAACAAAGATTACAGCTTGGAATGAATTTCGGAATATAGCAAAATGCGCGGCTTGTGATTCGAACATGATAATTGTACAATCCCATTCTAAAAAGAAAAATGGAGAACGAACAGAGTGGAAATATTTAAAGTGTTCTCAATATCGTCGAGCAGGGAAACATGGTTGTGTAAATCATGTGCCAATTCAATATAAAGATTTTCGTCAGTTTATTATTGATTTGCTTGTGAAAAAAGGAGAATCACTTACTTTAAAACTGCAAAATAATGTAGAAGAAGGAAGAGGCAAAAAAGTAAAGAAACTTCAGCATCTTGTGAATGCCAACGAACAAAAGAAAAAGTCGTTGCTTGATTTATACTTGGAAGAGTTAATTGATAAAGAAGAGTTTGAAAAAAAGAGGAGCGATCTGGAAATAGAAATAAAAAAAATGAGCAATGAGTTGTTTCTTTTAAAACAAAATGACTCAGTTGCAGTGGATATTAAGACAATAAAAGAAGCTTTTGAGCAGTTACAGCAGAGGGAATATGATTTATACCATGTTTTTCAAACGTTAATTCAGGAAATTGTAATCTATCAAAATGGGACAGTAGATATTACATATACATTTGAAGATACATGACTATATAAAAAGGATTGAGGAATTCCTCAATCCTTTTTATATAGGTTAATAGATGACGATCCCGAATGTTTTTGATAATATCGCTTGGGGATAATTCTTTGTTTTGACTAAAGCGCATTGTTTTTTTAAGGAACGGTTTATCATTACTACCTTGGACTTCACAAGTAATCATTTTATTCATGGTATTATTAAACGAATCGGGACGATTTCCGAAAGTGAAATTAATACTTAATCTTCCAAAAGACGAACCTAATCATATTTTGATTCCTATTTTATGTATGTGTTTTTATTGTGTATTACATCTTGTATATGTTCAACGGTTGGGTTTTGCTTGGTGATATATTGAAAAAACTGTTCTAGTTCTTTGTTAAATTCTTCATGATTAATGAAATTGAGGATAATTATCCTTTTTGTGATATTTGGGTAAACTAAACAATATTTATAAGTAGTTGAAATTAAATAGCTGTTTAACCTGTAGTAATTATTTATTTCTATAAGGAGATTTATATTTCTATGATTTTTCATTTGAATGAAATGTGGATATAATAAAATTCCCCTTTTTTCACCATTGTAGAAAATCATCTATATAATTTGGATGAATTTGATGTTTTTAAAAGGAAAATGGTAGGGAAAGTAGAGGATGATAATATGGAAAATGAAAAAAAAATCAGAGTAAGCGTGTTACTTGAAGGTGATGTTATATTAGATGAAGCGATAAAGACTCGAATTGAGAAGGAATATGGAAGGGCAATGAGTGATTTTGAAGCGGCAGAATGTTTACTATATGCTTATTTAAATCCCAAAATATGTTCCCTAAATGAAGAGGAAATAATAGGTGGCTGGGATGCCGTATGTAATTTTGAAGGCAGGTTAAAAGATTTTTCATTAGAAAAAAATTAAAGGCGGGACATTGTGTCCTGTCTTTTTTGTTCAATTAGGTGGAATTTTATGCTAACATTTAATTAGTTTAATGTTTAGGGGAGAGAATGAATAGTGGGAAATATTGAGATTAAAAAAGTGATTGCGCATCACATGGATTTAGAGGAAGATAAGCCGACATTTTTAAATAAAGTAATTAATATAGAGGAAGAAAATCTTAAGGAAGTAATCTCTTTTTTTGAAAACCATGTAAAGAAAGCTTTGGTAACGGCGCAGCTAAAAACATGTGTTTTTAAAAATAAAGAAGACGATGTGTATAAACATTGTGTAGATTTAGGGAAAGACTTAGCTAACGAAGCTTTATTTGCAAAGCGTACTAAAAGTATGACAATAAAACTTTTTTACAACATGAAAAAAACAAGTAGTAACAGTTCGGCGACGTTAATTTTTTTACATTACTTTAATTTAGAATCCCAAAAAGATTATTTAGGGATTCTAAAGATGGACCCTAATGATGGGATTGAATTAGACCCAAAGAATGTAAGTTTTACAGTTAGAAAGAATATGTTACCAAATGTCAAAGAGAAATTACATAAATCTGCTTTTATAAAAATGGAAGAGAATTTATTTGAGGAAGAATCACACTTGTATGTTTTAGATAAACAACAAAAAATGGATAGTGTATCAAAATTCTTTTTGGTAGATTTTTCGAATGCGAAAGAGGCTAATAGTAACAAAATGGCAACGGAAACATTTTATAATGCCGTGGTAGACGTGGCTAAAAGTGAAAAATTACCTGGTATATTTCCACTTGCAAAAAAAGTTAATGAGTTATTGAAAACCGAGGAATACATCAAGGTTGATGCAGTACTTGAAGACCTGTTGTATGATTCTATACCAGGAGAAGAAGACAGATTTGAATTTATTGAACGTGTTAAGCAACGAATGAAGAGAAAAGATGAAGATATCCAGTTTGAATTTGTAGTTGAGCAAGAAAAAGAACCTATATCTTTTATTCATAATGAGGATAGGAGTATACAACTACGATTTAATTCAATATTGTTAGACAAAGAGATATTTCATACAGAAGAAACTGATGAAGATGGGAAAAAGTTTATTGTTCTAAAAATTAGGGATGAAAATATAACGAGTAATATTGAACTTAAGAAACCGCGGGGTTGATTATGAAAAAATTTTTTAATGTTTGTTTGAAACTGTTAGAAGAGCTGAGGGATAAGGGAGATTTGAGTGATTGGGAAGAAGATTACCAAAATCTTAGTTTTACGTTCCAAGATAATTACGGTTATTTTAAAGAACTATTTTCTAAAGAACCTTATAGTACGGAACTAAAGGGAAATCGTATTAGCTTTAAATTCTGCGTAGAAGAAAATGAGATACTGCGTGATGAAGAACTTTATACAATGGATTTCTTTACAGATAATCAGCCAACAAAATTAACCCTGTCTTTAAATAAATTATTTGGTTTTGGAATTGATAAAAATGAAATTTTGTTTTTATCAAAGGATGCCTTTGTAAAGCATTTTAAAATTACTCGTGAAAATTGTATTTCTTTTTTTGAAAAGGCAGATTTTAAAAAATTCGTACATATATATTTGCCTGTTCATATGGTTTATGAAAATGAATACATGAAAATATTGCCGTTACAAAAGTTTAGTGTAGAATCTGTTGCTCAACTAGAAGAAGAGGTATGTAAGAATATAGAATCTGTTCAAAAGAAAAGAGAAGATTACACAAGGATAGGAGGGAAGTATCCCGTCCCCACATTTTTTTCTATTAAAAAAGTAGATGAACAGTTGTTAGAAGTATTCCAGTTTAATTTATTTTTCACTTGTTTACTACATGTATCGAATAAATTCATGGAAGAGAAGTTTTTGATTAGGGGTCAAAAAAATATTGAGTTAAGCTATAAATCTGAGTCTAGGTTTCAGCATGCTGAAATATTACATAATATATATTGTTCAGTATATAAATTAGAAAAATTTGTCCAAGATAAACTTGAAATTGTTCGAAATGTCATTTCGATATACTGTCAAAGTGAAGATGATATTAGTATTCTTGATACACACCTGAAAAAAATTGAAGCAACAGCTAATCGATACTTTGACGCTTATATATCGGATGAAGTGAAAAGCTTTTTAAAGGATACAAAAGAAGCGATAGAATTAGCCCATAAGCACGCTAGTGAAGCGCGCGAAGGTGCTGATAAGGTTATTACAAATATTAACACGTCTATTATTGCAATAGTAACAGCGGTATTTACGGCTGTTGTGACAATGTCAAAAGGAGATTTAATGTTTTTAGCTGTAGCGCTGGGACTACATGCGTTTTATTTTTGGATTTCTTATCGGTATAATAGTGTATTCGTAATTCAAAAGAAACAAGACATACTTAGTTTATACAAGATTTCGAGCGAAAGAGTTCCAGTGGTATCTGAAAGTGAACTTAAAGAAATTAAAGAAAGTATTTTAGATCCTGCTATAGAAAATATTGATAACAACTTAAAGAAGTATAAAACACTTACCACATACGCGTTTTGGGGTACCATAGCGTTGGCTATTGTCCTTTCAGTTGTATTGAAAATAAATCCTATTAAAGAATCCCCACCGCCTCAACCAAAAGAGCGTGTGCTTATTATTTATGCAGAAAACACATATGATCATATCTCCTCTATTGTTTAAATAACATATCGGGTAGGAATTCCTACCCGATATGTTATTTAAAGGTGATTTGGATGGTGTTTTTAAAATCATGGTCCTAATCGTTCCGTATGTAAATCCTCATTATTTTATATAGTGTAATAGATGATGGTCCCAAATGTTTTTAACGATATCTTCTGGGCGTACGGCTTTATTTTGACTGTGAAGACTTAATGTTTCTTTTAGAAACAGTTCATTGCCATTTTTGATTTCACAAGTAATCATTTCATTCATGGTACTATCGTTAGATGAATCAAGGTGATGTCCGAAAGCCAAATTAATGTATGAGGTAGTTCCGAATTGTGAACCAAACCATATTTTTACTCCTGTTTTATGCATACCATTCACATATAGTTTGTAAATATGTTTTTTATCATGTATTACATCTTGTGTATATTTAATGCTTGGGTTTTGTTTGTTAACATATTGGAAAAGTTGTTCTAATTGATTGTTGATTTCTTTATAACTCTGGAATAAAAACGATTCTTTGTCTAAATCTGTAACAGTATTCAGACTTGGGATAGATGCATAAGAAAAATTAGTTGTTTGTTGAGGTTCTCTTAAAATGGTTTTTCTTGGTTGTAAGGCTGGAATGTCCCCGACAGGAGTTTCTTCATAAAGTGGTACTTGATAAATTCGATGTAACAACTCTTGAAATTTATCTTCAAACTTGGTATTGTCCGAAAAATCAATTGCATAGTAACCTTTTAAATGGAACGGAAATGCATCTAAAAATTTTCCTTTGTGGCGTAATATAAAGATTAGTTTTTCGGGATTTTCTTGTAAGATGGGTAAGGATAGTGTTGTTTCGAAACCAACTCCACCTTGCAAAGTATCTGCTTTTTGAGCATAGTTCTCTGTTAAAACCATAATGATATAGTCATTATTCTTCATATTTTGAACCATCATTGTATTTAGGTTAGTTGTTGCTTGTTGCGTTATGGTTTTGTCTATGGTACAAATAACACCTTTTCCTCTCAATGAATTGTTTAAGTCTAAAACCCATTGTTCATGTTGTGGATTATCCCAACTGTAACTAATAAAAGCTTTTTTTCTTTCAACAGACATAAATTCAGCTCCTAATATAAGTATTAAATCTAATATAATTATATGTAGTTCTGATGTAGAAAGTAAAATGAAAAACTTTCTTTATTTGCAATCACTACACATCTCAAACGCAATGCAAAAGCTAGGAGTTAAAGGACGTTCACAAGCAGTTGTTGAGCTTCTTCGCATGGGAGAGCTCGAACTATAAAAAGAAAGCCGACTTTTATATGAAGAGTCGGCTATTTTTCTGTTTATATTTTGAACTTAAAAAGGTATCTCAGACTTTGAGAAGGAAGATATGTTTAAGAAAGAAACATTAAAAATAACTACTTTAGAACATGATGAGGCATTCAGGTTAGGTATCTTTGTCATTTATGAATAAGAAGGTGCAAATATGAAGTTGTATTTTAAGGATATGGAGATAGGTGAAATTAAAGGTGTTTTCGGAGACATGCCATGGATGTATGGAACAATTCGTCTATATGAAAATAGTAAACCGTTCCAAAAATATTTTCGTGAGATGGTGGACGAAGATAGTGGATTTGATTTTGAAAGCATAGATCCTGAATTTTTATATGAAGGAAATTGGTCTGTTTTGGATGAGGATAATCAGCGGTATTTAGGGATTGATATACCTGCTATTCATATGGAGGATAAAACGATTGCGTGGCGTTGGAGATAAAAGTTATAAGGTTGTGAAAATCTTCGTACGAAAGAATTCAAACGATAACAACAAGTTGACTTTTATACAAAAGGTCAGCTTGTTGTTATCATTTTTTTCGCTTGCTATATGAATGATAAGAACACTCTATACATAAATAGGTAGTAGGGAGGGGATATGTTGAAAAGGATATTGTTAGTTTCAACAAGTGCTCATGATATGAATGGACACCCGACTGGTTTGTGGCTGGAAGAGCTCGCAGCTCCTTATAACGTGTTTAAAAAGGCTAAGTTCGATGTTGATATTGTGTCGATAAAGGGCGGTAGAGTCCCTATTGATAGAGTGTCTATTCCGAACGGGATACCTCATGAATTTAAGCATGTCGCTTCTTTATTGCAAAATACGAAGCCGATCTCAAATGTTCATTTTTCGGATTATGATGCGGTTTTATTTGGTGGTGGGCACGGAGCGATTGTAGATTTTCCAGGTAATCCATATGTTGCAAATTTAATTGAGAATATGTACAACAATAACCGGATTGTAGCGGCCGTTTGTCACGGAGTAAGTTCTTTAGTCGGTGTGAAAAATAAGGATGGCTCGTTTTTTAGTGCCGGTAAGCGTATAACAGGTTATACAAACGATGAGGAAAAAGCTGTACATTTAGAAAAGCGAGTGCCGTTTTTATTAGAAAGTAAATTGAAAGAAGAAGGAGCTTTGTTTTATGTTGCTCCAAAATTCACGCCACATGTCGTAGTAGATGGGCGTTTAATTACAGGGCAAAATCCGCAGTCTAGTATGGAAATAGGGAAAGCTATAAGAAGAGCTGTAAGTAAATTATAGAAAAGGTGCTCGCTACTCATAAAGGTAGCGGGCATTTTTTCAGTAGTGTAAATGAAAAAGATTTAAACTAAAAAGATGTATTGAGTATAATGACTTCATTTATAATTAATCGTGAATTTGCTATACTATTTTGTATGGACGAAAGGGGAGGCTCTTTTAATGAGAAAAGTTGCGTGTGCAAACACTTATATTAATAAAATAAAGCCCGTTATTAGAAAAACGAGTTTTAGCCAATTGAAAATAGATGAAATTGCGAAATATATGGATATTAGTAAAGCTACTTTATATAAACGTTTTTCTTCAAAAGATGAGATTATTGAAGCTGTGGTAGAAGACTTTATGAACTACCTTCTTGAAGGAGATGCGGATACTCAAGATGAAAGTATGTCTTTTGCAGAACGTTTCCAAAAGACGTTTATCCACTCTTTAAAATGTGTGACATATATTTCTGATGTCTTTTTACAAGATTTGAAAGAGGCATATCCGCACTTATCTGATCAGTTAGTCGCTGCACAACAAAATCGTAATCATAATTTGCAAATGTTTTTTGAAGCTGGTATGGAACAAGGTTACTTTAATAAAATGAACGCACAATTATTTATGGTACAAGATGATGTGATGTTAAGACGTATTATAGATCATTCTTTTTGTATTCAGTACGATATTACGTTAAAGAAAGCGATACTTGATTTTTATCAATTGAAGAAGTATCAACTTTTTAAACCAGAGTATATAGATGCAATTGATGATTCGGAAATTGAAAAAGAAGTTATTGCTATTTTGCAAATGATTTCGTAAAAAAGCAGGTTTTCCTATAGTAATGGAAAACCTGCTTTTTTATTACCTGTTATTTGTTTACGTGTTGTAATACTAATTCAGCTACTGGACCACCTGAAGCTGGGTTTTGACCAGTGATAACACGATTATCTTCTATAGAAAAAGCTTCCCAAGGTTGCGCAGCTTTTTCGTAAAGTCCTCCATTTTTAATGAGTTCATCTTCTGTTAAAAATGGAACAAATTGATCTAATTCAGCTAGTTTTTCTTCTTCGTTTGAAAATCCTGTTACTTTTTTACCACTAATTAAACGTTCCCCATTACTTAATGTGATATGAAATAAACCAGCAGCTCCGTGACAAACAGCGGAAACGATTCCGCCATTTTCATAAATGTTGCGGCTAATCATTTGAAGTTCTTTATTTTCTGGGAAGTCCCAAATTACACCGTGACCGCCTGCGTAATAAATGACGGCGTAGTCTTCTGGGTTCACTTCACTTGGTTTCATTGTAGAACCGAGACGATTCATAAATTCTTTCTTTTGATACCATTCCCAATCGACGCTCTCTGCCATTGCTAAACTATGCGGATCAATTGGTGTATAACCGCCTTGTGGGCTGACATAATCTACTTCGTAACCAGCTGCTTCTACTTTTTTAACGAAATGGACAGCCTCACCAAGCCAAAGCCCAGTCGCTCTATTTAAATTTGGATATTTTTCTACGCTCGTTAATACAACTAACATTTTTTTCTTCATCATAATCCTCCTATAATGTTTCTTCTATATAAAAGCTCTTTATTTACTTAATTTTATTAAGTTAGAAATTGCAAATTTGAATAACCACGTCAGTCCTCCTTATATCGGATTCGAAATTAGTGTATAACAACATTTGAACAAAGTAAACTAAAAAAGCTAAATTAGTTTACTTTGTATATTTTTTTATTGACAAACTGTAATGCTGAAACTATGATAGTTCCATGAATATCGAACAACATACATGCTTCGTTTCGAATTCAGTTTGTCGCGCGATAAATTTATACATTTGATGAAGTTGTTTAGTGGTGATAGCGGAGCTAAACAACTTTATTTTTCATTTACAGTTACTACAATCAGGAGAGGTGTTACACATGGGGAAAGATATAAGTGACCATTCAAAATGGTTTGTTCTTACATTATGTTTTATCGTTTTATTAGGACCGATGAATGCGGTTTTATTTAATGTAGCGTTAGAAGATATCGCTAATGATTTATCCATTAGCCAATCGAAAGTAAGTTGGGTTGTAGTAGGTTATTCCTTAGTTGTCGGTATTGGTTCGATGATCTATGGGAAGCTTGCTGATCGTTACAGTGTAAAAAAACTATTAATTATTTCAATCATCATATTTGTAGCGGGTTCTATTATTGGATTTATGAATCAATCTTATATGATTATCATTCTTGCGAGATTAGTGCAGGCAAGCGGGGGCGCGGCGTTTATTGCGCTTAGTATGATTGCAGTGGCAAAATTAGTTGTTCCTGATAAGAAGCCTGGTGCGTTAGCGATGATTAGTTCTTCTATTGCATTAGCAATAGGTATTGGTCCTTTAGTTGGCGGGGCTATTACAAATGCACTGGGGTGGCCATATTTATTTTTATTTATGGTCATTTCGTTAGTTGGGATTGTCTTACTTATAAAATTTATGCCAGAAGAAGCGCAGCATACGGATGAAGCGTTTCATTTTGATTACATTGGAGCGATGTTATTATTTGCGTTCATTACGACTGTTTTATTAGGTGTAAGTATTAATAGTTGGCTATTTGTGTTATCGGTAGCTTTCTTGTTTTTGTTCACGGTTCGTATGAAGAACGCGGAGCATCCATTTATTCATATTGAGTTGTTTGCAAATAAATCATTTCTTCGTTTAATAGCGGTCGGATTTATAATTAATGTGGCGTTATGTGCTAGTTTATTATTATTACCATTGCTGTTAGGCAGAGAGCACGGATTGTCTCCATTCGTTATCGGAATTGCATTGTTTGTTGCATCACTTTTTGGTATTGTATCTAGTTTTATTACTGGAAAGATTGTCCCTTCCTTTGGAAATGTGAATATGATTTATGTAGCGTCTGTCATTATGATTGTTGGCTTTTTAATTTTGGGGTTTATTCCGAATGGGAACATAGTCGTTATTGTAGTGGCGATTATTTTAACATTTATGAGTTATTCAGCTATTCAAGTATCATTAAACACATTTATACCGAAAACATTACATCCAACTAAAGTTGGAAGTGGTCTTGGTTTATATAATTTAATTAACTTTTTTGGTATGGCATTTGGACCAGCTGTAGCGAGCAAAATTATGGAATCTACAAATAGTTATCGTTTGAATTTTATTTTAATCGTCATTTTAATTTCTGCTCATTTCTTCTTATTAATAGGAATGTCTTCTTTCCAAAAAAAGATGGAGCAATAAATACGCATTTTATATAGAAGAAACCGACTTTCATATAGAAGGTCGGTTATTTTTCTGTCTTGCAAATTATGAAAAAAAGGAGCAAAATAAAAAAGTCCTAGTCTATATAGGTACAAATGAAAATTTTCATAGAGAAGCAGTTTAAGTGAGCGAACTTAAAGTGTGTAAAATATAATGATAAAATAAGATGATGAATGAGAAAACGGGTGATTAAGTTGAATAGAGCAATCGGTGTTATCGATTCAGGAGTTGGCGGTTTAACAGTAGCGAAGGAATTAATTCGTCAGTTGCCGAAAGAGCGTATTATATATTTAGGGGATACGGCACGTTGCCCTTATGGTCCACGTTCCCGAGAAGAAGTGCGTCAATTTACGTGGGAAATGACGGAGCATTTACTAGATTTAAATATCAAAATGTTAGTTATTGCGTGTAATACAGCAACTGCGGTTGTATTAGAAGAGATGCAGAAACAATTACCAATTCCAGTGGTAGGAGTTATTCACCCAGGATCACGTACAGCTTTAAAAGTGACAAACACGTATCATGTTGGGATTATTGGAACGATTGGAACGGTGAAAAGTGGTGCATACGAAGAAGCGCTAAAGTCTATTAATAACCGTGTTATGGTAGAAAGTTTAGCGTGTCCGCCCTTCGTTGAGCTTGTAGAGAGTGGAAATTTTGAAAGTGAAATGGCGTATGAAGTTGTACGAGAAACGTTGCAACCGCTGAAAAATACTGAAATTGATACACTTATTTTAGGTTGTACACATTATCCAATTTTAGGTCCTGTTATTAAAAAAGTAATGGGAGATAAAGTACAACTAATTAGTTCAGGTGATGAAACAGCGCGCGAAGTAAGTACGATTTTATACCATAGTAAAATGTTGAATGAGGGAGAGGAACAAAGTGATCATCTCTTCTTAACAACAGGAAAAATAGGACTATTTAAAGAAATTGCATCAAAATGGTTCGGTCAACCGATTGAAAATGTGAAACATATTCATTTAGAAAAAGAATAATAATAGAATCGATATAAGTGAGCTCCTGAGAAATCAGGAGTTTTTTTGTTTATAGGAAGCACAGCTTGTTCTAAAACATGAAACAGCTCGTATACATAATAGTACAAACTTAGATTTTAGGGGGGAATGGCATGCCTAAATCCACTTTTAAATGGGTTGTTGGTGCTACTGTGAGCGCTGTTTTACTAACAGGGTGTGGCTTTATAAATCAGGAGAAAGCAACGGAACAAATTGATCCGCCAAAACAAGTTACGTATACAGAGGGTGGAAAGAAAGAAGTAGCTAAGAAAGATAAGCAAGGACAAACGGTGAATAGAGAACTATACCTTGTTGATAAAAATGGTTATGTTGTACCGCAAACGTTAGCTATACCTACTCCGAAAGCAAATGGGGTCATTCAGCAAACGTTAGAGTACCTTGTGAAAGATGGACCGGTAACGAATTTATTACCGAATGGGTTCCGTGCAGTCATTCCAGCGAATACATCGATGACACTAGATTTGAAAAAAGATGGGACGGCAGTCATTGATTTCTCTAAAGAAATGAAAAACTATGCAAAAGAGGAAGAGCGTCAGATGGTTGAGTCAATAGCCTGGACGTTGACGCAATTTAAAGAAATAAAACAAGTGCAGTTCCAAATAAATGGTGAGAAATTGGCAAAGATGCCTGTTGGTGGTACACCGATTGGTGAAGGGGTGAGCCGTGCTAATGGTATCAACTTCGATGATGAACAAGTAGCGGATGTAACAAATACAAAACCGGTTACACTTTATTTTATGGCACAAAATAATAATAAGCAGCAATACTACGTACCAGTAACACGCCGCGTTGTAGAAGGAAAAGAAAATGATTATGCAGCAATTATAGATGAACTTGTAAAAGGACCGATTCATCAATCGCTTCTGAATGATTTTAATCCAGGAGTTAAGTTGATTACGAATCCGAAGTTACAAGATGGAAATCTTACATTAAACTTTAATGAAAATATATTTATAAACCCAGATAAAAATATGGTTTCAAATTACGTATTGAAGTCGTTAGTTTTATCTTTAACAGAAAAGAAAGGCGTGAAAAGTGTTTCTATTGAAGTAAATGGTAAAGCGAATCTTATAGATGAAAAGGGCGGAAAGTTAATAAAACCTGTCGATCGTCCAGAAAACGTGAATACAGGTAGTTTTTAATCTTCAATAATTTGATATACTTAAGTAAGAAAGGGGAATTGCTTTTTGGGTTCCTCTTCTTTTATTGTATACATATCATACATTTAAATTTGGCTATACTAACAAGTAGTTATGAGGAGGTTATTTTTATGCGAGTAGATGGTAGAGAGAAAACAGAATTACGCCATATACATATTCATACGAATTATTTAAAACATCCAGAGGGATCAGTATTAATTGAGGTTGGGGATACAAAGGTAATTTGCTCAGCGACAATTGAAGAGCGTGTCCCACCGTTTATGCGTGGAGAAGGAAAGGGCTGGGTAACAGCTGAATATGCGATGATTCCACGTGCAACAGAACAACGTACAATTAGGGAATCAAGTAAAGGGAAAGTAACAGGACGTACAATGGAAATCCAGCGCTTAATTGGACGATCATTACGTGCGGTAGTTGACTTAGAAGCACTTGGTGAGAGAACGGTTTGGATTGATTGTGATGTTATTCAAGCGGATGGTGGAACGAGAACTGCTTCTATTACAGGTGCATATGTAGCAATGGTATTAGCGTTTGAGAAGTTATTACAAGCAGAAAAAGTATCTAAAATTCCAGTAAAAGATTATTTAGCAGCAACGTCAGTAGGAATTGTTGAAGAGCAAGGTGTTGTTTTAGATTTAAACTACGCAGAAGATTCTAAAGCAGACGTTGATATGAACGTAATTATGACTGGGAAAGGTCAGTTTGTTGAAGTGCAAGGAACTGGAGAAGAGTCGACGTTTAGCAGAGCGCAGTTAAATGAATTACTTGATGCTGCGGAACAAGGCATCTTCCAACTGATTGACATGCAAAAAGAAGCGCTAGGTGACATCGTATCTCATATAGAGTAGAGGTGGAAAGTATGAAACAAGTTGTTGTAGCGACAAAAAATATGGGGAAAGTACGTGAATTTGCTGAGTTATTTGAGCGATTTGATTTAGAAGTAAAATCATTACACGATTTTCCTCATTTTGAAGAAGTCGAAGAAACTGGTGAAACATTTGAAGAAAATGCGATTTTAAAAGCGGACAGTTTGAGTAGACAGCTGAATGCAATCGTAATTGCAGATGATTCAGGTCTTATTGTAGATGCTTTAAATGGAAAACCAGGCGTGTATTCAGCTCGTTTTGCAGGAGAGCCGAAAGATGATCAAGCGAATATTGATAAAGTGTTACAAGAATTAAATGACGTAGCGTTTGATAAGCGTACAGCTCGTTTCTACTGTGCATTAGCAGTGGCTTTCCCTGAAGGTGATAAAAAGCCTGTCATCGTAAACGGGACGTGCGAAGGGTATATTTTAGAGCAGCGCCGCGGGGAAAACGGCTTTGGATATGATCCGATTTTTTATGTGGAAGAATATAAAAGAGCGATGGCGGAACTAAGTTCAGATGAGAAAAATGCCATTAGTCACCGTGGACGTGCTCTTCGTAAGCTAGAAGAAAAAATCCCTGAATGGTTTTTAGGAGAATAAGGGAGAGAGATTGATGAAAGCTTTAATCGTAAGCGATAGTCATAGCTCCGTGAAGGAATTACAGCAGTTGAAAGCGAAATATGAAGAAAAAGTAGATGTTATGATTCATTGCGGTGATTCAGAGCTAACGCCTGCTCATGAAGAGCTGCAAGGTTTCCATGTTGTAAAAGGGAACTGTGATTATGCTAACTTTCAAGATGAAATTGTAACTGATGTAGATGGCATTCGTTTCGTAGTTGTGCACGGACATCGTCATAACGTGAAAATGACATTACAAACATTAGCGTACCATGCAGAAGAGGTAGGGGCGCAAGTTGCATGCTTCGGACACTCTCACGTATTAGGTGCAGAATTAATGGATGGCGTTTTATTTATTAATCCAGGCAGTATTTTATTGCCACGCCAGCGTGTAGAAAAGACATTTGCTTTATTAGAAATGGATGAAAATCAAATGGAAGTTCGTTTTGAAACATTAGACGGACAACTAGTTGAACAAGCAGTTTTTAAAAGAGGATAAGAAAAATTATCCTCTTTTAAAAAAGGTGTTGACTTTATGTATGGTTATACATATAATAAATATTGTCGATAGGGCAACAGCGCTAACGAAGAAAAATAAAATAACATATGCGGGTGTAGTTTAGTGGTAAAACAAGAGCCTTCCAAGCTCTGGTCGAGAGTTCGATTCTCTTCACCCGCTCCATGTCCCAGTAGCTCAGCCGGATAGAGCATACGCCTTCTAAGCGTACGGTCGGGAGTTCGAATCTCTCCTGGGACGCTAAAAAAACCTTGTTATCTTTTGATAACAAGGTTTTTTGTTTGTTTAAAAATTGATGTATGTGCAAGAGGTGTAAAAAATATAAAGTAACATATGATAATTAATATATACAACAGATTAAAGTGCATTAAGAAAAGAGCGCTATTTATGCGCCCTATTTCTCTTGTTTAATTTAAAGAATCAATAGGCTTATGATGAAACTTAAATCCATATCTATATTATCCCAATTGTTCACTTAGAATGTTATAAAACTTTTTACCATTCTAGTAAGATTGAGCACCGTTATCGGAACTTATCCCCGACAGTGTGTTACAATTAATAGAAGCGGAAAACGAGAATCTCCAATTGACTGGACGTGTGATTGGTTGGACAGTTTAAGAAGGTTGTATAAAAAAGGGAGATGGCGCAAAGATGGCGAGATCAAATGAGAATGATTTAACGGAGAAATTGGCAGAAGGTCACCGGAAATATGGTGATGGCAACTTTACAGTACAGAACATCGGTGATGAAACTAACCCAGATTGGACTGTCGTAAAAAATGTGAGGAAGGGATCGGCAGGCATTCGTGAAGGAGAAGATATATTAAGACTGCGATCAAAATATATAAAATAGTACGGAAATGAGCGGGCCGAGAGTTCGAACCTCTCCTGGGACGCTAAGAAAACCTTGTTATCTTTTGATAACAAGGTTTTTTGTTTGTTTTAAATTAATTATTAATAAACTTCTCAAAGACAAAACCATAATCTTTCACGTTATATTGTTTCTTCGTATCAACGAGCCAGTTAAAGGCGATCTCGTTCATTTCTTTAAATTGTTCTGCTAAATTTACTTGTGCGTTTGAAATACGGCTGAAAGCGTTAGATGCCATATCTAGACTTTTATGTGCATACTGCAATGTAATATCGTTGTCGTATGAAATTTCTTCTATTTTAAGTAAAGCCTTATATAAATCTTTTAATTCTTCAATATGTTTTTTATGAACATCAATTGAATAATGCTCATCTCCCATTTGAAACTTAATTTCTACATCTAAATCAATTGTTCCCGCAGTTTCAAGTGCTACATTTTTAATTTGATATTTACTATAGCTAAAGCGGCGTAGTGTACGTTTTTTACTTGTTGCGCTTGTACCATCTAGGTGGATTAATCCTTTGTTTGTGAAACAATATTCATCTGATTTTGATTTGATTAGAAAATAAATTTTCTCCCCATCTTCATGCATCACGTAATCATCAGCATCAACTTTATCGTAATCTTTCGGTGTAATGACAGAACCTACATCGCTTAGCCCTAATACATCTGCAGCCATTTTTTTAAACATACATAATCCCCCTTGTAAATTAAATTCTTAATTGTATAAAAATATATTAACATGATTTTCATCGGTTGTTTTCTTGTAATACGAAAATATATGAAGGTAAGTTAAGAAAAGTAACGAATAATTATTTCAAACCTAAGTTATTTAGTAAATCTATCAGTTTAAGAGTGGATTCTCCGAAAAATAATCAAGAGAAAAAAGTTAATTTTGCAAGTAATTATAGAGAAATTCCGTGAAAACCTCTCAAGTAATATGAGGTTTTTTTCTATCCATTTTGAAATCTTACAATTCTGTAAGGTAACTGTAAGGAAGTTCGATGGTAACAAATTGCTAATCCTCTATAATGAAGGTAACAACGATAAAACGAGGAGGAAGAAATGATGAAAGGGTTAATCGTAACGGGTTTAACAGTTGCTTTTGGATTTGTAGCATATGAGAAATTAACGTATGTAGTTGATGTTGTAAAACATTTAATCGCTTAGTAAAAAAACTGCCATGAGAGGGAAAGGGAATGAGTGAATGAATGGAATGGTTATTTGGAATTATAGGTACTTGTAGTGTAGTGTTATTGTTCTTTGTCCCGAGTGGTATACTTAGTTCGACAACGAGTTTGTTCTTCTTAAGTTTGTTTGCTTGTACGATGCTTATTATTATGTTTTTAATGAAGCGAAGTAAACCAATCTTCTATTTTAGCATGATTGTTATGGCAATTATTGTTCTCCAAATTATTACCCTTGTTATATACCCCACTATTATAAAAGCTTTCCATTAATGATGAATCCTCTGCTTTAATTGCTGAGGATTTTTATTTGCACATTTTTAATTTTTAGTAAGGATTTGTTTATATTGAAATATAAAAATTAAATATTTCTATATTTCAAACAAAGGGTTTTGAGATGTTGTGTTCTTATTACTCATTTGATATATTTACTTTAAAGATAATTAAAATCTAGAAAAAGAGGCGGACGTATGGATAAAAAAGAAAATACGGTCGTATTGTTTCCACAACTATCAGAGCGATATATTGATGAAGGTTTTTTAGCACTGAAAGAGCGGAAATTCGAAGATGCATTGCGCTGCTTTGAAATATTACGTCAGTATAATGCAGAAACGGAACAAACGGAACTCGCTTCTGTTATTTGTTTGTTAGAATTAAAACATATGGAAGAAGCGAAAGACAAATGTGAACAGTTACTTGAAACAGGAGCTGTATTATTTGGTGATATTCTTGAAACATATGTGACGATTTTAGTTCAAACAAATGATTATGAAGGTGTCATTGAAATCGTTGAAAAGGTTTTGCAAACGAAAGATGTAATGCCTGAGCAAAAGGAAAAATTAGCACAGCTCGCTTTATTTGCAGAAGGTATGTTAAGTGAAGTAGATACGTCACTAGTCGATTCGAATTTTGAATTGGATGAGTTTACTAATGAAATGTTTGGAGAAAACTTTGGGCAAAAGCTAAGAGCGATTCAGCAACTTTCGTTAAAAGACTTGGATCTTGCATTACCTATTTTAAAGAAATTTTTAATAGACGAAAAACAGCACCCTTATTTGAAAACTTCTATTTTATATAAAATGATAGAAAATCAAATAGAAGAAGAGATAGAGGTAGAAAAGTTTGGAAATACGATCAAGGTGATTCCAGCATTTACAGGTCATAATGAGGAGCAATCCAATAACATTATACATACATTATCAAGCCGATTAGAGCAAAATTATCCCGATATATTTGATGCGATGGTTACATATTGGAAAGAATTGCGAATTAGCGTTTTCCCATTCGCTCTATTAATGGATAAAGTGGAGATTTGGGCTGCTGTTTTAGAGAGAATTGGAAGAAAGCGTTTCGGATTGACTATTGATGAAGAAGAGCTTATGACAGCGTATAATATTGAATTAGAAGAGTTTCATATTGCCTATCAATGGTTATTACGTGTTGAAAGAGAAGGATATTTGCCCGTATAATTATGAAAAAGAATCGTTCGGTTCTTGAAACGAGCATATTCTATGTTATAATGTAAGGGTTGCAAAAGGCAGAAATCTGCCTGTTTGTAAGAGAAGAGAAGTGTAATTCTCTTACTTAATATGTTTCATATTATTCTCGAACAAAATATACCGTAGTTGTCTTTTAGGCAATTAGTAGATTGGAACTTTATATCTGAAAGCTTTTGCTAGAGGATTATTTGTACTTTTGTTATTTCAAAAAAGAGATAATGAAGATTTTAATCTATAGAGGTATGTGCATACATTATTATAGTTGGAGGGAAAGAATAAATGGCTGCAAAATGGGAAAAATTAGAAGGTAACGTAGGCGTTTTAACAATCGAAGTTGATGCTAAAGAAGTAAACAACTCTATCGACGCTGCGTTCAAAAAAGTAGTACAAACAATTAACGTACCAGGTTTCCGTAAAGGGAAAATGCCTCGTCCGTTATTCGAACAACGCTTTGGTATCGAATCTTTATACCAAGATGCTTTAGATATCATCTTACCAAAAGCATACGGTGAAGCGATCGATGAAGCTGGTATCTTCCCAGTTGATCATCCTGAAATCAACATCGAGAAGTTCGAAAAAAATGCTAACCTTATCTTCACTGCAAAAGTTACAGTGAAACCTGAAGTTAAATTAGGTGAGTACAAAGGTTTAGCAGTAGAAAAAGTTGAAACAACTGTAACTGACGAAGATGTAGAGAACGAATTAAAATCTTTACAAGAGCGTCAAGCTGAACTAGTTGTTAAAGAAGAAGGAACTGTTGAAAACGGTGATACAGCTGTAATCGACTTCGAAGGTTTCGTTGATGGCGAAGCATTTGAAGGCGGAAAAGGCGAAAACTATTCTCTTGCAATCGGTTCTGGTACTTTCATCCCTGGTTTCGAAGAGCAAGTAATTGGTCTTAAATCTGGTGATTCTAAAGAAGTTGAAGTATCATTCCCAGAAGAGTACCACGCTGCTGAATTAGCTGGTAAACCAGCTACATTCAAAGTAACAATTCACGAAATCAAAACAAAAGAACTTCCTGAGTTAAACGACGAGTTCGCTAAAGAAGCTGACGAAGAAGTTGCAACTCTTGATGAATTAAAAACAAAACTTCGCACAAACTTAGAAGAAGGCAAAAAGCACGAAGCTGAGCACAAAGTACGTGACGAAGTAGTAGAATTAGCTGCTGCTAACGCTGAAATCGAGATTCCAGAAGCTATGATCGACACTGAGTTAGATCGTATGGTTCGTGAATTCGAGCAACGTTTAAGCCAACAAGGTATGAACCTTGAGCTTTACTACCAATTCACAGGTACTGACGCTGACAAGTTAAAAGAGCAAATGAAAGAAGACGCTCAAAAACGCGTAAGAATCAATCTTGTTCTTGAAGCTATCATTGAAGCTGAAAACATCGAAGTTACTGAAGAAGAAGTAACTGCAGAAGTTGAAAAAATGGCTGAAATGTACGGTATGCCAGTAGACGCTATCAAGCAAGCTCTTGGAAGCGTAGACGCTTTATCTGAAGATCTTAAAGTGCGTAAAGCTGTAGACTTCTTAGTAGACAACGCTGCATAATAAAATAACAAGGCGCGATTTTAATCGTGCCTTGTTTTATAAATATAGAAATATATTTATAAAACTTTTCGATGAAGAAGGAAAACTTCCTTTACAAGTCGAATATACATATTTCAAAAGTTTTAAAATTTTTTTATTTGTACATAACTAGTCATATTATTTGTATTTCTCGCCACGTAGTGACATAATATGTATTTACATACGATACATTTATCGTGTACATACGAAGGCAAGAGGTTAGCACTTTGTAAGGGGTGTGAAAATATGTTTAAATTTAATGATGAAAAAGGTCAATTAAAATGTTCTTTCTGTGGTAAAACACAAACGCAAGTTCGAAAGTTAGTTGCAGGTCCAGGTGTTTACATTTGTGACGAGTGTATCGAACTTTGTACTGAAATTGTACAAGAGGAGCTTGCGAAGGACGAAGAAGTAGAATTCAAAGATGTACCGAAACCGGTAGAAATTCGTGAAATCTTAGATGAGTATGTCATCGGACAAGATAACGCGAAAAAAGCACTAGCGGTAGCGGTATATAACCATTACAAACGCATTAATTCTAACAGTAAAATTGATGATGTAGAATTAGCGAAGAGTAATATTTCACTTATTGGGCCAACTGGTAGTGGTAAAACATTATTGGCACAAACATTAGCGCGTATTTTAAATGTTCCATTTGCAATCGCGGACGCAACATCTTTAACAGAAGCTGGTTATGTAGGGGAAGATGTAGAAAACATCTTACTAAAATTAATCCAAGCAGCTGATTATGATGTAGAGAAAGCGGAAAAAGGAATCATTTATATTGATGAGATTGATAAAGTGGCACGTAAGTCCGAAAATCCATCAATTACACGTGATGTATCTGGTGAAGGTGTACAGCAGGCACTTCTGAAAATTTTAGAAGGTACTGTAGCGAGCGTTCCACCTCAAGGTGGTCGTAAGCATCCGCATCAAGAGTTCATTCAAATTGATACAACGAACATCCTATTCATTTGTGGTGGAGCGTTTGATGGCATTGAGCCAATTATTAAACGTCGCCTTGGTGAGAAAGTAATTGGATTTGGTGCTGAGAAGAAAAATGCTGATGTAAATGAGAAGCATGTTTTATCTCACGTTTTACCAGAGGATCTTTTAAGATTCGGTTTAATTCCGGAGTTTATCGGTCGTCTTCCAGTTATTGCGAACCTAGAGCCGCTTGATGAAGATGCTCTTGTAGATATTTTAACGAAACCGAAAAATGCACTTGTTAAGCAATTCCAAAAATTATTGGAGCTTGACGATGTTGAGTTAGAGTTTGAAGAAGGTGCACTAGTTGAGATTGCGAAAAAAGCAATTGAACGTAAAACAGGTGCTCGTGGACTTCGTTCTATTATTGAAGGCTTAATGCTTGATGTAATGTTCGAACTTCCATCTCGCAAAGATATCGAGAAGTGTATTCTGACGAAAGAAACAGTAGCTGATAATGAACCGCCGAAATTGGTATTACAAGACGGTACTGTACTTGATACAAAAACATCTGCATAGTGCGAAGAAGAAACAGCAATTTTTATAATTGCTGTTTTTCTTTATGTTTAGCTATGTTCCTCCGCGGAAATACTAAATGATAAAACATTGCGGGAGGAAATAAATTATGAGCTGGACAAATATATTTTTACTTGTTCAACTTGTTTTTGGTGTAATTGTCGGATTGTATTTTTGGCATTTACTTCGAAATCAGCGAACACAAAAAGTTTCAATTGATCGAGAATCGAAAAAAGAATTAGAACAGCTTCGTAAAATGCGTGAGATTTCTTTAACAGAGCCGCTTGCGGAAAAGGTACGCCCTACATCCTTTTTAGATATTGTAGGGCAAGAGGACGGGATTAAGTCGTTAAAAGCGGCTCTTTGTGGTCCGAATCCGCAACATGTAATTATATATGGTCCGCCAGGTATCGGGAAGACAGCGGCAGCACGTCTTGTATTGGAAGAAGCGAAACGCAATCCGAAATCTCCATTTCGTACGAATGCAACATTTATCGAACTTGATGCGACGACAGCAAGATTTGATGAACGTGGTATTGCAGACCCATTAATTGGTTCAGTCCATGATCCGATTTATCAAGGGGCAGGTGCAATGGGGCAAGCTGGTATCCCACAGCCGAAAAAAGGGGCTGTAACAGATGCGCATGGTGGTATTTTGTTCATTGATGAGATTGGCGAATTACATCCAATTCAAATGAACAAAATGTTAAAGGTGTTAGAAGATCGGAAAGTATTTTTGGAAAGTGCGTACTATAGTGAAGAAAATTCGATGATTCCAACGTATATACATGATATTTTTCAAAAAGGTTTGCCAGCCGATTTTCGCTTAGTTGGGGCGACGACACGTTCGCCAGAGGAGATTCCTCCTGCTATTCGGTCACGCTGTTTAGAAGTGTTTTTCCGTGAGTTAGATACAGAAGAGATTCAAAAAGTAGCGAAGAATGCAGCTGATAAAGTGGAAATGCAAATGGGTGAAAATGGTATTGAAATGATAGGGATGTATGCAAGAAATGGACGAGAAGCGATTAACCTTGTACAAATTTCTGCTGGTATGGCAATAAATGAAGAACGTGCTTTCATTAAAGATGAAGATATAGAGTGGGTTGTTCACTCTAGTCAACTTACACCGAAATATGAAAAACGTATTTATCCTATTCCGAGAATCGGTCTTGTAAATGGACTTGCTGTATACGGACCAAATACAGGCGCGTTATTAGAAATTGAAGTAACAGCAATCAAGGCGAAAGATAAAGGGTCGGTAAATGTTACCGGGATTGTGGAAGAGGAAAGTATTGGTAGTCAAACGAAATCCATTCGCCGTAAAAGTATGGCGAAAGGTTCTGTAGATAATGTATTAACAGTACTTCGTTCTCTAGATGTGTTGCCAGAAGGGTACGATATACATATTAATTTTCCAGGTGGTATCCCAATTGATGGGCCTTCGGCAGGTATTGCTATGGCAACAGGTGTATATTCAGCAGTGCATCGTACGTATGTGAGTAATGAAGTAGCGATGACCGGTGAGATAAGTATACACGGGGAAGTGAAACCTATTGGTGGTGTGTACGCAAAAATAAAAGCCGCGAAAAAAGCAGGTGCTAAGAAAGTCATCATTCCTGCTGAAAACATGCAACCGTTTTTGTATACAATAAAAGGAATTGAAATCATTCCTGTTCGTAAGTTAAAAGAAGTATTTGAGCTAACATTTATGCAGGAAAATATGCATCGAGACCTTGATATACATACTACTGTAGACGAAACAGATGCACAATCAATGTGAGAATGAACGATAATAAAATTTGCCAGACTTCGTTTAAGTTTGTATGCTTAAGCGGAGTCTTTTTTCCTTTTAAAAGGGAGAAAAAACGAGGGATTTACAATTGCGGAAAATCTCTGCAATTGCATCTAGATGTATTGTAATATAAAATAGTTGAACAGGAGTTTAATTTATTATGGAGGTGCTATGTCTAGTATGAATACGAATGAAAGAATCGTACCCCTCCTACCATTAAGAGGCGTTCTCGTATATCCAACGATGGTTCTGCATCTTGATGTAGGACGTGATAAATCGATACAAGCACTAGAGCAGGCGGCAATGGATGAAAATATCATCTTTTTAGCGATGCAAAAAGAAATGAATATCGATGATCCGAAAGAAGATGACATATATAGTGTAGGTACAGTGGCGAAAGTGAAGCAAATGTTAAAATTGCCGAACGGTACGCTTCGTGTCCTTGTAGAGGGTTTACATAGAGCTGAAGTAGTAGAGTTTATCGAAGAAGAGAATGTAGTGCAGGTTTCTATCAAAACGGTAACTGAAGAAGTGGAAGATGATCTAGAAGAGAAAGCTCTTATGCGTACATTACTGGAGCATTTCGAACAATATATTAAAGTTTCGAAAAAAGTTTCAAATGAAACATTTGCAACGGTAGCTGATGTAGAAGAGCCAGGAAGATTAGCTGATTTAATTGCTTCTCACTTGCCGATTAAAACGAAGCAGAAACAAGAAATCTTAGAGATTGTATCTGTGAAGGAACGATTACATACACTTATTTCAATTATTCAAGATGAACAAGAGTTACTTAGTTTAGAAAAGAAAATTGGACAAAAAGTGAAACGTTCAATGGAGCGCACGCAAAAAGAGTATTTCTTACGTGAGCAAATGAAGGCGATTCAAACTGAACTTGGTGATAAAGAAGGTAAGGGCGGGGAAGTTGAAGAGCTTCGTGAGAAAATTGAACAATCAGGAATGCCTGAAGAAACAATGAAGGCTGCACTGAAAGAATTAGACCGTTATGAAAAGTTACCAGCAAGTTCTGCGGAGAGCGGTGTTATTCGTAATTATATGGATTGGTTATTAGCACTTCCGTGGACAGAAGCGACAGAAGATATGATTGATCTTGCTCATTCTGAAGAAATTTTGAACAAAGATCATTACGGGCTTGAGAAAGTGAAAGAGCGCGTACTTGAATATTTAGCTGTGCAGAAGTTAACGAATTCATTAAAAGGACCTATCCTTTGCTTAGTAGGACCTCCTGGGGTCGGGAAAACATCGTTAGCGCGTTCGATTGCAACATCATTAAATCGTAATTTTGTCCGTGTATCCCTTGGTGGTGTACGTGATGAATCTGAAATCCGTGGTCACCGTCGTACGTATGTTGGAGCGATGCCAGGACGCATTATTCAAGGTATGAAAAAGGCGAAAACAGTTAATCCAGTCTTTTTATTAGATGAGATTGATAAAATGTCTAACGACTTCCGTGGAGATCCATCAGCAGCATTACTTGAAGTGTTAGACCCAGAACAAAACCATAACTTCAGTGATCATTACATTGAAGAACCGTATGATCTATCGAAAGTTATGTTTGTAGCAACTGCGAATACACTTTCAAGTGTTCCAGGTCCGTTGCTTGACCGTATGGAAATTATTTCGATTGCTGGCTATACAGAACTTGAAAAAGTTCACATTGCCCGTGAACATTTATTGCCGAAACAATTAAAAGAGCATGGCTTACGAAAAGGTAATTTACAAGTACGTGATGAAGCACTTCTTGAAATTATTCGTTATTATACACGTGAGGCCGGTGTTCGTACGCTAGAGCGTCAAATCGCAAAAGTTTGTCGTAAAGCAGCGAAAATTATCGTTACAGCAGAACGCAAGCGTATTGTAGTAACAGAGAAAAACATTGTTGATTTACTTGGTAAGCACATATTCCGTTATGGGCAAGCTGAAAAAACAGACCAAGTTGGTATGGCAACAGGATTAGCGTATACAGCAGCAGGCGGTGATACACTTGCGATTGAAGTGTCTGTAGCGCCAGGTAAAGGGAAATTAATTTTAACAGGGAAACTTGGGGATGTTATGAAAGAATCCGCACAAGCAGCGTTTAGCTATATTCGTTCTCGTGCAGAAGAGCTTCAGATTGATCCGAATTTCCATGAGAAAAATGATATTCATATTCATGTTCCAGAAGGAGCAGTTCCAAAAGATGGACCGTCAGCAGGTATTACGATGGCAACGGCACTTATTTCTGCACTAACAGGTATTCCTGTAAGTAAAGAAGTGGGGATGACAGGTGAAATTACACTTCGTGGTCGTGTATTACCAATTGGTGGTTTAAAAGAAAAAACATTAAGTGCTCACCGCGCAGGCTTAACAAAAATTATTTTGCCGGCAGAAAACGAGAAAGATTTAGATGATATTCCAGAAAGCGTAAAAGAAAACCTTACGTTTGTGCTTGCATCTCATTTAGATGAAGTATTGGAGCACGCATTAGTAGGAGTGAAACAATGAAAGTAACAAAAGCAGATATTGTAATTAGTGCTGTTAAACCAGAACAATATCCAGACAGTGATTTACCAGAAATTGCATTAGCAGGTCGTTCAAATGTCGGGAAGTCTTCCTTTATTAATAAAATTTTAAATCGTAAAAAGTTAGTACGTATTTCTTCTAAACCAGGAAAAACGCAAACGTTGAACTTTTTCTTAATCAATGAGATGATGCATTTTGTTGACGTTCCAGGTTATGGCTATGCGAAAGTATCTAAAACAGAGCGCGCAGCATGGGGCAAGATGATTGAGACTTACTTTACAACACGTGAGCAATTAGACGCAGCTGTATTAGTAGTTGATTTACGTCACCAACCAACAAATGATGACGTGATGATGTATGATTTCTTAAAGCATTATGAAATCCCAACAATTATCATTGCGACGAAAGCCGATAAAATTCCGAAAGGGAAATGGCAAAAGCATTTAAAAGTTGTAAAAGAAACGCTTGCTGTTGAAATTGGCGATGAAATCGTTCTATTCTCTTCTGAAACAGGACTTGGAAAAGAAGAAGCGTGGAAGGCAATTCATAGAATGACAAAAACAAAAAACGCGTGACGAATGTCGCGCGTTTTTTTTATTTACTAAATTTTTTATCGTACGTTTAATATAACCTCAATATTACCTCTTGTTGCTTTCGAATAAGGACATACACCGTGAGCGGCTTCTACAAGTTCTTGTGCTTCGTCATGAGAGACGCCAGCAACATGTACATCAAGTACAGCAGATAGGCCGAAACCACCATCTGTATCTTTTCCGATAGAAACGTGAGCAGTTACTTCTGTACTTTCTACTTTCACACGTTTTGTACGAATGACAAGCTGTAATGCACTATCAAAACAAGCGGCATAACCAGCAGCAAATAGTTGTTCTGGATTCGTTGCCTCTCCGCCTGCACCACCTAGTGCTTTCGGCATTTTTACATCAAGATTTAATATGCCATCATCTGAAATTACTTTTCCGTTTCTTCCACCTGTAGCAGTTACTGAAGCAGTATATAATTTATCCATGTTTATTCCCCTTTTCTATCATTAATTGTTTTCATTGTTTCAATTAGTTTATTTAATTGAATTAATAAAGAACGATATTCTTGTTCTGTAATTCCTAAATTTGTTGCCATTGTTGTCGGCAATGAACAAGCCTTTTCTTTTAAATCTTTACCTTGTTCTGTTAATTTAATACAAACTTTGCGCTCATCTTCTTTGGAACGAACGCGTTTTACAAGTTTTAATGATTCCATTCGTTTTAACATAGGTGTTAACGTACCGGAATCTAAAAATAGACGTTCTCCAATTTCTTTTACTGTTAGTCCATCTTGCTCCCATAGTACGAGTAAAGTAATGTACTGAGGATACGTAATACCCATCTCTTCTAAATATGGTCGATAAAAGCGGGTAACTTCTTTAGAACAGGCGTAAATAGAAAAACAAAGTTGGTTATCTAGATGTAAAGAATTCTCTGTCATACATAACTCCCTTCTAATTGAGTTGTGCACAATTTAATTTTGTAAAATCAATATAACGAAAAAGAAATACAATGTCAAATACATTGTATTGAGAAAGTTTGTGCTACGATTTGGAACAATCATACATATTTTCCTGCATGATGAAAGAAGATAGGAAAGATGATGTTATAATTCATATGGAATAGTTTCCATCACTTGATTATGAGTGCTTTTTTTGGTAACGTACAAATAGAGTTATTAATTTATAATCATTATAAAGTAGAAAGTCTTTATTAGTTTTACTGAATCTCCTTTATTACATACGGAGAATAAATAAAAAATAATCGGTTGTTCACACGATTGTCAGATTCATAAGAGGAAAGTTGTATTATGATAGTAGATAAAGTGATAAAACGGGTGAAGGGGGACATGCTGCGTGCATATTCTTGTTGTTAGTGTAAATTATCGAACAGCCCCTGTAGAATTTCGTGAGAAACTCACATTTCAGGCAGCAGAGCTAGAGCAAGCAATGACTACATTACAAAATCAAAAGAGCGTGTTAGAGAATGTCATTGTATCAACTTGTAATCGCACTGAGATTTATGCTGTTGTCGATCAATTACACACGGGACGGTATTATATTAAGAAGTTTTTAGCTGATTGGTTTCAGCTTGAAATAGAAGAAGTCGCACCATATTTAACTATTTTTGAACAAGACGGTGCAATAGATCATTTATTCCGCGTGACGTGCGGTTTAGATTCTATGGTAGTTGGAGAAACACAGATTTTAGGCCAAATAAAAGATAGCTTTTTAGAAGCGCAACAAGTAAAAGCGACAGGCACAATTTTTAATGAGTTGTTTAAGCAGGTGGTTACGTTAGCGAAACGTGCGCACTCAGAAACGACGATTGGTGAAAGTGCGATGTCTGTCAGCTATGCTGCTGTTGAGCTCGGAAAGAAAATATTTGGTGAGTTAACAGATTGTCATGTGCTTATTCTTGGTGCTGGTAAGATGGGTGAACTGGCACTGCAAAACTTATATGGAAGCGGTGCTCGAAAAGTAACAGTCATGAATAGGACTTTTACGAAAGCGGAAGTAATGGCTGAGAAATATATGGGACATGCAAAGCCTTTAAGTGAATTGCAATGTGCATTATTAGAAGCAGATATTTTAATTAGTTCAACTGGTGCATCTGAATATGTCATCACGAAAGAGATGATGACAAAGGTAGAGAAAATGCGCTCTGGTCGTCCGTTATTTATGGTGGATATTGCAGTGCCACGTGATATTGATCCAGCGATTGATGAACTAGAAGGTTCTTTCTTATATGACATTGATGATTTGCAAGGAGTAGTGGAAGCAAACCGTGCTGAGCGTTTGAAAGAAGCAGAGAAAATTCAATTTATGATTGAAGAGGAAATTGTTTTATTTAAAACGTGGTTAAGTACACTTGGTGTTGTTCCGTTAATAGCAGCTCTTCGTGATAAGGCACTTGCTATTCAAAGTGAAACGATGGAAAGCTTGGAACGAAAAATACCGAATCTTAGTGATCGTGAGAGAAAAGTAATTAGTAAGCATACGAAAAGTATTATTAATCAATTATTAAAAGACCCAATTTTAGTAGCGAAAGAAATAGCTGCTGAAGAGGGAGCAGACGAAAAATTAGCGTTATTTGCAAAGATTTTCGACTTAGAAATGGAAGATGTAGAGAGTTGTGCGGAAGAAGTAGAACATAAAAGAGCGTGGACACCATCCGTTCCATCTTTATAATTTGGAAGGATGATCGGATGAGTTTTTTAAATAACAGTATTATTTATCATATTGCAATTATTTTATATGCTTGTAGCATTAGTTTATATTTTATAGATTATTTCCAAAGTAACCGAAAGGCGAACCGATTTGCTTTTTGGTTACTTTCGATTGTATGGGTTCTGCAGTCTATCTTTATGTTACTTAGGGCTACAGATTCAGAAACGAACCCTATATTAACTTTATTATCAGGGATTTATTTTTATGTTTGGCTATTGATTACGATGTCGTTAGTCATTAATCGATTTATGAGAATTGACTTTCTAGTCTTTTTTACAAATGTTGTCGCATTTGGCGTAAGCGCTTTTTCTATTTTTACACCGCTCGGAAAGATGTCGCCGGTACTGGCAGAGCAATTAGTTTCAGAACTTGTATATGTACATGTCGGTATGGCTATTATTTCTTATGCAACTTTCACTGTATCGTTCATTTTTTCTATTATGTATTTATTGCAATATCGCCTATTAAAAAAGAAAAAATGGAATGCGAGATTAAGAAGGTTAGGGAATTTGCCGAAGCTAGAATCGATGTCTTACGGATTAAATTTATTTTCTGTTCCATTTTTCTTATTAGCTATTTTATTAGGATGCATATGGGGATATACGAAATTGGACAATTTCCATTGGTATGATACGAAAGTGATCGGGTCTTTTGTCGTTCTATTTGTATATTGTGCTGGCCTATATTTACGAGTGGCAGATGTGTTGCAAGGGAAGAAAATCGTGCAGTGGAACATCGGAGCATTTCTCGTAATGCTAATCAATATTTTTCTATTAAGCAGTTTATCCAACTTCCACTTTTGGTATTTATAATGAGGAGAGAGAATTATGCGCAAAATTATTGTAGGGTCACGAAAGAGTAAATTAGCATTAACGCAAACAAACTGGTTTATTGATCAGTTAAAAGCACTAGGTTTACCATATGAATTTGAAGTGAAAGAAATCGTCACAAAAGGTGATGTTATTTTAGATGTTACTCTTTCAAAAGTAGGCGGAAAAGGCTTGTTTGTTAAAGAGATTGAACATGCGTTACTTACGAAAGAAATTGATATGGCTGTACATAGTATGAAAGATATGCCGGCCGTACTTCCAGAAGGATTAATGATTGGTTGTACACCGAAGCGTGTTGACCCTCGTGATGCTTTTATCTCAAAAAGCGGAGCATCGTTTAAAGAGTTAGCAGAAGGCGCTATTTTAGGTACGAGTAGTTTAAGACGCAGTGCACAATTATTAGCTGCGAGACCAGATTTACAAGTGAAGTGGATTCGAGGAAATATCGATACACGTTTACGTAAATTACAAGAAGAAGATTACGATGCAATCATTTTAGCAACAGCTGGATTACAAAGAATGGGCTGGGATAATGAAGTTATTACAGAACATTTAGATGAGACGTTATGTGTACCTGCTGTAGGACAAGGTGCATTAGCGATTGAATGCCGTGAGGATGATAAGGATTTACTACAGTTGTTAGCGCATATGAATGATGCAGTAACAGAAAGAACAGTGGCGGCAGAACGAGTATTTCTTCATAAACTTGAAGGTGGCTGCCAAGTTCCGATCGCTGGATATGCAACTCTTACAGAAAATGATGCAATCGAATTAACAGCTCTTGTCGGTTCTATGGACGGTTCTATTTTATTGAAAGAGACAGTAGCAGGAACTAATCCAGAGGAAGTAGGATTAGAGGCTGCGGACCGTTTAATTAAACAAGGCGCAAAAGAACTCATTCTTGCTGCAAATAAGGGGCAACAATAAATATGAACGCTCTCGCTGGCAAAACGGTATTAATTACACGTGCCCAGCATCAAGCGAAACAAATGAGTGTAGCGGTGAAAGAAAAGAGCGGAATTCCATTGGAAATTCCGCTTTTGCGTATGGAAGGTATGTCTCATAGGCAAATTCAACATATAGCAGGGCAGCTGCATTCGTATGACTGGGTTATTTTCACGAGTAAAAATGGGGTAGCTTTTTTTCTAGATAGTTTGAGAAAGAAGCTACCCGCAAAGACTAAAATTGCTGCAGTAGGCGTGAAAACAAGGTTAGAGTTAGAAAAGCGGGGCTATCAAGTGGACTTCGTTCCAACTTCATTTGTTGCAGAAGTATTTGCAGAAGAGTTTGTAAAAAGACTAAGTGGAAACGAGTGCATTTTATTTCCGAAAGGGAATTTAGCAAGAGATGTAATTCCAGTTGCACTTCGCGAAATTGGTGTTTCTCTAGAGGAGCTAATCGTATATGGTACGGAAGAGAATGTAGAGAAAAGGCAAGAGCTTATAGTAGCGTTAGAAGTAGGGAAAGTAGACATTATTACATTTACGAGCCCTTCAACTGTTACTAGTTTTGTTCGTTTACTTGAGGGTACAAACTGGAGAGAATGGACAAAAAAATGTACAATTGCTTGTATAGGGCCTATTACGGAAAAAGAGGCGAGCCTTTATTTTCCGCATGTTATTATGCCGAAAGAGTACACTGTAGAAGCATTACTACAATGCATTTGTGAATCTATAAAATAAAAGAATGGGGATAGAAATCTATGAACTCTTTACAATTTAATCGTCATCGTCGCTTAAGACAAAGTGGTAATATGCGTGCGCTTGTGCGTGAAACGTTTTTACATACGGAAGATTTTATTTACCCTATTTTTGTATTAGAAGGAGAAAATGTTCGTAATGAAGTGCCTTCTATGCCAGGCGTATATCAAATATCTTTAGATTTATTGCAAGCTGAGATGCAAGAGGTTGTTGATTTAGGTATTCGTTCTGTTATTGTATTTGGTTTACCTGCTGAAAAAGATGAAGTTGGATCATCAGCATATTGTGATCATGGAATTGTGCAACGTGCAATTAAGCAAATTAAAGGTGAATTCCCTGAGCTAGTAGTAGTTGCAGATACATGTTTATGTCAATTCACAAGCCATGGTCATTGCGGTGTAATTGAAGATGGTATTATTTTAAATGACGAGTCTCTTGCAGTTCTTGCGAAAACAGCTGTAAGCCAAGCGAAAGCAGGAGCGGACATTATTGCGCCATCAAACATGATGGACGGATTCGTAACAGCAATTCGCCATGCATTAGATGAAAATGGTTTTGGACACGTACCAGTAATGTCGTACGCTGTGAAATATTCATCAGCATTTTACGGACCATTCCGTGATGCGGCGCACGGTGCTCCGCAATTTGGTGATCGTAAAACATATCAAATGGATCCAGCGAACCGTATGGAAGCATTCCGTGAAGCAGAATCAGATGTAATGGAAGGGGCAGATTTCTTAATTGTAAAGCCAGCTCTTTCTTACTTAGATATCATTCGTGATGTGAAAAATAACTTTAATTTACCAGTCGTTGCTTATAACGTAAGTGGTGAATATTCGATGATTAAAGCAGCAGCGCAAAATGGTTGGATTAATGAAAAAGAAGTTGTACTTGAAAAATTAATGAGCATGAAACGTGCAGGAGCAGATTTAATTATTACGTATCATGCAAAAGATGCAGCAAGATGGTTACAAGAAGGAGGCGCTAAATAATGAAAAAGTTTGATAAGTCGATTGCGGCGTTTGAAGAGGCGCAAGATTTAATGCCTGGTGGCGTAAATAGCCCTGTTCGTGCTTTTAAGTCTGTTGGTATGAATCCGTTGTTTATGGAGCGCGGAAAAGGCTCTAAAGTATATGATATCGATGGAAATGAATACATCGATTACGTATTATCATGGGGTCCTTTAATTCATGGTCATGCGAATGATCGTGTTGTTGAAGCTTTAAAATCTGTTGCTGAAAGAGGAACAAGCTTCGGTGCCCCAACGGAAATTGAGAATAAATTAGCGAAACTTGTTATTGAGCGCGTACCATCAATTGAGATTGTACGTATGGTTAACTCTGGAACAGAAGCGACAATGAGTGCGCTACGTTTAGCTCGTGGTTATACAGGACGTAATAAAATTTTGAAATTCATCGGTTGTTACCACGGTCATGGTGATTCGTTATTAATTAAAGCGGGTTCTGGTGTGGCGACGCTAGGTTTACCAGATAGCCCAGGTGTACCAGAAGGTGTAGCGAAAAATACGATTACCGTAGCGTATAACGATTTAGAAAGTGTGAAATACGCTTTCGAACAATTTGGTGATGATATTGCTTGTATAATTGTAGAACCAGTAGCAGGAAATATGGGTGTTGTTCCTCCGCAACCAGGATTTTTAGAAGGTCTTCGTGAAGTAACAGAGCAAAATGGTGCATTGCTTATTTTTGATGAAGTCATGACAGGATTCCGAGTTGCTTATAATTGCGGACAAGGTTATTACGGTGTAACACCTGATTTAACTTGTTTAGGTAAAGTAATCGGTGGTGGCTTACCAGTAGGAGCATACGGTGGTAAAGCAGAAATTATGCGCCAAGTTGCACCGAGCGGACCGATTTACCAAGCGGGTACTTTATCAGGTAACCCACTTGCAATGGCAGCAGGTTATGAAACGTTAGTACAGTTAACGCCAGAATCATATGTAGAATTTGAGCGTAAAGCTGAAATGTTAGAAGCTGGCTTACGTAAAGCGGCTGAAAAACATGGCATTCCGCATCATATTAACCGTGCGGGTTCTATGATTGGTATCTTCTTTACAGATGAACAAGTTATTAATTACGATGCAGCAAAATCTTCAAACTTAGAATTCTTTGCGGCTTACTATCGTGAAATGGTAGAACAAGGTGTATTCTTGCCACCATCTCAATTCGAAGGTCTATTCTTATCGACAGCACATAGTGATGCAGATATTGAAGCGACGATTGCAGCAGCTGAAATTGCAATGTCAAAATTAAAAGCTTAATTTTTGAAAGAAAATCGCTCTCCATAAGGGGAGCGATTTTTTTTATTCATAAAGTCAGCTTTCCATACATAAATCTGTAATGACATATAGTTTGGGAGGGGGAAAAGAAGTGGCAACAGATCATTCATTACGTTTTTCATTAAAAGAATCTGTTTGGTTCCAAAAAGGACAGGAAGTCGAAGAACTTTTGTCAATTTCGTTAGATCCAGACGTTGAGATAGAAGAGCTTGATCATGAAGTTATCGTGAGAGGGCAATTAGATTTAACGGGAGAGTATGTTGCGCGGCAAGATGATTCGGCTTATTCATTAAGAGATTTATCGCCAGCGAAGTCGATTGATTATGTAGAAACAAGGGAAGATGGGGTTAATGAACTTGTTCATTCCTTTCCACTTGAAATATCAATTCCGAGAAACCGTGTGAAAGTAATTGAAGAACTATATGTATCTATTGAGGAATTTGATTATGAATTAAAGGAAAATGGTTGCTTACAATTATTAGCGGATATATCTATCACTGGTTTATGTGATGAAGAAAGAATCGAGGATGAAGAGGAAGAAACAGCGTATGCTGAGTTAGAGGCTGATTCCGCACAAGAAGATGAAAATAGACCTGCCATGCACGTAGAAGAACCAGTCTATAAGGAATCAGATGAGTGGGAAGATTACGCATTTGAACCGTTTCAACTAGAGCAAAGAAAAGAGCAGGAAGTAGAGGAAGAGGAAATAGAAGAACATGAATTTGTGGAGCGTGAAGAGGAGAAAGAATCAACGCCACAATTTGAATTGTTCGGAAGAAAAGATTTCAAGAAAGAAAAAGCGAAAAAACAAGAAGAGCAAGAAGAAGAAACGTATTCACAGCGAGATGAAAATGCACTTTATTTAACGAAAATATTTACGAAAGAACCGGAAGAAGAATTTACAAAGTTAAGAATGTATTTCGTGCAAGAAGGGGATACAATCGAATCTGTTGCAGACCGTTATGAAACGTCTGTACAAAACTTATATCGTGTCAATCAAACAGAAGATATATATTTAACTGCGGGACAAATTATTTATATTCCTGTTTCAAGGGCAAAAGCGAAATAAGTGAGTGTTTTCACTCGCTTATTTTCCTAAAGGCTATGTTTTGAATAGAAAGGGTTATTCGTATGGATATTGAATTACGAAATCGCTATGAACCCATTGTAAGGCAATATAGATTGGATACACAGCATATGGAAGAGCACGGAAGTGTAACGAAAATTTACACGAATCAAGGTCCGTATGCGCTCAAGAAAATAGAAGACGGGAAGTTAGAGCGGAATAACTTTTTGCACCATATTCAATATTTGAAGGAGAACGGTTTTTCAAATTATGTACCTATATACCATGCGACGGATGGAAATTATATTTTAAGTGACGGGACGTATAATTATTATTTAATGCCTTGGTTAGAACGTGCGGAAGGCAATGGGGAGGATAATGATCAATACCATAAAATGTTTCAAACTCTGGGGACGTTACATCAAAAAACGGTGAAAGAAGAAACGTATACAGAAGAAGATTTAGAAAAACATTATACAAATATATCCGATCGCTGGGAGAATGATGGTGAGATGTTAGAAGAGTTTCTCGTAGAATCTGAAGCGAAGTGGTATATGTCTCCGTTTGAATTGCAATATTGTACGTACTATCATCATGTAATGAGGGCGCGTGAGTTTGCAATGAAGCAATTAACTGAGTGGAACGATGCGATGAAAGAAAAAGAAAAAACACGTATTACTTTTGTACATGGTAACGTATCGCTTAATCATTTCTTATTTGATTATGAACGGAATGGCTATTTTATTAGTTTAGAAAAATCGAAGTTTGCCACACCGGTGCAAGATATAGTAGGGTTTTATTCTCGGTCTTTAAATACGTATCCAATTGCGCGAAGTGATCGGTTTGAATGGTATCAAATGTACCAAAAAAATTTCCCTTTTACGAAAGAAGAGCAACTACTCATGTTTGCGTATATGACGTATCCATCGCAATTTATTCGGCAAATCCAGTCTTATAAGAAAAGAAGAGGGAGTCGCAATAAGGAAAATGAACTTCTCGGAGTAAAGAGCTTACAACAATCGCATTGGCTCGTTAGCAATATAGAATATTTCCTTTCGCAATTACAAGCTGCCCAGCAAGGGAACGGATAAAGTGAAACTTTAATCAGTGGGGGTCTTACTGCCCGCAAATAGCGGGATAAAGAAGATAAGTAGAGGATGCTACTTATCTTCTTTTTTTGCCCAAAAAGCCGTAGTATTAAATTTATCTTGACGAATAGGGTTTCGTTTTTTACACTATTGTATATAATAATTAACAATCATATAAATGCCTTGAAGGGGAAGAGTATAACAAGAAACGTCTTCAGAGAGGAGAATCATTAGCTGGGAGATTCTCTAGATAGTTATGTTAGAAGGTAGCCCTGGAGCATCTTTTCTGAACGGAATAGTTCTTATTAGGAAAAGACGGATTTGTCCGTTATCAAATTAAGAGTATAAGCAAATTCCTGAATTTGTTTGTAAATAAAGGTGGTACCGCGATGTCCCTCGTCCTTTTTGGATGAGGGGCATTTTTTATTTTAAGGAGGGAAAATAATGTCAAATACGGAAAAGAATTTACCAACTAAATATGATCATATGTCCGTTGAAGAAGGCCTTTATCAATGGTGGCTTGAAGGCAAATATTTCGAAGCAACAGGAGATGAGAAGAAACAACCATACACAATTGTAATTCCACCTCCGAACGTAACTGGTAAGTTACACTTAGGTCATGCTTGGGATACAACTCTTCAAGATATTTTAACTCGTACGAAGCGTATGCAAGGTTACGATGTATTATGGCTTCCAGGAATGGACCATGCGGGTATCGCAACACAAGCGAAAGTAGAAGGAAAACTTCGTAAAGAAGGTATTTCACGTTACGATCTTGGCCGTGAGAAATTCCTTGAAAAAGCTTGGGAATGGAAAGAGGAATACGCGTCTCACATTCGTCAACAATGGGGGAAAGTTGGTTTAGGACTAGACTATTCTCGCGAACGTTTCACATTAGATGAAGGTTTATCTGATGCGGTTAATAAAGTATTCGTTCAATTATACGAAAAAGGCTTAATTTACCGCGGTGAATATATTATCAACTGGGACCCAGCAACACGCACAGCTCTTTCTGATATTGAAGTAATTCATAAAGAAGTTCAAGGTGCATTCTACCATATGAACTATCCATTAACAGATGGCACTGGTCATATTCGTCTTGCGACTACTCGTCCAGAAACGATGCTTGGTGATACAGCAGTAGCAGTTCATCCAGAAGACGATCGTTACAAACATTTAATCGGGAAAACAGTTACACTTCCAATCGTAGGCCGTGAGATTCCGATTATTGCTGATGAGTACGTAGAAAAAGATTTCGGAACAGGCGTTGTAAAAATTACACCAGCTCATGACCCGAATGACTTTGAAGTAGGTAACCGTCATGACTTACCACGTATCTTAGTAATGAACGAAGACGGATCAATGAACGAAAAAGCTGGTAAGTATAACGGTATGGATCGTTTCGAATGCCGTAAAGCGTTAGTGAAGGACTTACAAGAAGCGGGCGTATTAGTAGAAATTGAGCCTCATATGCATTCAGTAGGTCATAGTGAGCGTAGTGGTGCAGTTGTTGAGCCTTACTTATCAACACAATGGTTCGTAAAAATGGCTCCACTTGCTGAGAAGGCAGTAGAGCTTCAACAAAAAGAAGAAGAGAAAGTAACGTTCGTACCAGAGCGTTTCGAAAACACATATTTACGCTGGATGGAAAACATTCACGACTGGTGTATTTCTCGTCAATTATGGTGGGGACACCGCATTCCAGCTTGGTATCATAAAGAAACTGGTGAAGTATACGTAGGTACAGAAGAGCCAGCAGATATTGAAAACTGGAATCAAGATAACGACGTACTGGATACATGGTTCAGTTCAGCGTTATGGCCGTTCTCAACACTTGGCTGGCCGGATGAAGATTCAGTAGACTTCAAACGTTACTATTCAACAGATGCACTAGTAACGGGTTATGACATCATCTTCTTCTGGGTATCTCGTATGATTTTCCAAGGTTTAGAGTTTACAGGCGAGCGTCCATTTAAAGATGTATTAATTCACGGTTTAGTGCGTGATGAGCAAGGACGTAAAATGAGTAAATCTCTTGGTAACGGTATTGATCCAATGGATGTTATCGAGAAGTACGGTGCAGATGCAATGCGCTATTTCTTATCAACAGGAAGCGCACCAGGTCAAGATTTACGTTTCAGTATGGAAAAAGTAGAGTCTACTTGGAACTTCATTAATAAAATTTGGAACGCATCACGTTTCGTATTAATGAACATGGATGATATGAAGTATGAAGAAATCGATTTAACTGGGGAAAAATCAGTTGCGGATAAGTGGATTTTAACTCGCTTAAACGAAACAATCGAAAGCGTAACGCGTAACATGGATAAATATGAGTTCGGTGAAGCTGGTCGTTCATTATACAACTTCATTTGGGACGATTTCTGTGACTGGTACATTGAAATGGCGAAACTGCCACTATATGGTGAAGATGAAGCAGCTAAGAAAACAACTCGTTCTATTTTAGCTTACGTATTAGACCAAACAATGCGTCTATTACACCCATTCATGCCATTCGTAACAGAGAAGATTTGGCAACATTTACCGCATGAAGGCGAATCTATTACAGTAGCAGCATGGCCAACAGTTCGCGAAGATTTACAAGATACAGAAGCTGCGGCAGAAATGCACCTTCTAGTTGATATCATTCGCTCTGTTCGTAACATCCGTGCAGAAGTTAATACGCCAATGAGCAAAAAAGTTCAAATGCAAATTAAAGCAAAAGATGAGGCTGTACTTGCTCAACTTACAAAAAACAGCTCTTACATTGAGCGTTTCTGTAACCCAAGCGAATTAATAATTCAAACGGATTTACAAGCACCAGAAAAAGCAATGACTGCAATCGTATCAGGTGCAGAGTTATTCTTACCGTTAGCTGATCTTATCAATCTTGATGAAGAGAGAGCACGTCTTGAGAAAGAATTTGAGAAGTTCGACAAAGAAGTAGAACGTGTACAGAAGAAACTTTCAAATCAAGGTTTCGTAGCGAAAGCTCCTGCAGCAGTTATTGACGGAGAGCGTGCGAAAGAGCAAGACTACCTAGAAAAACGTGAAGCAGTTCGCCAACGTCTAGCAGATCTTGAAAAGTAAAATGTTTTTTAGAGGCTCACTATATTGGTGAGTCTCTTTTCTTTGCGTATAATAGGAGTATGAAGGTTGTCTTTTGAAAGGGGAAAGCATACGTGATACATACATACGAAGAAGCGATAGGGTGGATTCATAGCCGATTGAAGTTTGGTATTAAACCAGGATTAGAAAGAATGAGATGGATGCTAGAAGAGCTCGGAAATCCAGAGCGTCACATAAAATGTGTTCATCTTGCTGGTACAAATGGAAAAGGTTCAACGTTAACATATATGCGCTACATGTTAGAAGATGCAAAATATAAGGTAGGAACATTTACCTCTCCTTATATTGAAACATTTAACGAACGTATTAGTGTGAACGGGACACCAATTACAGATGAAGAGATTACTGAACTTGTAAAGATGGTAAAGCCAGTCGTTGAAAAACTAGATGAGACGGATTTAGGGGAAGCGACTGAGTTTGAAATTATTACTGTTATGGCAATTTGTTATTTCGGTAAAGTTAATTTCTGTGATGTTGTTTTATTTGAAACAGGGCTTGGAGGGCGTTTTGATTCTACGAATGTTATTCATCCTGTTCTCACGATTATTACAAATATCGGCCACGATCATATGCATATTTTAGGGAATACACTAGGAGAAATTGCATATGAAAAGGCGGGGATTATTAAGTCTGGTGTTCCAGTTATTACTGGTGTACGAGATGAGGAAGCATTGCAAGTCATTCAAAAAGTTGCAAAGGAAAATCATGCAAACTTATACGAGATGGGCAAGCATTTTACAGTGTTACATAAACAGTCTGGCGAAGATGGAGAACAGTTCGATTTCATTTGTCCTTTCGCCACCTTTGAAGATGTGCGAATCTCAATGAAAGGTGTTCACCAAGTAGGAAACGCAGCACTTGCACTTATGGCAGTCATGTATGTCAAAACATACTTATCATTTTTAATTGAGGAAGAAGAAATAAGAACTGGATTACAGGAAGCGTATTGGATTGGGCGATTTGAAAAACTGCAAAGCAATCCAGATATTATTATAGATGGTGCCCATAACCCAGAAGGTATCGAAAGTCTTGTGAAAACAGTAGAATCACATTACAAAAATAAAAATGTAATAGTTTTATTTACTGCCCTAGGTGATAAACAATTGCATAATATGGTAGATCAATTAGAAACCATTGCCGATGAAATTATTTTTACAACATTCGCCTTTGATCGTGCTATTTCTGCTGACAAGCTTGCATCGTATTCAAAGAAAGAGTCAAAACTAGTTTTTGAAAATTGGAAAGAGGCAATTGATACGAAGGTTGAAATGATTGGAGAAAATGATGTTTTTATCATAACAGGTTCTCTTTATTTCATTTCGGAAGTTCGAAAATATATTTGTGAGAAAAACTAGATAGTCTTTGCTATCTAGTTTTTTTGTTCTACAAATGAAGTCAAATGCATACATATAAGATAAATATATAGGATTATTTGGCGAATTCCTCTGACAAATATCTCGTTTTTTTGTGAAATGAATATGATATGATGCGGACAACGATAAGAGGTGAGGTGTGAGTGTATGGACAAGCAATCACGAACGATCTCAGTGAAAGTGAATGGAACCGAAGCGAAGTATGAGGAGAAGAAGAAAGATGAATTTGAATGGATGGTAGTAGAAAGTGAAAGACCGAAAAACGTTGTTCCGTTTCAAAAAGCGAAATTGGTGTCTAAGGAAAAAAAACGAAAGAAGTGGAGCAATACGTTAATTGCAATCGTTGCAACTGCGATTGTTATTGGTACGGCGTTTGGGATGGGAATGCTACAGTTACTTAAAGGACAAGGTGCGACAGGGGGAAGCGAAGTAACAGCTTCGAAGCAGATGCGAAATGAAGAATCAAAGGTGGGTGGAACGGCAGAACAAACACCGGAACCAAAAGAGGAAAAACAAAAAGCACAGACAGGAACGTCATTAGATCCAATGAAATTATTTTTTGTGCAAGGAGGGATTTATTCTTCCGAAGAAAAGGGACAGGCCGCTCTTGAAGAGTGGAAAGGTAATGGAGGCGTTGCAGCTTTAAAACCAAGCGGTGATAAGTATGCATTAGTTGTTGGTATTGCTAGCGATGAACAAGGCATAAATCAATTAATGACGCAGTATAAAAATGATAATGTCTCCGTATTGAAAAAGAACTGGGATATAACAGATAAAGCATTACTTAAAGATGATAAAGAAGTTGGGGCATTTTTAACAAAAGTACAGCCATTATATACTCATTTAGCAAAATATGCTTCCAGCGTACAAGCTAGTGGAAAAAGTAATGCAAAAGATATAGGTGCGATTGAAAAAGAGTGGAAAGCAATTGAAAAAGAAGGGAAAAGTATGAAGCAGGAAGAAGCAAAGAAATTGTATATGTATACGTCAGTAGCTGTGCAAACAGTGAAGGATGGAAAAGGTGATAAGGAATCTTTGGCGAAATTAAATCAAGTTATTATTGATGGTATACTTTCATATGAAAAAATTGTTTCCCAAAAGGTGAAATAATAGGATAATGAAATGACGAAGGAAGAAGTATAGGTACTTCTTTCTTTTCTTTTGAATTTAGAGCAAAGTGCTTTCTCTATGGCAGGAATATAATCGTATTTTAGTAAAAAGTATTATTTTATTTAGAGAAAATAATATTTCTTTCATTTGTGGACAAACTATTCCTTTGATACGATTGATGTAAATGATTCTGCTTCATGTGAGAAAGGAAGGAGAAAATATGAGAAAAATTATTTTAGCATCAGGGTCACCTCGCAGGAAGGAACTGCTTGAGTTAGCGGATGTACCATTTGAAATCATTGTAAGTGAAGTAGAAGAGACGATTGGTGCGTACTCATCACCTTCTGATATCGTTATGTCCCTCGCCCTGCAAAAAGCATCTGCGGTAGCAGAAACGAATAGTGATTACATTGTGTTAGGTGCAGACACAATCGTTACATATGAATCGCGTATTCTTGGAAAGCCTTCTAATGAGGCTGAGGCGAAAGAAATGTTGCAATTATTATCAGGGAAAACACATGAAGTGTATACTGGTGTTGCAATTATAGCAAAAGACAAAACAGTCACTTTTTACGAGCGTACAGAAGTTACGTTTTGGGAATTAACAGAAGAGGAAATTGACGTATATGTTGCATCAAAAGAACCTCTTGATAAAGCAGGAAGTTATGGAATTCAAGGTAAAGGATCTATTTTTGTTCAACATATTCAAGGGGACTACTATAGTGTAGTCGGGTTACCAATTTCACGTCTTGTTCGGGAATTAAAACAATTTAATATTGATGTAACCCATGCGTAAAATTGCATGGGATTTTCTTTGAGAGAACAAATAAAAGGGGTGGAGAAATGAACGGTATTCGTGATGTTGTCAAAGAAGAACAGCCACGGGAGCGTTTATTGTTAGAAGGAGCTGGAAGTTTATCGAATCGGGAGCTTCTTGCTGTGTTACTTAGAACAGGTTCTAAAGAAGAAACAGTTTTAAAGTTATCAGATAAAATTTTACATCACTTTGATGGTTTACGTATGTTGAAAGATGCAACGTTAGAAGAGCTTGTCAGTATACATGGTGTTGGGATTGCAAAGGCAGCCCAGCTTATAGCTGCTTTTGAACTTGGTAGAAGAATGGTACGTTTAGAATATCAAAATAGATACAGCATTCGAAGCCCAGAAGATTGTGCGAGATATATGATGGAAGAAATGCGCTTCCTGCAACAGGAGCATTTTGTATGTTTATATTTGAACACAAAAAATCAAGTTATACATAGGCAAACGGTTTTCATTGGAAGTTTAAACACATCAATTGTACATCCAAGAGAAGTTTTTAAAGAAGCGTTCCGCCGCGCAGCAGCCTCTATCATATGTCTTCATAACCACCCTTCAGGAGACCCCACGCCGAGCCGAGAGGATATTGAAGTAACGAAACGCTTAGTAGAATGCGGCCAGATTATCGGAATTGAAGTGCTTGACCATATTATAATAGGTGACCATAAATTCGTGAGTTTAAAGGAAAAAGGTCATATTTAAGACTATGCTTTTTACTTATTTTGTTTTATAATGTGATTTATGAGTTTTTTGTAGAAATTTATCTACAAAAAGGATAAAGATATAAAAAACGTACTGTTTTTATAATATAAAGTAAGAAAAAATGAGTCCGTGAAAACAAGAAAGGAAGATAAATAATATGTTTGGATTTGGTGGCTTTACTCGCGATCTTGGAATAGATTTAGGAACTGCGAACACGCTTGTATATGTAAAAGGAAAAGGTGTAGTTTTACGTGAACCTTCAGTAGTAGCGTTACAAACTGATACGAAACAAATCGTTGCTGTAGGTAGCGATGCAAAACAAATGATTGGTCGTACACCAGGAAACGTTGTGGCACTTCGCCCGATGAAAGACGGTGTAATTGCTGATTACGAAACGACAGCAACAATGATGAAATATTACATTCAACAAGCTCAAAAATCAAATGGATTCTTCTCACGTAAGCCTTACGTAATGGTATGTGTACCGTCTGGTATTACAGCTGTAGAAAGACGTGCAGTAATCGATGCGACTCGTCAAGCGGGTGCTCGTGATGCTTATCCAATCGAAGAACCATTTGCAGCAGCAATTGGTGCGAACTTACCTGTTTGGGAACCAACTGGTAGTATGGTTGTTGATATCGGTGGCGGTACAACAGAAGTTGCAATCATTTCTTTAGGTGGTATTGTAACAAGTCAATCAGTTCGTGTTGCTGGTGATGATATGGACGATTCAATCATTCAGTACATTAAGAAAAGCTATAACTTAATGATTGGTGAAAGAACGGCTGAAGCATTAAAATTAGAAATCGGTTCTGCAGGCGAGCCAGAAGGTATCGAGCCTATGGAAATTCGCGGTCGTGATTTAGTAAGTGGTTTACCAAAAACAGTACTAATTCAGCCAGAAGAAATTGCAGATGCATTAAAAGATACAGTAGATGCAATTGTAGAATCTGTTAAAAATACGTTAGAGAAAACTCCACCTGAATTAGCGGCAGACATTATGGACCGTGGTATCGTATTAACAGGTGGCGGAGCATTACTACGTAACTTAGATAAAGTGATTAGTGAAGAAACAAATATGCCAGTCCTTGTTGCAGAAGACCCATTAGATTGCGTAGCAATTGGAACGGGTAAAGCATTAGACAATATCGATCTTTTCAAAACTGCTGCTCGATAATATTGCAAAATAAAAATCAATGAAATTAAGAGGGTGTGAACGTGCCACAGTTTTTCTTAAACAAAAGATTAATTGTTTTGTTAGTTAGTATTATTCTTCTCGTGGCATTGATTGGAATCTCATTGAAAGAACGGAACAGTTTAACATGGCCAGAGCAGTTTGTTAAAGACACTGTCGGTGTTGTAGAACGTGTATTCCAAAAGCCAGCGAAATACGTAGCTGGATTCTTCGAAAATGTAGAGGATGTAAAGCGCACGTATGAAGAGAATAAAGAATTAAAAGCAAAATTAGATAATTATGCAGGTCTATCAGGAAAAGTAAAACAATTAGAAGATGATAACAAGAAGTTACAAGAGTTAACGGGTAAAAAAGAGTTGAATAGCCAATATACTGAAATTCCATCTACTGTTGTTTCTCGTAATCCAGATAAATGGTACGATTTAATCGGAATTGATAAAGGAGCACAGCAAGGAATTAAAAAAGATATGGCTGTAGTAACTTCACAAGGTCTAGTTGGACGAGTGAAAAGTGTATCCCAGTTTACATCATCAGTAGAATTGCTAAGCTCTATGAGCCGAACAAATCGTGTTTCTGCTATCGTACAAGGTGATGAGAAAATCTTCGGATTGATTGAAGGTTACGACAAAGAAAAGCACTTACTTCTTTTCACAAAGATTGGCTCTGATGCTCAGGTAGCGAAAGATCAATTAGTTGTAACATCTGGACTTGGTGATATTTTCCCAAAAGGTCTTGTAATTGGAACAATCGTTGATGTTCAGCCAGATCCATACGGCTTAACAAAAACAGCTTATGTAAAACCGGCCGCTGACTTGAATGACGTAGAGCATATTATGGTTGCTAAACGTGCAACGCCTTCAGCGCCATTAGAATAGGAGGGGGAGAAGAGATGATGAAGATTTTAAAAAGAGCAGCTCTTCCTCTTTTGCTCCTTTTTGTTTTTCTATTTGAAAATATGTTTGCTACTATTGTTCCAACAGAGGTTTTTTGGAAAGACGGTATAGCAGCACCTCATTTCTTTATAATTGTGTTATGTTTTATTACTGTGTACTATAGTCCGGTCCAAGGGATTTATTACGGACTCTTATTTGGTTTCTTATTTGATACCGTATACACAGAACTTGTCGGTATATATATATTTGCGTATCCGATTTTAGCTTATTTAGTTTATAGTGTGATGAAGATACTACAATTGAATTTATTTATTGTTGCTTCTATTGTACTAGCTAGCATTGTAGCACTAGAGTATTATGTGTATGGATTTTTAACTTTGTTAGGACGTACTCATATGTCAGCGTATGTCTTTTTCACAGATCGTCTCCTGTCTACTTTATTGCTAAATGCAATTTTCTTATTGATAGTTTGTTTCCCACTGAGACGATATTTAGTGCGTCTTTCAAAAGCGATGGAAGAAAAAGAAAAAAGGATTTTCTAATTTTATGTCGAATTGAATCGGTGGGGTGAACTTTAGTGGAAGAAAAAAAGCAACAAAATGTAACAATAAAAGGGACAAAAGACGGAATAACGCTTCATTTAGATGATTGTTGTTCATTCTCTGAATTACTGGAGGAACTGGATGAAAAGCTTTCTACACATTACTATGATGGTGATGGGCGCTCTTTAATTGAAGTGCATGTGAAAGTGGGAAATCGTTATTTAACAGAAGTCCAACAAGAAGAGATTCGTACGTTAATTCGTAATAAAAAGAATCTTGTTGTGGATTCAATTGAAAGTGATGTTATAACGAAAGCAGAAGCAATAGCTTGGAAAGAAGAAACAGAAATTGTCCCTATTTCCAAAATTGTTCGCTCTGGACAAGTTTTACATGTAAAAGGAAATTTATTGTTAATTGGAGATGTTAATCCAGGCGGAACGGTTATCGCTGGGGGGAATATTTTTGTCGTAGGATCATTAAGAGGAATTGCGCATGCTGGGTATTATGGGGATTCGGATGCCGTAATCGCTGCATCTGATATGAACCCGATGCAACTTCGAATTAGTGATGTGGCAATGCGGGCTCCGGAAGAGAAAGAAGACGGAGCGGAGGCGGCAGAATGTGCGTATATTAATGAGAACAATCACATTGTTGTCGATCGACTGCAACTTCTCACTCATCTTAGACCTAATTTAACAAAGTTAGAAAGGGGAATTGTATAGCTGTGGGAGAGGCAATAGTAATTACATCTGGAAAAGGCGGAGTAGGTAAAACTACAACGTCTGCGAACATTGGTACAGCCCTGGCGTTATCTGGAAAGAAAGTGTGCTTAATTGACACAGATATCGGTCTTCGAAACTTAGACGTAGTAATGGGGCTGGAAAATCGTATTGTATTTGATCTTGTTGATGTCGTTGAAGGGCGTTGCCGTTTACCTCAGGCGCTTATTAAAGATAAGCGTTTTGATGATCTTTATTTATTACCTGCAGCACAAACGAGTGATAAATCAGCGGTAACACCTGAACAAATGGATGAATTAATACAAGTATTACGTCAAGATTATGATTACATATTAATTGATTGTCCTGCAGGGATTGAGCAGGGATTTAAAAATGCGGTAGCTGGTGCGGATAAAGCAATCGTTGTTACGACGCCAGAAGTATCCTCAATGCGCGATGCGGATCGTATTATCGGGCTTTTAGAAAAAGAGGATATTGAACCACCAAAACTTGTTATTAATCGTGTGCGTAGTCATATGCTTCATGAGCAGGATATGTTAGATGTTGATGAAATCGTACGTACATTGTCAATCGAGCTTCTTGGTGTTGTCGAGGATGATGATGAAGTTATTCGTGCTACAAATACAGGTGAACCTGTAGCGTTGCAACCGAGCGGAAAAGCAGCGTTAGCTTATCGTAATATTGCAAGACGCTTGTTGGGTGAGAATGTACCATTGCAAGCATTTGGACAAGAAAAGGTATCGGTATTTACAAAGATGAAAAACTTCTTTGGAATCCGTTAAAAGCACTTCGCACATATGCGAAGTGCTTTCTTTTTTCTTCACACGAATATCTTCCTTTCTTAGCTCATACATATGTACAAACTGTATACAACTGTTTCTATTTAAATTAGCTTAATGAAAGAAAGGAGACAGTATGAAGAATAATCGTGTAGAAGAAATTAAAAAACGGATTGCGAAAAGGAAGGCAGAGCAAGAAAAGATGGAGGAAGAGCAGTATTTTGCTGGAGGGAATTTTGATAGTGAAACAGTATTTATTGAAGAAGGAGAAAAGGAAATTCATCCTTTATTTCGAAAAGAAGTATTTTTCTTCAAATTTTTGTTATCAGCAATATTAGTTCTTTCTGTCGCTATTTTATATAAGAATGCACCCTCTTCTTTCGACGGTGCTAAAGCTGTTACAGAAAAAGTGATGAAAGAAGAATTTCAGTTTGCTACTGTAGCGAAATGGTACGAAAAGCAGTTTGGAAAACCGCTCGTATTTTATTCACCTACTGAGAAAAAAGAAGGAACTATTCAGCAAAAAGATTATGCCATCCCTGCTTCTGGAAAGGTGATGCAAGGGTTTCAAAAAAATGGCCAAGGTGTATTTGTTCAAACAGCTATAAATGCAACTGTTGAGTCAGTGAATGAAGGGCTAGTTGTTTTTGCAGGCAAGAAAGAGGAACTTGGTAATACGGTTCAAATTCAGCATGCAGATGGAACAGAATCGTGGTATGCGAATTTAAATGACATGACAGTGAAATTATATGATTACGTTTCAAAGAAACAAAAAATTGGAACGGTGAATAATGATGCGAATAATAAAAATGGTAAGTTTTATTTCGCGATAAAAAAGAATGAAAAATTTATTGACCCGATTCAGGTGATTTCATTTGATTAAATATAGAGAAGTTTTAACGAAGATTTCAGTGCATCCGTTGTTTTGGGTTATTATTGTCATTGGTATTTTTACGGCACGTTTTAAAGAGTTACTACTGTTATTTTGTATCGTTCTTATCCATGAACTTGGGCATGCCTTTGCGGCGGCACACTACAATTGGCGTATTAAAAAGATTCAACTTTTACCGTTTGGTGGTGTGGCTGAGCTTGAGGAGCATGGGAATAAGTCATTGAAAGAGGAGCTTGTTGTTGTAATTGCAGGGCCTATACAACATATTTGGATGATGGTGGTAGGTTATATAGTCTTTGAATCTGGTTGGCTGGGTGCGGATTTATATTATTTCTTTATATGGAATAATATAATTATTTTAGCATTTAATTTACTACCTATTTGGCCGCTTGATGGTGGAAAAGTATTGTTTAACGTATTATCATATCGTTTTCCTTATTTACAAGCACATGAAAAGATGATGAAATTATCATGTGTTTTTTTTAGTGTAATACTAGTGTGGCAGTTACTTTGGAATAGTAACAATATTATGATGTGGGTACTACTCATATTTTTAGCGGTGTCGTTATATCAAGAGTGGAAACAAAGACAGTATGCCTTTATGCGTTTTTTATTAGAACGTTATTATGGGAACAAAAGAGGAATTGAAAAGATTGCACCTATTGAAGTGCAATCAGAAGATCATTTATATAAGATATTCACAAAATTTCGTAGAGGGTATAAGCACTCTATTATCGTCCATGGAAAATATAAAGAACATTACACATTGGATGAAAATGAATTACTCTATGCGTATTTTACTGAAAAACGAACAACTTCATCTGTTGAAGAATTAATCGGTTAGTGTTGACGATAGCACTAACCTTTTATTATTGTAAAAGCAAAGAAGATTATAAAGTGAGGAAAGAATTTTGAAAACGTTATATATAAACTATGCAGGATCGGAAAAACGCGTTGCAATTGAAGAGAAGAAAAAAATTGTTGAGTTTTTATGGAAACGAAATGAAGAACAAGAGATTGTTGGGCATATTTATGTTGGACGTATCGTAAGAACGATTGCTGGAATGAACGCAGCTTTTGTAAACATCGGTTTAGAAAAACATGCGTACCTTTCATACGATGATGTACCATCTTCTTATCGTATACATGAAGGGCAAGCAGTACTCGTGCAAGTTGTGAAAGAGGCAATTGATACGAAAGGGCCGAAATTGACGGCGAACGTAGAATTTACCGGGAAATATGTCGTTTATATGCCATATGATGAAATGCGTGCGGTTTCTCGGAAAATAAAAAACAATAAAAGAAGGCAACAGCTACTCCAAATTGAGGTAGAAGGGACAGGAGGTTATATTTTTCGCTCTGCTTCTGAAAAAGGAGAAATTGAAGAAATACAAGCTGAAATGCAAAGTTTACAGCAGTTATATGAAGAGCTAAAAAGAAAAGAGGGCCAAGGAAAGGCACCGTTACTACTTCATCGACCGGCGACCTTTTTAGATCGTGTATTCCAAGAGAATCCGATTGAAACGATTGAAAAAGTAGTTGTAGATACAAGAAGTATAGTAAAAGAATTAGAAGAAAAGGTCGGAAAAGAAAAAGTATCTTTTTATAATGAAAAATCTTCAATGTTTAACCATTTTGGAATAGAGCGTGATATCGAGAAAGCACTTCAAAAAATTGTGTGGCTCCCGAATGGTGCTTATTTAATTGTGGAACAAATGGAGACGATGACTGTAATTGATGTGAATACGGGCAAGTTTACTGGAAAACAGAATTTACAAGATACAGTCCTTCGTACAAATGAAGTGGCAGCTGAAGAGATTGCACGTCAATTAAGACTGCGTGATATCGGTGGTATGATATTAATTGATTTTATTAATATGAAAAGAAGAGAAGATAAAGAAAAGGTAAGAGAATGTCTGATGGCTGCTATGCAAAATGATCGCACATATGCAAGAGTACTCGGATTCACAGAGTTAGGGATTTTAGAGATGACACGTAAACGTAAAAAACATTCTTTACGCGACGTATTACTAGAAGAATGTGTACCGTGCAAAGCGACGGGGTATGTAATGTCATATGAAACAATTGCGTATGAGTTAGAGAGAGAGCTAATTACATATGGCAATATAGAGGATGAGGCAGTATTAATCGCTGCACCTAAAAATCTGCAAAAACAATTTTTGCAAAAAGAATTACAAAAAAATATTCCATTTGAAATTTGTTTCAAAGATGATATGATCGAAAAGTATGCAATTGTCCGTTTTGGAAGTAAAACAGAAATTGTAGAACGGAAAAAATAGTTAGTAGAACATTTATTGACAACCGTCTATGATTCATGATAACATCTTTATGTTATAGTTTATAGCACCTAAACGGCTATATGCTACAACCGCACAAGACAGGTTCCCTAAAGACATTTATGTCTACCTCGTTTTTGGCGAGTCTTAGTAATTAAGAGGAGGTGCAAGTATGTACGCAATTATCGAAACAGGTGGAAAACAAATTAAAGTTGAAGCTGGTCAAGCAATCTACATTGAAAAATTAGATGTTGAAGCTGGTGAAACTGTTACTTTTGACAAAGTTCTTTTCGTTGGTGGCGAAAACGTTAAAGTTGGTAGCCCAGTTGTAGAAGGTGCAACAGTTACTGCGAAAGTTGAAAAACAAGGTCGCGCTAAGAAAATCATCGTTTTCAAATACAAAGCGAAAAAGAACAATCGTAAGAAACAAGGTCATCGTCAACCTTACACTAAGCTAGTTGTTGAAGCTATCAACGCTTAATCCAGGTTAACATGATTAAAATTACGATAAGTCGCACGAAATTAGGAAGTATCCAATCATTTAAAATGACTGGACATGCCAATTATGCGCCACATGGACAAGATCTTGTCTGTGCTGGAACTACAGCGGTTGTGTTTGGTTCTATAAATGCAGTGGAAGAACTTTGTAATGTGCAAGCAACTATTGAACTCGGAAGTGATGGTGGATTCTTAACGTATGAATTGCCTAATGATTTAGACGTTCATACAGCAGAAAAAGCACAGATACTTTTAGAAGGATTGGTTGTTTCGCTTAAGACGATCGAACTTGATTACGGAAAGTATATCCGTTTAATAGAAAAAGTGCAGGAGGTGTAACGTATGTTAAGATTAGATCTTCAGTTTTTCGCATCTAAGAAAGGTGTAGGTAGTACAAAGAACGGTCGTGACTCTCAGTCAAAACGTCTTGGTGCTAAACGCGCAGATGGTCAAACGGTTTCAGGTGGTTCAATTCTTTACCGTCAACGCGGTACAAAAATTTATCCAGGTGTTAACGTTGGTCGTGGTGGCGATGACACTTTATACGCGAAAGTTGACGGCGTAGTACGCTTTGAGCGTCTTGGCCGTGACCGCAAACAAGTGAGCGTATATCCTGTTGCTCAAGAAGCATAAGAACTCACGGAAAACTCTAACCTGAGTGCAGGTTAGAGTTTTTCTATATTAAGGGGTATCTAAATGAATGAAAAATGGACAATTATAGATGCATTGCGTCATTCAAGACATGATTGGCTCAATCGTATGCAGATGGTGAAAGGAAACCTTTCCCTTGGAAAAGTGGAAGAAATTCATAGTCTCATCGATCGTTTTGTCCAAGAAGCGAGACAAGAATCCAATCTGATAGGGTTATCAATGCCTTTATTTTCAGAGTGGATTTTAACATATAATTGGAAACAGCAGCCGTGCTTATTGGAGTACGAAGTATTAGGGAAATTACATAACTTATCTCACTTAGATGAGATTGTATGTACATGGACGAATCAATTTTTCTCAATACTTCAGCATAGTTTAGACGTATATGTTGAAAATTATGTTTGTATCACAATTGAATGTGACGCGGAGAATGCTCGTTTCTTTTTTGATTTTCGTGGTAAGCTAACGAGTGTAGAAGAACTACAGAATTGGCTTGCGAACCAAAACAATAAATGGTATTCCATTTCTTATACAGTACGAGACGAAGAAGTCTCAGTTATATTACAACTAATCGAAAAAAGTGTGGTGAAATAATGTTTGTAGATCAGGTCAAGATATATGTAAAAGGCGGCGACGGTGGTAACGGAATGGTTGCGTATCGTCGTGAGAAGTATGTACCTAAAGGTGGCCCAGCAGGTGGCGACGGTGGTAAAGGTGCAGATGTTGTTTTTGTTGTTGAGGAAGGCTTACGTACATTAATGGACTTCCGCTACCAACGTCATTTCAAAGCTGATCGTGGTCAGCACGGAATGAGTAAAGGTCAGCACGGTCGTAAATCTGAAGATTTAATCGTAAAGGTTCCACCGGGAACAATAGTAAAAGATGAAAAAACAGGTGAAATTCTTGCCGATTTAGTAACGCATGAACAAACAGCTGTAATCGCAAAAGGTGGCCGCGGTGGCCGCGGTAACTCACGTTTCGCAACACCGACGAACCCAGCGCCAGAAATCGCTGAGAACGGGGAACCAGGTCAAGAACGTGATGTCACGCTAGAACTTAAAGTGCTAGCAGATGTTGGACTTGTTGGATTCCCAAGTGTAGGTAAATCTACATTATTATCTGTTGTATCATCAGCGCGTCCGAAAATTGCAGAGTATCACTTTACAACAATCGTTCCAAATCTTGGTGTTGTTGAAACTGGTGATAGCCGCAGCTTCGTTATGGCTGACCTTCCTGGACTAATTGAAGGCGCACATGCCGGCGTCGGACTTGGACACCAATTCTTACGTCATATTGAGCGTACACGTGTAATCGTGCACGTTATCGATATGTCTGGTTTAGAAGGCCGTGAGCCATATGAAGATTATGTAACAATCAATAGTGAATTAAAAGAATACAATATGCGTTTAACTGAGCGTCCACAAGTTGTTGTTGCAAACAAAATGGATATGCCAGGTGCAGAAGAAAACTTACAAGCATTTAAAGAAAAATTGGGAGACGAAGTGAAAATTTTCCCAATCTCAGCTGTAACGAAGCAAGGTGTTCGTGACTTACTATTTGAAGTAGCGAACTTATTAGAAACAACACCAGAATTCCCAATGTATGATGATGTGGAAGAATCTGAAGCAAGTGTAATGTACAAATTTGAATCTGAATCTAATTTTGAAATTACACGCGAAAGTGATGGCACATTTGTTATTTCTGGTTACGATATTGAGAAAACATTCAAAATGACAGACTTCTCACGTGATGAATCTGTACGCCGATTTGCTCGTCAAATGCGTGGAATGGGTATTGATGAAGCCCTTCGTGCACGTGGTGCAGTAGACGGAGATATTGTAAAAATTCTTGAATATCAATTTGAATTTATCGATTAAGACTGCCAAAATATGGCAGTCTTTTTTTATTGTAAATGTCTGATTCATATAGGAAAAAATACCCACTAATTAAATTTTCAATTTATAATAGAACAAGGAGTGGCTTTGGAAGAATTTTTTATGGGGAGAAAACGAACATGTATAAAATATTAATTGTAGAAGACGATGAAAAAATAGCGGGAATATTAGAGGAGCATTTAGAAAGATATGGATATCAATCATTTAGAGCAAGTGATTTACGTCATATAAAAGATGAGTTCGTGAAAATAAATCCTCATCTCGTATTACTGGATATTAATTTACCATATTTTGATGGTTTTTATTGGTGTCGTCAAATTCGTACTGTATCGAATGCGCCGATTATTTTTGTTTCTGCAAGAACAGGGGAAATGGATCAAGTAATGGCGATCGAGAATGGCGGAGATGATTACATTACGAAGCCATTCCATTTAGATATTGTAATGGCTAAGGTGAAAAGTGCACTTCGCCGTGGCTATGGTGAGTATGCTTCTGTTGCTGAGAGTGATTGTTTAGGTGTAAATGGACTGTTGTTATTTCCGTCCCAGCACATTGTTGAGTGGCAGGGGCAACAAACGGAGCTGACAAAAAATGAATTTTACTTATTAGAATGTTTAATGAAACAAGCAAATCAATATGTAACGCGTGAAGAACTGTTAGAAGCCCTGTGGGACGAGGTAGCTTTTGTTGATGATAATACATTAACCGTAAATGTAAAACGCGTAAGGAAGAAACTAGAGGAGCTAGGCATTCAAAATGCAATTGTAACGAAACGCGGATATGGTTATGCGCTTCTTACAGAGTGGGGCGAAGGGCATGAAGGTTAAAATTTACCTCATGGACCGTTTTTCTTTACTTCTTTCTTATATTATTAGCCTTTGTTTATTTGGGCTCGTTTTGCAGTTACAAAGTCTTTTGGAAAAAAGATCCATTGATTGGAGTACGTGGTTATATGGGCTTTTATTAGGGACAGTTGTATTTACTGTATACCTCATTTACGATTATCGAAAACGAAGTGTATTTTTAAAAAGAATCGAAAAATATGTTGCTAGCGGAAATACATTACACGACTCTTTACTTATTGATACTTCTTATACGTCAGAGCAAGAGATGGTTGTTGAATCGTTTACGCTATTAAGACAGCAATATATGAATGAAGTTCATAAACAACATGCGAAAGAACAACAGCAAATGATATTTATGAACCAATGGATTCATCAAATGAAAACACCAGTATCGGTTATAGAATTGCTATTGCAAAAGTTTGGTAAAGAGCATCGTGAAGCAAGAGCAACAGTTGAAAGTATTCGTGAAGAAAATAATCGTATACTAAATGGTTTGGATTTAGCGTTACATATGGCAAGGTTAGAGCAATTTGCGAAAGATTATAAAGTAGAAGTAGTAAATGTGATAGATATCATTAGGGGTATCATTAATGAAAATCGAAAATCCTTCATTCAATCGTCTGTATTTCCGAAAGTAATGTTTGAAGAAGATACTTGTATGGTTGCATCTGATAGAAAATGGCTAAGTATTGCTATAGGGCAAATTGTTGTAAATGCAATTAAGTATACGAAAATTTCAGAAGCAGAGAAAAAGGAAATTCAATTTCAAATTGAAGAGAAAGATCAAAAGGTGTTACTACATATTAAGGACAATGGAATTGGTATTCCAGAGCAAGATGTAAAGCGTATATTTGATCCATTCTTTACGGGAATAAATGGCCGTAAAACGAGAGAAGCGACTGGAATGGGTTTATATATTACGAAGGAAATTTGCGATAATTTACATCATGGAATGTATGTGCAATCGGCTGAAGGGGAAGGGACAACATTCACGTTCCAATTTGCAAAAGATGAAGAATATCATACATTAATGAGAAAAATGACAAAACTGTAAGATAACAAAACGTTTTGTAAGGGAAATCACTCGTTTCTTTTTCTTATTTTTCTTATAGTAAATGTAAGAAGAAAACACATAGGGGGATTAGAAATGAGTGTTCTTGAAGTGAAAGGATTAACAAAAGTTTACCAATCAAAAGGTTCAGTAGCGACGACTGCTTTAAACGATATAAATTTTAAAATAGAAGAAGGCGAATTTGTAGGAATTATGGGGCCTTCAGGGAGCGGGAAAACAACGCTTTTAAATTTATTAGCAACAATTGATAAGCAAACTTCAGGTCATGTGCTTGTAAATGGTGAAGAAATTAATCAAATGCGTGCTGCAAAATTAGCGGAGTTTCGCCGTACACATTTAGGATTCATTTTCCAGGATTTTAACTTACTTGATACGTTATCGATTAAAGAAAATATCATTTTACCACTTGTCATGGCGAAGAAATCTGTAAATGAAATCGATGCGAAAGTGCTTGAGATTGCAAAGTTTTTAAATATCGAAGAAATATTAAATAAAAAAGTATATGAAGTGTCAGGCGGACAACAACAACGTGCAGCAGCAGCGAGAGCGATCATTCATGAACCTACGCTAATTTTAGCGGATGAGCCAACTGGAAACTTAGATTCGAAGTCAGCAAAATCATTAATGAGTGCATTGCAAGATTTACATGAACAAAAGAAAGTGACAATTGCAATGGTAACGCATGATCCAGTAGCGGCGAGTTATTGCGAACGTATTCTTTTCATTCGCGACGGAGAAATTTTTTCAGAAATACATAAAGGAAGAACGAAACAAGCCTTTTTCCAAGAAATTCTGGACGTACTTGCGATGCTAGGAGGAGAATATCATGAACTTTCGCCAGCTCGCGCTTAATAACGTAAAAGGAAATTGGCGTAATTATAAAGCTTTCCTTATTAGTAGCTGTTTATCGATTGTCGTATTTTTCATGTATGCTTCCTTTATTTATCATCCAGATGTCGTAAGTGGTAATATTAGTATGAGGGAGATGATCTCAAAAGGGCTAGAATCGATGAATTATATTGTAGTCATCTTCTCAGCACTCTTTATTTTATATGCAAATTCAACATTTTTACGAGCAAGAAAAAAAGAGTTTGGTCTATTAACATTAATAGGCGGAACAAAATCTCAACTTGGCCGAATGATTATATTAGAACAGCTTATGTTAGGTAGTATTGCAATTGTAGTAGGTATTGGGCTTGGCATGCTTTGTTCAAAATTATTTTTCCAAGCATTAAGCGTAATATTGAAAATAGATAAAACACTTCCACTCGTATGGAATAGTAAAGCAATTCTTATTACAGCTGGTGTATACTTTATTCTATTTTTAATCCTATCATTGTTTAGCGTTTGGACGGTAGGACGCTTGCAAATTATTGATTTATTAAGAGAAGCAAGAAAACAAAAAGTAGAACCTTTTGCATTTACATCGCTATGTGTAGTTGGTATAGGATGTATTATTGTTGCATATGTACTTAGCTTCCAAGTGACATTTATGAATTTTATCATTCTGTTTTTACCGATTGTAGGGCTGACGATAGGCGGAACTTATTTACTGTTTACGCAAGGTAGTACAGTCGTATTGAAGGCGTTACAAAAACGAAAAAAATCTTTTTATACATATCCAAATATGTTCGTACTTAGCAACCTTATTTATAAAATGAAAGATAATGCTCGTTTTCTATTTGTAATTTCTATTATTACGGCAGTTGTATCTTCGGCAGTTGGTACACTGTACGTATTTTTTGAGGATATGAGTTATAAGGCAGTAACTAGTACCCCGCATGCTATTTCGTATGAGGAAAAAGGCATTCATACGCATAATGTCATAAAAGAAGGGAAAACAAAAGAATTAATAAAAAAACACGGATTTGAAGAAGCGCGAGAAGTAACGTATGTAAAGCTTCCTGGAACTCAAAAAATCACGATGTTTAACGGTGAACATGAGATGCCAATGGCGATTGTTTCAGAGAAAGAATATAACGCTGAAGTACGTAAACAAAAGAGAGAGCAAGTTAGAGAAGTTCATAATGCACCAGGTAGTGCAACGATGGTCATAATGGATATGGCGAAAGATATGATGAAGGTAGATCTTGCAAAACCGTATGAATTTAAAATTAACGGACAAACGCAGTCTGTTCAATTAAATGAGCCAACTCCATTTTCTGTTTTTAATGATAGTGAATATCTCATTGTGAATGATCAAGATTTTGAGAAATACGCAAAGCTCGTACCAGATGAAGAAAAGACGAAATATTACGGTTATTATATAGAAGACTGGAAAAGTACGGAAGACCTTGTGTTAGATTTGAAAAAGGAAGTTGCACCGGATAAGCAAGAGGAATTAAATAACTCGGTGCTCGCTTATAAAAATATAAGAGAATCAGGAGCAATTACGATGTTTATCGGTTTCTTCGTAGCTGTACTGTTCTTCTTCTTCGCTTGTAGTATGACATACTTTAAATGGTTTAACGATAAAGAACAAGATCGTATTCAATTTAAATCGTTAAAGCGAATCGGTATGACAGATAAAGAAATTCGTAAAATTGCAATTCGACAAATGGGCGTTATCTTCTTTATCCCAATTGTAATCGGTGCAATTCATAGTGGATTTGCTCTTCATACGTTAGGAAAAATGCTTTATATTGATTTGTGGAAATCAGGAGCGATTGTAATTGGAGCATACATTGTAGCTTCTGCGATTTACTTTATGATCGCGCAGAGAGGATATTTGAAACACGTGCAAAGCTAGAGAAACCTCTAGCTTTTTGCCTATGTAGTAAGTTATAGGGGGACGATAGATGAACATTCGGCAACTAGCGCTGCAAAATATAAAAGGAAATTGGCGTAATTATAAAGTGTTTTTCTTAAGCAGTTGTTTTGCAATATTTGCGTCTTTTGCATACATGTCTGTTATTGTACATCCGTATATGCAAGAGACGATGTGGTATCAAAACGTACGCTGGGGACTTATCATATGTAATGTTATAATTATTTCTTTTTTTGTCATATTTATTTTGTACGCGACTTCTATTTTCATAGAGGCACGTAAGAAAGAATTAGGATTATATATGTTAATGGGAGCAACGAAATCTAACGTAATAGGAGTGATTATGACCGAGCAAATATTGATCGGGGTATTTGCTAATATTTTCGGTATTGGGCTTGGTATGATCTTTTTAAAGCTCTTCTTCATGGTGTTTAGTATGTTACTGCAACTCCCGAAAGAACTCCCTGTTATATTTGACGTGAGAGCAATTGGGGGAACGTGTATTACGTATATGGTCGTATTTATTGTTTTATCTTTTATAAGTGCTTTACGAATATGGAATATAAAAATCATTCGGTTATTGAAAGAATTTCGAACAGATAAAAAAGAGAAGAAAACATCAATGTGGCTTTGTATATTCGGCTTTATTTGTTTAGGGATAGGATATGCGTTAGCGTTACAAGCGACAATTCCAACGATAGCGTTCTATTTTTTTCCTGTGTCTATACTTGTCTTTTTTGGAACGTATTTTTCTTTTACACACGGCACTGCTCAAGTATTAGAAATGATAAAACGAAATAAAAAGATTATGTATACATATCCGTATTTATTTATAGTGAATCAATTGTCACATCGAATGAAGGAAAATGGTCGTTTTTTCTTTCTAATGTCAATGGCAACGACGTTTGTAGTTACGGCAACAGGTACGGTGTTTTTATATTTTTCTGGTATGCAAGATATGTGGCGGGGCGGGGGAGTGCACTCATTTTCTTACATAGAAAAAGGTACTTCTTCTCATGAAGTCTTTGCGGAAGGCACGGTTGAACAATTATTACACCAATATGGGTATAATGATTTTCAATCTATGAGTTTTGTTGGAGTGTATGCATCTTTTCAGTCCAATAAAGGAGAAACAGAAGTAGCGCCGCTCATTACAGAAAGTGAATACAATCAAGAGGCAAGAAAACAAAAGCAGAAAACGTATCATCCTAAAAAAGGAACAGTTACACTCGTTTATTATAGTAAATACAATTATCCGTATATATATGATCAAAAAGAGATTCAACTACAAGTAATGAATCAAACATATTCATTCGTATTTAACGGTCAGAAGGAAGGGTTACAATTTAACCACCATCCTTCGCACATTAATGGTCTGTTCTTCGTCATGAATGATGAAGACTTTGAAAGTATAGCAAATAAGGTTTCTGATTCTGAAAAAATGATATATAGAGGCTATACATTACCAAATATCGAAAATACGAAAGAATTAAATGAAGATTTACGGAAACATGTGAAACAAGATAATAATCATGCATTTCGAAGTAATATGGAGCTATATGTGAATATGAAATCGTTCGGTGATATTACGCTATTTATGGGCTCATTCATTAGTATATTATTTTTCCTTACATCATGTAGCATCGTATATTTTAAATGGTTTCATAATATTGCATCGGATCGTAAAGAGTACGGTGCGCTTTCTAAGCTTGGAATGACGAAAGAAGAAGTGTGGAAAGTTTCCCGTTGGCAATTGTGTATGCTATTTTTTGCGCCAATTATAGTAGGGAGTATGCATAGTGCAGTTGCGTTATATACGTTTCATAATACGATCTTTATGGATGGTTCATTACGGAAAGTAGGCTTGTTTATTCTGTTTTATATCGCTGCATGCATCGTTTATTTCTTTTTCGCTCAAAGAGAATATAAGAAACATTTAGACTAGCGAATGCTAGTCTTTTTTTAATATTCGAAATTTACATAGAAGAATATAAAAAAGTATGGTATAACAGTAAGAAAACGAAAAAGAGGGGAAAAGACGATGATTCGAGTAGGATATTTAGGACCAGAAGCAACATTTACAAATATGGCGGTGAGTCGTTTTTTTCCGGAAGCAGAGCATGTACCGTATCGAACGATTCCAGATTGTATGGATGCAGCTGCAAATGGAAATGTAGACTATGCAGTGGTACCACTAGAAAACGCTATAGAAGGTTCAGTGAATATAACAGTTGATTATCTCGTGCATGAGCAGCCGCTTTCTATTGTAGGAGAAATTACAGTACCGATTCAGCAACATTTACTTGTACATCCGCAGTATGCAGAAATGTGGGAAGAAGTATATGCGGTGCATTCTCATCCACACGCTATTGCACAATGTCATAAGTTTTTAAATGAAGAATTAAAAGGGGTAACCGTCCGAGATATGACATCAACAAGTGCAGCTGCGCAATATGTGAAAGAACATCCTGAAGAAAAAATCGCTGCCATTGCAAATGAAGCGGCCGCAGAAAAATACGGTTTAACAATTGTAAGGCGTGATATTCATACGCACAAAAACAATCATACACGCTTCCTAGTGCTCCATAAGAAAAAGAAAGCCGTACTCCCAAATAACGGAGAAAACCGCGGAGAGAAAACGACGCTTATGATAACGTTACCTGCTGATTATGCAGGGGCACTATATCAAGTGTTATCAGCTTTCGCATGGAGAAAATTAAATCTATCAAAAATCGAATCTCGTCCGATGAAAACAGGACTAGGAAATTACTTTTTCTTAATCGATGTCGATAAAGCATACGATGATGTATTATTGCCAGGCGTAACGATGGAACTTGAAGCACTCGGTTTTTCTGTTACTGTGCTGGGTAGTTATTCTTCTTATTGGTTGTAAAGGGGAGTATTTGTAGTTAAGTCGCTATCATTTCAGTCGCTAGTATAATGCGTGATAGATAAATAAAATCCCACCTATAAATGGTGGGATTCTTTATTTTAATTTCGCAAGACGATCCTCTAACTGACCACGCCAAATATCGGCTAGTTCTGGAACAGCAAGAATCTTTTCAATGCCATCTTTATCTTTTCTATTATGAAAATAAATTTCGTTAGAGAACAAAACAGAAACGTTGCCCGGTTGACGTTCTAGTAATGTAATTTTAGAATCTTTACGTACAGTACCTTCTTGAAGAACGCGGCATAGGTAACCAGTAAATCCAGTTGCTACAATGCGAGGCAGTATGCCAGGAATACCGAGACGTTTTGAAATAGTGCTACAAGGTACTCTCGCTTGTGTGACCTGAATGATTGCTTCACCTAGTTGATATGTATCTCCAATGCAAACATCACGCTCTAACATATTTGTTACGGTAATGTTTTCGCCAAATGTGGAAGCTGGAAGCGTAGTTTGAAATTCTTCTTCCCATAGTGCGTAATGCTCATGTGGATACACACAAACTGCGCGATCAGGTCCCCCGTGGTGTTTTAAATCTGCTACGTCATCACCACGAAATCCATCTTTTGAGAGGAAAGCTTCTTCTGTAAGTTCTTTACATATACCAGTAATCATTTCTTTATCTTCGCTATATTTCATTTGTTTCGGTTTGCCAATGCTAAAGTGAACGAGTTCGATTCCCATGTTTGATCCCCTTTACAATTAATTACAATATTATATCACTAAAAAAGCACAGAGAATGATAAAAACTCTGTGCTTTACATGAATTAATAAACGAGAAATCCTGCTTTATCTAGTGCCTCGCAAGCAGCGTCTAATTTCTCTTTTGAATCTGCCTCAATTGTATGTAAGTGAATACCATCTGTTAGCTGCGAAAGATAGGAAGCATTTGTGTTTTCGATTTTTTGTAAATATTGCTCTACATCAAATCGATTACTTACCATGATGGACGCTGTTAAGTCACCGTATACAGGATGCTCAACTTTTACATCTTTAATCGTAACGCCGTGATCAACAAGCATTGTAAGTTCCTGACGTACTTCCGCTGGTTTATGTTGGCATACAATTACGCGTTCGAAAGCTTGTTGTTTCTCTTGTGGTTTTAAATATAAATACCCTTGAGCAGTCGCGATAATCGGTTCGTTTCGTGCTTTAAGCAAGGAAATATCTTGCACGATCACTTGTCGACTTACATTTGTCTTTTTCGACAGTTCATTCCCAGATAACGGTTCATTTGCAGCGAGAAGCCACTGAAGGATAAGTTGTCGTCTTTCTTCACCTAAAATCTTTTTTTGGTCATTTTGTTTCATTATGATTTAACACCTCTATAAAATTGATTTCCAATTGTGTGTAGTGCATGAATAGTAGTATCAATTTGATCTTTCGTTGTTTGTTGTCCGAAAGAGAAGCGAACATATTGTTTTGCCTCTTCATACGTTTTTCCAATTGCAAGCATTGTTTTCGAAGGTTCTTGTTTACCGACTTGGCAAGCACTTCCAGTGGAAATGGCAATACCGTGGCGATTACATTCTAGCATTGTATATTGACCTTCTATTCCTTTTATTGTAACCCCAACAATATGTGGTAAACAAGAAGTAGAATGACCTTCTACTTGAATTTCTAGAGGAAGCGCTTGTAAATGTCTTAAAAAGTAGGATCGTAACTCTTTAAAACGTAAGCTCTCTTCTTGTTGATTTTTTAATATATTCTCAGCAGCTGTTAAAAAAGATGCGATGCCAGGAACGTTTACTGTACCTGGGCGAAATCCTTTTTCGTGAGAAGTTCCTGGAAATATTTGTGCCCAGCGAACTTGGGGATTTATATAGCAAGCGCCAACACCCTTTGGTCCGTATATTTTATGTGCTGAAACAGAGAGACTATCAATTCCCATCTCAAAAACATTAATAGGAAGTTTACCAAATGTTTGCACACAATCTGAATGAAATAAAACGTTATATTTTTTTAAAAGTGCCCCGATCTCTGTGATGTTTTGAACGGTTCCGATTTCAGAGTTTCCGTGCTGTATGCTTGCTAGAACAGTATTTTCTGTAATAGCTGTTTCTAAATCTTCTAAATGAATTAGCCCGTCTTCATCAACAGGTATTTCAGTAATGGTATACCCTTCTGATTGTAAGGATTGAAAATAACTTCGAATGGATGCGTGTTCCATAGGTGTCGTAATAATGTGCTTCTTATTTCGAGCATTGAGAAGGGATTGAATCGCAAGGTAGTTGGATTCCGAGCCACCGCTTGTGAAGAATGCCCCTTGTTCCTTTCCACCAATCATTTCAGCAAATGTTTTTCGGCAAACTTGTAATAAAGAAGAGGCTGTTCCTCCAATATCATGTAAACTTTGTTCATTTCCGAAGTATTGCGATGCTGCTTTCATATATGTGTGTAATGCTTCTTCACTCATAGGTGTAGTAGCTGCATAGTCAAGATATATCATCATGTAAGTTCCTCTCCCTAGTAAGAGTTACATTTCTTGTATTTTTTAAATGGTAGTGAAAATAAGAAGTATAAAAAAACTCTTGTCATTATTTTAAAACTATGTAAATATAGGTGTCAAGACAGTTGAAAAGTGTAAAGTAGGAGGCAACAATTATGCCAAGTGCAGATGTCTTAATTATTGGAAGTGGCGTTGCGGCACTTCGTGTTGCGAAAGAGATTTGTCACGAAAAGAATGTGATTATTGTCACAAAGGAAACAAATCGTAATAATAATACATATTTAGCGCAAGGTGGAATTGCCGCAGCGGTTGCAACATATGACAATCCAAATGATCATTTTGAAGATACGTTAGTAGCAGGATGTCATTATAACAATGAAGATGTGGTCCGTTATTTAGTCGAGGAAGGACCGAAAGAAATGAATAATCTCATTGAAAATGGAATGAAATTTGATGGAGATGAAACGGGTCCTCATCTTGGAAAAGAAGGCGCACATCGAAAGCGTCGTATTTTACATGCAGGTGGCGATGCAACAGGAAAGAATTTATTAGAGCATTTCATTCAAGAAGTAGCTCCGCACGTTACGGTAGTGGAACAGGAAATGGTGCTTGATTTTATTATAGAAAATGATAAATGTGTTGGAGTTTTAACAAGAACTAGTGAAGGGAAGTTGAAGCGTTACGTTGCAGAGTATACGGTGTTAGCAACAGGCGGGATTGGCGGTTTATACGCCTTTACTTCTAATGATAAGACAATTACGGGTGATGGACTTGCGATGGTGTACCGCGCAGGCGGGGAGCTCGTAGATTTAGAGTTTGTACAGTTTCATCCAACAATGTTATACGCGAGCGGGCGATGCTGCGGCCTCGTCTCTGAAGCTGTCCGTGGGGAAGGTGCTGTCCTTATGAATGGAAAAGGGCAGCGTTTTATGATGAATATACACCCTGATCACGATCTCGCACCACGTGATGTAGTAGCAAGAGCGATTCATGAGCAGCTTTTGGCGGGTGAACAAGTGTATTTAAATATCGAGTCTATCCAAAATTTCGAAGAACGTTTTCCGACGGTATCATCATTGTGTAAAAAGAATGGTGTCGATATAAATGAAAAACGCATTCCGGTCGTACCAGGTGCTCATTTTCATATGGGCGGCGTGAAAACGAACTGTGATGGGGAGACGTCCATTCCAAATTTATATGCGGTCGGTGAAGTAGCTTGTAATGGTGTTCATGGAGCAAATAGATTAGCAAGTAATTCATTATTAGAAGGTCTTGTGTTTGGAAAAAGAATAGGACAACATATTTTAACCAAAGCGACAAAAGAAAGCTGGAACAACGTGGCTGAGAAGGAAAAGAAGTTTATTGTTCTAAATCATTTGCCGGCGAAAGAAGAAATACAAGAATGCATGATGAAATATGTTGGGATTGTGCGAACAGAGCAAAGTTTATCTTATGCAAAGAGATGGCTTAGTAAGTATGGTGTTCGAAATATGATATTACAACATGATGCTCTTACAAATGAAGAGATAACGCTTATTAATATGTTAACAGCCTGTGAGCTTATAGTCGTATCAGCTTTGCAAAGAGAAGAAAGTATTGGTGGCCATTATCGAAGTGATTATCCAGATAGAAATAGCGTAAAAAAAGAGATCGTTCGAGTGAAAAGAAAACTACAACTTGTGTGATGAAGGGAAGAGGGGCTCTATGAACACGATAAAAGTGAAAGAAGCATTAAATCGATTTTTTCTAGAAGATATAGGAGAAAGAGATGTAACATCTCAGCTTATTTTTCCAGACAATTTACTTTCAAAAGGAACGTTTCTTGCGAAGGATACAGGGGTCTTTGCGGGACGGTTAGTAATTGAAGAAGGGTTTAAATTAATTGATGAGAGAATTGAAGTGGAGCTTCATAAAAAAGATGGAGATCTTGTAGACGAAGGCGAAATAATCGCAACTGTCCAAGGTCCAATCGCATCGTTATTAACGGCAGAGCGCGTTATATTAAACGTTATCCAGCGTATGAGCGGGATAGCGACAATGACACATAAAGCTGTTCTTGCTTTAGATAGCAGCCATACACGCATTTGTGATACGCGAAAAACGATGCCAGGGCTACGTATGTTTGATAAGTATGCAGTCGTATGCGGAGGCGGATTTAATCACCGTTTCGGTTTATATGATGGTGTCATGATTAAAGACAATCATATTGCTTTTGCTGGTTCTATTACGAAAGCTGTTACATCGGTGAAAGAAAAATTAGGGCATATGGTGAAAGTAGAAGTGGAAACAGAAACGGAAGAACAAGTGAGAGAGGCTGTAGCTGCTGGTGCGGATATTATTATGTTTGATAACCGTACGCCAGATGAGATTCGAGAGTTTTCAAAGATTGTACCAAGTGCCATCGTTACAGAAGCTTCAGGAGGCATTACAATTGAAGATTTATCGAAATACGGAAAAACAGGGGTAGATTATATTTCACTTGGAGCGTTAACACATTCAGTGAAAGCACTTGATATTAGTTTCAATATTGAGGCGTAAGGAAAGTGGCTTAGAGGGGGAGAAAGAAATATGAGTATTTTAGAAAAAGTGCAACCGATTGAAATGATGTTACCGGAGCGTTATCACACGATGTCAACAGAAGATATGGAAAAGCGTGTTCGTGAAATTAAAGAAAAAATGGGGAAAACATTATTTATTCCAGGACATCATTACCAAAAGGATGAAGTGGTACAATTTTCTGATGCGGCAGGAGATTCACTTCAGCTTGCGCAAGTTGCAGCGAGCAATAAAGAAGCGAAATATATTGTATTTTGTGGTGTACACTTTATGGCAGAAACAGCTGATATGTTAACGACAGCTGATCAAATCGTTATTTTGCCAGATATGCGCGCAGGTTGTTCAATGGCAGATATGGCAGATATCGAACAAACAGAAAGAGCGTGGAAAGAGCTCACGAAATTATTTGGAGATACGATGATTCCATTAACATATGTCAACTCTACAGCTGCAATTAAAGCGTTTTGTGGTCGTAATGGCGGAGCGACAGTAACTTCTTCTAATGCAAAACAAATGGTATCTTGGGCGTTTACACAAAAAGAACGGCTTGTCTTTTTACCGGATCAACATTTAGGGAGAAATACAGCGTACGATTTAGGCATCCCGTTAGATAAAATGGCAGTATGGGACCCGTATACAGATTCATTAGAGTACGATGGAGATATAGAAGAAATTCAAGTGATTTTATGGAAAGGTCATTGTTCGGTTCATCAAAACTTTACAGTGAAAAATATTGAAAATGTACGGAAGAATCATCCGGATATGAATATTATTGTACATCCGGAATGTTGCTACGAAGTTGTAGCAGCTTCGGATTACGCAGGGTCAACGAAATATATTATTGATATGATTGAATCGGCTTCATCTGGAAGTAAATGGGCGATTGGTACAGAAATGAATTTAGTGAACCGAATTATTCAACAACATCCAGATAAAGAGATTGTTTCACTTAACCCCTTTATGTGTCCGTGTTTAACGATGAACCGAATTGATCTGCCGCACTTATTATGGGCGCTTGAAACGATAGAAAGAGGAGAAGAAATTAACGTTATTAGCGTAGATAAACAAGTGACTGAAGAAGCGGTTCTTGCATTAAATCGTATGTTAGAGCGTGTATGAAGCAGCGGGATTCCCGGTGCTTTTTTTCATACACATAATCATAACGAGAACGAAATGGGCATACATTGTTTTGAAGAAATCATTGCGATTTTTTTATACTTATTCCACTTCGAACTATATTGGAAATAGAAGAAGTGTTAAAAGTGAAAAGAAATTCATGTTATTTAGAAGGTGTTACTTCATGAGATTTGTTACTTATAGATAAGTTATACAGGAGGGGGAAAATTTGAAAATTCATATTGTGCAAAAAGGGGATACCCTTTGGAAAATTGCGAAAAAGTACGGAGTAGATTTTGATACGTTGAAAAAAACAAATACACAACTTAGTAATCCGGATTTAATTATGCCAGGTATGAAAATTAAAGTACCATCAAACAGCGTTCACGTAAAACAACATGCTGGAGCAGGTTCAGCACCTCCAAAACAATATGTTAAAGAAGTGCAACAAAAAGAATTTGCAGCAACACCAACGCCGCTTGGAATAGAAGATGAGGAAGAAGTTACGTATCAAGCAGCGCCAATTACACAGCAACCTGCTATGCAACAAACACAAAAAGAAGTGCAAGTAAAACCACAGAAGGAAATGCAAGTGAAACCACAAAAAGAAGTACAGGTAAAACCGCAGAAGGAAATGCAAGTGAAACCACAAAAAGAAGTACAGGTAAAACCACAAAAAGAAGTGCAAAAAGAAAAAACAATTCAAATAGAAAAACCAGTTGAAAAACCGTCAGTTATTCAAAAACCACCTGTTATAGAAAAACAAAAACCAGCAGAGAAAGAAAACACGAAGTTTTCGGTAAATGTTTTACCACAGCCGCCGCAACCACCAATAAAAGCGAAAAAGGAATATAAAATTTCAGATGTAATTAAAAAAGGAAGCGAGTTAATTGCTCCTCAAATTACTAAAATGAAACCTAATAACATCATTTCTCCTCAAACGAAAAAAGATAATATCGTGTCACCGCAAGTAAAGAAAGAAAATGTAGGGAACATAGTATCACCACAGGTAAAGAAAGAAAATATAGGAAATATCGTGTCACCGCAAGTAAAGAAAGAAAATGTAGGGAACATAGTATCACCACAGGTAAAGAAAGAAAATGTAGGGAGTCAATGAAAGCGAGTAAAGAAAAAAAATGTAGGGAATATCGTGTCACCGCAAGTGAAGAAAGAAAATGTAGGGAATATCGTGTCACCGCAAGTGAAGAAAGAAAATGTAGGGAATATCGTGTCACCAAATGTAACGAAAGAGAATGTAGTTATTCCACAAGTAATACCGCCAAATATTCAAATGCCAAACATCATGCCAATGTTGGATAATAATCAACCACCAAATATAATGCCAATCATGGATAATAATCAACCACCAAATATAATGCCGATCATGGATAACAATCAAATGCCGAATATGATGCCGATAATGGATAATAATCAAATGCCGAATATGATGCCAATAATGGATAATAACCCAATACCAAACATGATGCCAATCATGGATAACAATCAAATGCCGAATATGATGCCGAATATGGATAATAATCAAATGCCAAATATGATATGGATAACAATCAAATGCCAAATATGATGCCAATAATGGATAACAATCAAATGCCAAACATGATGCCAATAATGGATAACAATCAAATGCCAAATAAACAATCAAATGCCAAATATGATGCCAATAATGGATAACAATCAAATGCCAAACATGATGCCAATAATGGATAACAATCAAATGCCAAACATGATGCCAATAATGGATAACAATCAAATGCCGAATATGATGCCGATAATGGATAATAATCAACCACCGAATATGATGCCATATCAAATACCATACCAACAGCCTATGATGCCGCCAAATCCGTATTATCAACAACAAAATCCATATCAAATGCCGTATCAGCAAGGGGCACCGTTTGGACCGCAATATACGTCTATGCCAAATCCAAATATGATGCCAATGGATAATAATATGCCACCGCTCGTGCAAGGAGAGGAAGATTGTGGATGCGGAGGAGAGAGTAGGCTATATAGTCCGCAACCTGGAGGACCACAATACGCGAATCCTTTATATTATCAACCAACTCAATCGGCATATGCGCCACAGCCAGGAACGATGTATTATCAACCAGATCCACCAAATGTATTTGGGGAGCCGGTTTCAGAAGAAGAGGACGAAGAGGAAGTTTAAAAAAGGCGGGATTATTCCCGCCTTTTTTGTATGTAGAGTCGTTCTGAAAATGGAAGATTTACATCAAATGTTAGAAAATCCCCAGTGAAATATTAACAGTGTAAAAACCTTCTCTGTTACTCATCATAAGAGGGAGCTTTTCAGAAGAGAAGTTCATTCTAACAGAGGGGGTTTTTGTATTGAATACGAAAGTAAAAGTGATTGCTGCTTCTTTGTTAGTTACCAGTGCATTAGCTGCATGTGGTACACCAAAAGATAACAATGCAATGGATGGACGTAACTACAACTATAAGCATACATCTTATAATGATACACACCAGTATCGTGATAATGTAGCGCGTAATGATCGCTATACAGATTATGTAACATATAGAAATGGTCGTAACGATACAGGGTATAACAATTATTACCGCGATGTAAATTACAACGGACAAATTGCTAATCCGCATCCAACTCGTAATATTACAATGAACAATTCATACATTAACAATGATGGTAAAACAGCTGAAAGAATAACGAATCGTGTGAAACGTATGAATAACGTAGACCGCGTGTCTACAGTTGTATATGGAAACGATGTAGCGATTGCAGTAAAACCACGTAATACAGCGACAAATGAAACGGCGATGGCGAACGAAATTCGTCAAGCGGTTTCAAATGAAGTTGGAAACAGAAACGTATATGTTTCTGTAAGAAATGATATGTTTACTCGTGTCGATGCAATGAGCACACGTCTACGTAATGGTACTGTTACAAACGATTTTAATCGTGATATAGGGAATATGTTCCGAGACATTCGTTACGGTTTAACTGGTACTATGCGATAGCAAAACGAAAGAGGAAGGGATAGCCCTTCCTCTTTATTCATCGTTGTCTTGTAAACGACGTTTTTTAATGAAATAACTAATGGAATAAGAAATTAAAAAGCATATAAAGAAAATACTACCTGTTAGAATAGCCTCAAAGAGAGGTCTTTCTGGACTGAAAATGATATAAATAATGGCTATAATAGTTCCTGCAATAAGAGAGCGTAAAATAATTTTGTAATAAGGAGTTAACTTTATATCCTTTTCGCCTTCTTCTACATCGATAGAAACACTTAACTGTAAATAACTAAGTATGATACTTGTAAGGATAAATAATAACCATAATGGAGATTTCGTAGTTTGATCCATTCCTTCAGTGAATCCGATATATCCTAAAATGCCAATTATACCAAGCGATTGAAAAAGAAAGGCAATACGTATGTTTTTTAATGTTTTCAGAATGAGACGTTCATCCTTTATTTTTTCAAAATATCCATCTCCTGTTTATTATGATTTCGCTATTATATTTATTGTAAAATATATATTGCATTTATCAATTTATAATTTACACGAAGTTCGTTTGAGTAAAAGAGGAAATAAAATATTTTTATAAACATGTTGCACTTATACTTTATTAATGTTATATTAGCAAAGCGATGAGCTAATTTACGTAAGACGAGAGATATGCTTAAGTGCTAAACACGCGAATGTGGTCGCCTGGTCTCTCGCCGTAAACGCATCAAGACGCCTGCTTTGCAGGCGTCTTTCATTTTATATAAAAACAAATGCTAATGCAGATAAAGATAAAACTTTATCTGCATTTTTTTATTTTCGAGAGAAATGTAATATGGTCATTTATATGGATAAAACCTCCATTTCCGGAAAAACTACTAATGAAAGTTTGATCTTGCCTAAAAGAGGTGAACGGAAATGAAATGGATACTGATTGCGATGCAAGCTTTCGTTATGATGTTTTGTTTCGTTTATGAAACGAATGTGAAGGCGGAAGGGCCAGTACCAGAAGTAACAGAAAAAGAGCCTGAAGTTACAATTTTATTAGAGCGAATGTATGTTGATGGAGAAGTAAGTGAGGAAATATTTACAGAAAAAGTAGCGGACTTAGAAAAGTTTTTACAGCAGTATAAAGAATGGCAGCTCGTTGATCGTGATGATGTACAAATCGTATTACAAAAGAAAGTTGATGATATTTCTCCGTTATTAAAGACGAGCGGTTATTTCGGTGTGTCAGAGGAAGGGATATTACAAATTTTCAAAGGTGTACCGAAAAGTGATAATGCGATTCATTCCTTCTTTCAAATTGATATGAAAAAGCTTGAGAGTTATGAGCGTGCGAAATTGAAGCGTGGTATTCGCATTAAATCAAAAGAAGGTTTTGTGAAGACGATTGAAAAAATGAAGCAATACGCAGTGCAAAGTAAGAAAAAAAGCAGCTCGTGGTGAGCTGCTTTTTTCTTACTTGTTTTTATCTAAAATTTGTTTTGCGATTTCATCGATTAGCATATCTTTTCCGATTGGATTGAAAGCTTTTGTATTGAAGATTTCATTCGATACTTCATATACGTGATTGTTTTTAACTGCTTTATTGTCCTTCCAAACGGCACTGTTTTTATAGTCTTCGTAAACTTTATCAGCTTCGCCGCCGAAGTTTACAATAAACATTTGGTCAGGCTGGAATGCAACAAGACCTTCTAGCGATACTTGTGCCATCGTTTGTTTTAAATCTGTACCTTTTGTTGCTGGAAGTTTTAAGTCATTAAAGATGATGTCACCGTATCCGAAGCTACCGTATACACGGAAGTTTTGTGGTGTAACTGCGACGAACATAAAGTTCTCATCTTTTGTTTTTTCTTTAATTTTTTTAGATAAAGAGTCTGCTTTTTTATCGTAGTCTGCAATCCATTTGTCTGCTTTCTTTTCTTCGTCAAATAGTTTACCTACTTCTTTAAACTTACCGCGCCAGTCTTCTAAGTTTGTTTCTAAAACAACTGTTGGTGCAACCTTTTCTAATTGATCATAGATCTTCAATTGACGATTATTTAAAATAATTAAGTCTGGTTTTAATGCAGTAACAGCTTCTAAATCAACTTTAGGTGCCCAGTACCAACCTACTGCCTTTACTCCGTCTAATTTTTCTGTTAAATGATTTTGGATTTTATCTTTATATGTGTTTGCTGTACCAACAGGTTTGTGTCCAAGAAGTAATAATTCTTCTGTTGATCCAGATAGGTCAACAATTCTCTTTGGATTTACTGGAATTGTAGCTTCCCCCTTAGCGTGTTTTACAACTTTTGTTTTCGGTTGTTCTTTCGCTTTCGATTCTTCTTTTTGAGAAGAACAGCCAACGATAGAAAGAACAACTAGCATAATAGTAAATAAAATAAATAGCTTCTGTTTCATCCTGATGTAACCCCTTTAATTAGTATTGATAATCATTATCGACTTCTGTATATTAAGGTGCTTCATACTTTCTGTCAATGGAAAATAACAGAAGTTTCAAATGGAGAACATTTGTTGGGGTAGTCTCGCTTTTCTATCATTAAATATGTTAAAATGGAATACATGATTTAAGAGGGAGAGATCGTATTTTGTTTGAATATGTTACAGGTTACGTGGAGTATGTAGGACCGGAATATGTCGTAATTGACCATAATGGAATTGGTTATCAAATTTTCACGCCAAATCCGTATGTATTTCAAAGAAGTAAGCAAGAAATCCGTGTCTATACATATCATTATGTGAGAGAAGATATTATGGCACTTTACGGGTTTAAAACACGTGAAGAGCGTTTATTATTTACAAAATTGTTAGGTGTGTCTGGCATTGGACCAAAAGGTGCACTTGCAATTTTAGCTTCTGGTCAAACAGGACAGGTCGTTCAAGCGATTGAACATGAAGATGAGAAGTTTTTAGTGAAGTTCCCGGGCGTTGGAAAGAAAACAGCGCGCCAAATGATTTTAGATTTAAAAGGAAAACTAGCTGATGTCGTGCCAGATGCATTTGTTGATTTATTCTCAGACACAGAACGTTTTGATGAGAAGAAAGGTTCATCAGCTGAGCTTGATGAGGCGCTGGAAGCTCTGCGCGCACTTGGATACGCAGAACGAGAAGTTTCTCGCGTTGTACCAGAGTTATTAAAAGAATCATTAACGACGGATCAGTATATTAAAAAGGCACTTAGTCTTTTACTAAATGGTAAGAGGTGAGTATAATGGACGAACGTCTCCTTTCAGGGGAATCTGCATATGAAGATTCGGATTTAGAATATTCATTACGGCCACAGACGCTCCGTCAGTATATTGGCCAAGATAAAGCGAAACATAATTTAGAGGTATTTATTGAAGCAGCGAAAATGCGTGAAGAAACGTTAGATCATGTGCTTCTATATGGACCACCAGGACTTGGTAAAACGACGCTTGCCAATATTATTGCTAATGAAATGGGCGTAAATGTTAGAACAACTTCAGGTCCAGCAATTGAAAGGCCGGGAGATTTAGCAGCTGTATTAACAGCACTTCAGCCGGGTGATGTATTATTTATTGATGAAATTCATCGTTTGCATAGGTCAATTGAAGAAGTGTTATATCCTGCGATGGAAGATTTTTGCCTTGATATCGTAATTGGAAAAGGGCCATCAGCACGGTCTGTACGTTTAGATTTACCGCCATTTACATTAGTTGGAGCAACGACCCGTGCGGGGGCATTATCAGCGCCGCTTCGTGACCGTTTCGGTGTACTTTCAAGATTAGAGTATTACACAGTAGATCAGCTTTCTGAGATTGTTGAACGTACAGCAGAAGTATTCGAAGTTGAAATTGATTCGTTAGCCGCACTAGAAATTGCAAGACGTGCTCGTGGTACACCTCGTATTGCGAATCGTTTATTACGACGTGTACGAGATTTCGCACAAGTTCGTGGTAACGGAACGGTTACAATGGAAATTACACAAATGGCGTTAGAACTACTGCAAGTAGATAAATTAGGTCTAGATCATATTGATCATAAATTATTGCTTGGTATTATTGAGAAATTCCGTGGTGGTCCAGTTGGATTAGAAACAGTTTCGGCAACGATTGGAGAAGAATCCCATACGATTGAAGATGTATATGAGCCGTATTTACTACAAATTGGCTTTTTACAACGAACGCCAAGGGGTCGAATTGTAACACCACTTGCTTATGAGCATTTCGGAATGGAGGTACCAAAAGTATGACGGAGATGCCAAAATTGCTTATTACAGCAGGTATCTTACTTATCGTTGTTGGATTAGCTTGGAAGTTCATAGGAAGACTTCCAGGCGATATTTTTGTGAAAAAAGGAAACGTTACCTTTTATTTTCCTATCATCACATGTATTGTGTTAAGTATTGTATTATCTTTTATTATGTATATAATAAATCGATTTAAATAAGAAATAGGTGGATATAGTTATGGATATAAATCTGTTTGATTTTCATTTACCAGAAGAACTTATTGCACAAGTCCCATTAGAAGATCGTGAAACATCAAGATTAATGGTGTTAGACCGTGAAACAGGTGATATTGAGCATAAACATTTTACGGACATTCTTTCTTACTTACATGAGGGAGATTGCTTAGTTTTAAATGAAACAAAAGTAATGCCTGCTCGTTTGCACGGTGTGAAAGAAGATACAGGCGCACACATTGAAGTACTTCTTCTAAAGCAAGAAGAAGGCGATAAGTGGGAAACACTTGTTAAGCCAGCGAAACGTGTAAAAGAAGGAACTGTTATCTCTTTTGGCGAAGGGAAATTAAAAGCAACTTGCACAGGAACTGCAGATCAAGGTGGACGTCATCTTGAATTTTCATATGACGGCATCTTCTATGAAATTTTAGATGAACTTGGGGAAATGCCACTTCCTCCATATATTAAAGAGACGCTAGAAGATCGCGATCGCTATCAAACGGTATATGCGAAAGAAATTGGCTCAGCAGCAGCACCGACTGCAGGACTTCACTTTACAGAAGAGTTACTTGAGAAGTTAAAACAAAAAGGTGTTGGGTTAGCTTTCATTACCTTACATGTAGGACTTGGAACATTTAGACCAGTTTCTGCCGATACGATTGAAGAACACCATATGCACGCAGAATATTACCATATGTCTGAAGAGACAGCGGCATTATTAAACCGTGTAAAAGAGAATGGTGGACGTATTATTACTGTAGGTACGACATCAACTCGTACGTTAGAAACAATTGCGACAGATCATGACGGCAAGCTTTGTGCTGCTTCTGGCTGGACAGATATTTTTATGTACCCAGGTTATGAATTTAAAGCAATTGATGGTTTAATTACAAACTTCCATTTACCGAAATCAACATTAATTATGCTTGTAAGTGCATTTGCAAATAGGGATAATGTACTTCATGCTTATAATGAAGCAGTAAAAGAAAAATATCGTTTCTTTAGCTTCGGTGATGCAATGTTCGTTGCATCTCACGCTAAAATGGGAAACAAATAAAAGGAGTAAATTATGACAGCAATTCGTTATGAATTTATTAAAACTTGTAAACAAACGGGTGCCCGTTTAGGACGTGTACATACGCCGCACGGTTCATTTGATACACCAACATTTATGCCAGTTGGTACACTTGCAACAGTTAAGACAATGTCACCAGAAGAATTAAAAGCAATGGATTCTGGTATTATTTTAAGTAATACGTATCATTTATGGCTACGTCCAGGTCACGAAATTGTTCGTGAAGCAGGTGGTTTGCATAAATTTATGAACTGGGATCGTGCGATTTTAACTGATTCTGGTGGTTTCCAAGTATTTAGTTTAAGTGACTTCCGTCGCATTGAAGAGGAAGGCGTTCACTTCCGTAATCACTTAAATGGAGATAAATTATTCTTATCACCAGAAAAAGCGATGGAAATTCAAAATGCATTAGGTTCAGATATTATGATGGCATTTGATGAGTGTCCACCATTCCCAGCTACTTTTGAATATATGAAGAAATCTGTAGAACGTACAAGCCGCTGGGCAGAACGTTGCTTAAAAGCACATGAACGTCCACAAGATCAAGGTTTATTCGGTATCGTACAGGGTGGAGAGTTCGAAGAGCTTCGTCGTCAAAGTGCGAAAGACCTTGTTTCAATGGACTTCCCTGGTTATGCTATAGGTGGTTTATCTGTTGGGGAACCAAAAGATATTATGAACCGTGTACTTGAGTTTACAACACCACTTCTTCCAGATAATAAGCCACGTTACTTAATGGGAGTGGGTTCTCCTGACTCATTAATTGATGGTGCAATTCGCGGAGTTGATATGTTTGACTGCGTACTTCCAACTCGTATCGCTCGAAATGGTACGTGTATGACAAGTGAAGGTCGTCTAGTTGTAAAAAATGCGAAATTTGCAAGAGACTTCGGTCCACTTGATCCAAACTGTGATTGCTATACATGTAAAAATTACTCTCGTGCGTACATTCGTCACTTAATGAAATGTGATGAAACGTTTGGAATTCGTTTAACGTCTTATCACAACCTTCATTTTCTGTTAAACTTAATGGAGCAGGTGAGACAAGCTATTCGTGAAGACCGTCTTGGCGATTTCCGCGAAGAATTCTTTGAACAGTATGGCTTTAATAAACCGAATGCTAAAAACTTCTAATACATAATTTAAAAGGAGGAACAAAAGATGAATCCAGGTATGATGAATATCGTTATGATCGTTGCGATGTTTGCGATTTTCTATTTCTTATTAATTCGCCCGCAACAAAAGCGTCAAAAAGCAGTTGCTCAAATGCAAAATGAGTTAGCAAAAGGTGATGCTATCGTAACAATCGGTGGTTTACACGGTACAATCGAATCAGTAGATGAGACGAAAATCGTTATTAAATCTGGTGGTTCACACTTAACTTTCGATCGTAATGCGATTCGTGAAGTTGTGAAAAACTAATGAGAAAGGCCCTGCATGAAATGTGCAGGGCCTTTTTTAGTTATTTTGTTTTGACATATTTACCCCGAAAATACCACCGAGTGTACTCGCGCCCATTAATGCTAATTGATAAAGTAACTGGGAGTTCGATAAAGTTTGAGAGAAGCCTAAATAGTTAACTAGAAAAACAAGTATAGCGAATGTAAGACCTGTTGTGAAACCTACTAGCCAACCTTTCCCTTGTGCTTTTTTGCCGGCAGTAAATCCGGATATAAGCATAGATAAAAGAGCTAGTATAAAAATAGTAACGGCTAATGTCTCTTCAGTCATATCTGTAAACTTTAATAAAAGAGCCATAACCATGCTAATAATTGATGCAAAAATTAATAAGGTAATGATACCAAAGCCGATTGCGGTTGATAATTTTTTCGTTCCATCCATTTATACATTCCCCCTTTTTAATACAAGCATATTTTCTTTTTGCCCAAGTTAGACTAGTTTATTTTTTATAGGGGAGTCTATACGTAAAAAAGGAGATGTAGAAATGGAATGGGTATCAATCATTGGCCGGACGATGCTTTTGTATATCATCATATTAATTATTTTTCGTCTTATGGGTAAACGTGAAATTGGAGAGTTAAGTGTATTAGATTTAGTCGTATTCATTATGCTTGGGGAAATGGCTGTAGTCGCAATTGAAAATACCGATAAATCACTTTGGCACCAATTAGTTCCGATGACTTTTCTTATGTGTATACAGATTATTTTGTCAGTCATTTCATTAAAGTTTCAACGATTTCGGCATTTAATAGAAGGTGAGCCGGCTATTCTTGTAAATGCGGGGAAAATTGATGAAAAGAAGATGAGAAAGCAACGTTATAATATAGATGATTTATTGATGCAATTAAGGGAGCAAGGAGTTGGAGATATCCGAGATGTAGAATACGCTATTTTAGAACCATCTGGGAAGTTATCTGTCTTTCAAAAACAAAAAGGTAAACAGGATACATTGCAGTTTACTCTTCCTCTTATTATTGATGGAGAAATTCAATTGAATCATTTACAAATGATTGAACATACAGACGAATGGCTCATTGGAAAATTAAAAAACTTAGGTTATAACGATATCGCACAAATTTTATACTGCAGCTTTCAAAACGGACAATTTTTTGTTGATTTGAAAGAAAACTAGAGGCTTACTATATGAAATGGTAAGCCCGTTTACTTCAAAAATGAAAGTTTTCGAATGATTGGAAGTCGACTTAACTCTTCTTTTCGAATGAGTTTGAAAGTGAAGAGGAGGGTAATATAAACGATTGTTGTTAAAGTGATTTCCCATAATGTTTGTACGCCGAGTGAATGAGAGAAAATCATATATTTATGAAGGTAAAAGCCGAAAGCGCCTGCAATACCGATAGCAAGTCCGCCGAAAATGTAGTCTTTTGCGTAAATGGTAAATGTAATTTTCTTTAAAACAGTAGCGTAATGAAGGAATGTTACCGTCACTATATTTGCTGCAATTGCAAGGGCAACCCCCATCATTTGAAAATCTGGCCTTGAAGCTAGTACAAAAATAACGATTAATTTCACGATGGCGCCAATAAATGTATTCATCATTGCAGCTCTTGCTAAGTTTAAAGCTTGTAAAACAGAGGTAAGTGGACTTTGAAAGTAATGAAATAAAAAGCAAGGTGCAAGAAGCTGGATGAATGCTGTTGCACTATCTGATCCATACATAAGAGTTAAAATAGGAGAAGCGAATACGTATAATATAACGACTGACCACCCACCAGTAATTAATGAGATCCGAAGAGCTTGTTGTAGGCGGTGTTCCACTAATTTATGCTGTCTTTTAGCCATCGCTTCACTAATAGATGGAACGAGTGCTGTAGAAAGAGCGTATGTAATAAAGGCTGGCAGTGATAGAAGTGGGAATGCATAACCGTTTAATATACCATATTGCTGGGTTGCGACAGAGGCAGCAACTCCGGCAATCGCTAAGCTTTGCATAACAACGATAGGTTCAAAAAAATATGAAACGGAACCGATTAAACGACTTCCTGTAGTTGGAAGGGCAATATCCATAAGAGAATAAAATGTACCCTTGCTCTCCTTTACAGTAGTGAAAAATCCAGAGCGTATAGATAAATGTTTTTCGCGCTGGAATAAAGTGAGTAAAAATAATAACGATGCAACTTCACCGAGAACGGCTGATAACATAGCGCCAGCTGCAGCATATTCTACGCCGTAAGGTAAAAATAACTGAATGCATATAGCGATAATTGTAATGCGGACAACTTGTTCTATAACTTGAGCATAAGCGCTAGGTTTCATATTTTGTTTCCCTTGGAAATAACCGCGTAAAACAGAAGAAACAGCAATAACAGGAACGACAGGTAAAATGGCCATTAATGGATAGTACGTTCGTTCATCAGTTAATAATGTTTTTGCTAAAATAGGTGTGAGGAGCATAATTCCGATTGTTAAAATGATACTAATAACGGATGTAACAGCTAATGATACTGTTAATATTTTTTTAACCCTTTGTTTATCGTTCACAGCTTCTGCTTCTGCTACAAATTTTGCGATTGCGACAGGAAGGCCGATTTGTGTTAATGTAATTGCTAGAATGAATGTAGGAACGGCCATCATATAAAGGCCAACACCCTCTTCCCCTAAAATGCGTGCCATTACAATCCGGTTAATAAATCCAAGGATTTTGGTAATAAAGCCGGCTATCATTAAAATAAATGCGCCTTTTAAAAAGCTTTGTCTCGTCATGATCTTCTCCTACCTTCTCAAAATCAGTGGAATGATTTACAATAATTTATATGCACGTATGAGACAAGAATGACAAGCATTTAAGAGAGTGAAGTATGAGAGTGCTCTTGAAAGTAGTTATTGCTGTCCATTAGAGCGGGATTAAAAGCGACTTTTCGTGCTGAAATAAGAAGGAGATGTTTATGTATGTTAGAAAAAGAGGCTTTGGTAGAATCATACCGCGGACAGTTACAAGTCGTTTTAGAAAGCAAAGTAGAAGAGTTTCACATGTTCGGTTATGACCGAGTAACAGATGATGATATTTGGAAGTTTCTTAAAGTGAAGAAGTGGAAAAAAATAAACGGTGATGTTAGATTATATGAATTAGTAAATGATGTATTAAGAGTAAGTACTAATGAATATATGAATTATTTAACTGTTGAAGCATATCAAGCACCACTTTGGTCATTTGATGAATATGAAAATAAATAACCGACTGCAATTGGTTTGTTCTTCCTTTTGCAGTATAATGATAGGTATTGATAATGAGGAAATAATTATGTCTAAGATTATATATAAAGGGGGTAGTGAAGAGAAAAAATAAATAATGAAAGTGTAGGTATTGTGAAAAACTTACCGACACAGCTAGTGCTGAACTAGCAAAATTATAGAAAGGAAGTCTACTAACTAGGCGTATGCACACGTGTAAAAGTAAATCGTAAGAGATTTATTTAAAGTGTTAGTAGCAGAAAGAGGGTACATATGGCAAAGCGTGGTACGAGAATTGCCGCCTTTTTCCTCATCGTTTTATTAATCGGTGGAGTAATTGGTGCGGCAGGAAAAGACATAGCAAAAGGAATTAGTCTAGGACTAGACCTTCGCGGTGGTTTTGAAATTCTTTATGAAGTAAAACCAGCCAAAAAAGGTGATAAAATCGATCGAGACGTACTTGTAAGTACAGTAGGCGCTCTTGAAAATCGTGTTAATGTTCTTGGTGTAAGTGAGCCGAACATTCAAATCGAAGGACAAGATCGAATTCGCGTACAGCTTGCTGGTGTACAAGATCAGCAAAAAGCACGTGAAATGTTATCAACACAAGCGAAATTAACATTCCGTGATGTAGATGACAACCTTCTTATGGACGGAACGGATTTAAAAGGCGGCGGAGCGAAGCAAACATTTGATGAGCAAGGCCGTGCGAGCGTAGGTCTTACACTAAAAAGCGCTGATAAATTCCGTGAAGTAACTGACAAAATTTCAAAAATGCCACCACCAACGAATTTAATGGTAATTTGGCTTGATTTTGAAGAAGGAAAAGATTCATATAAAGCAGAATCTGCAAAACCGAATCCGAAGTTCTTATCAGCAGCAACAGTAAGCCAAGTGTTTAATCAAGCTGAAGTATCTATCGTAGGTGGAAACTTCACAGTTGAAAGTGCGAAACAACTTTCATCGTTATTAAATGCAGGTGCACTTCCTGTTGATTTAAAAGAAATGTATTCAACATCAGTTGGAGCGAAATTTGGACAACAAGCGTTAGAACAAACAATTTTCGCTAGTGCGATTGGTATCGCTCTTATTTTCTTATTTATGCTTGTATTCTACCGTTTACCAGGAATTGTAGCGGTTATTATGTTAGGTTTATACATTTTCGTTACATTACTTGTCTTTAACTGGATGCATGCAGTGCTTACGTTGCCAGGTATTGCGGCATTAGTGCTCGGGGTAGGTATCGCAGTTGATGCGAATATTATTACGTACGAGAGACTGAAAGAAGAGTTGAAAATTGGTAAGTCAATGATGTCAGCATTCCGTGCTGGTAATCATCGTTCATTAGCAACAATTTTAGATGCAAACGTTACGACTCTTGCAGCGGCTGGTGTATTATTCGTTTATGGTAATAGCTCTGTAAAAGGATTCGCAACAAGTTTAATCGTAAGTATTTTAGTTGGTTTCGTTACGAACGTATTCGGTACTCGTTTCTTACTAGGTTTACTTGTAAAGAGCCGTTACTTCGATAAAAAGCCAGGATACTTTGGTGTGAAACAAAAGGATATTATTCCATTAACAAAAGGTGTAGTACATCCACCGACAAGATTTGATCGTATTAACTTCGTAAATATCGGTCATAAATTCCTTGTTTTCTCGATTGTAGTTGTAATTGCAGGTGCAATTATACTACCGATTTTCAAATTGAATCTTGGTATTGATTTTGCGAGTGGTACACGTATCGACTTGCAATCAAAACAAGCACTTACTGTGTCTGATGTTCATAAAGATTTTAAAGAATTGAAAATTGACGTGAAGGAAGAAAATATTGTACCGACTGGAGATGACAATAAAGGATTCGCAGTTCGTACTTTAGGTGTTCTATCAAAAGATGAAATTGCGAAAACAAAAACATTCTTCCACGATAAATATGGTACAGATCCAAATGTAAGTACAGTTTCACCGACAATTGGTAAAGAAATTGCACGAAATGCATTTATCGCAGTATTAATTGCTTCTGCGGTTATCATTTTATACGTAAGTATTCGATTCAGATTTACGTACGCATTATCTGCAGTACTTGCATTATTACATGACGCATTCGTTATGGTTGTTATATTTAGTATTTTCCAATTAGAGGTAGACTTAACGTTTATCGCTGCAGTGTTAACAATCATCGGTTATTCTATTAATGACTCAATTGTTACATTTGATAGAAACCGTGAATTATACAAACAGAAAAAACGAGTTCGCGATATAAAAGACTTAGAAGAAATCGTAAATGCAAGTATTCGCCAAACGCTTGGTCGTTCAATTAACACCGTATTAACAGTGTTATTCCCGGTAATTACATTACTTATCTTCGGTAGTGAGTCATTACGTAACTTCTCGTTTGCGTTACTTGTTGGATTAGTTGTAGGTACGTACTCTTCTGTTTTCGTTGCTTCTCAAATTTGGTTAATGCTTGAAAACCGTCGTTTGAAAAAGGGCAAAAACAAGAAAAAGGTTGAGAAAGTAGAATCTGAACCACAAGTATAAAAAAGATGATGTCTCTTTATGAGGCATCTCTTTTTTCGTTTGTGGATACAATAAGATAGCAACTTTTTAACAGAAGTAAGATGGAAGAAAGTGGTGATGTTATCGCTGTTTTTGTTACAATAAAAAGATAGGTTAAGAAAAGAAGGGATTTTAATTATGGAAAAAGATGAACGTTTTAAACAGGCCGAGTTTGGTGCTATTGTCGGAATCGTTGGTAATATTATATTAGCGATTGTAAAGGCGGTAATTGGTTATATTGGGAACAGTAAAGCACTATTAGCGGATGCCGTGCATTCTGCATCAGATGTAATTGGTTCGCTCGCTGTACTTTTTGGATTGAGAGCAGCAAAGCAACCGCCCGATGAAGATCATCCGTATGGTCATGGTAAAGCGGAATCGATTTCAGCAATTATTGTTGCAGTATTATTATTTATTGTGGGAATCGAGATAGCGATTTCGTCTATAAAAGCTTTTTCGCAAGAACTAGAACCACCGAAAGGAATTACGATTTTTGCTGTTGTTCTTTCAATTATCGTGAAAGAAGGAATGTTTCAATATAAATTCCGATTAGGGAAGAGGGTAAATAGTGATGCAATTATTGCAAATGCATATGAACATCGTTCGGATGTATTTTCTTCAATTGCAGCTTTAATCGGTATTTGTGCAGCGATTATTGGTGGTAAGTTTGGGGTAGATTGGCTTGTATATGCCGATCCAATTGCAGGATTATTTGTTTCACTTCTTGTTGCAAAAATGGCATGGAGTATTGGGGCAGAAGCAATTCATGCAACGCTTGATCATGTTCTTCATGAGGAAGATGTTGTTCCGCTTAGAGAAGCAGTACTTCAAATAGATGGTGTGAAAAAAATTGGTTCTTTATATGCAAGGGAGCATGGTCATTACGTTATTGTTGATATTAAAGTTTCTGTAGATCCATACATTACTGTAGAAGAAGGGCACCGCATTGGAAAGCATGTGAAAGAAACGCTTATGGAACAAGATAACGTACAAAATGTGTTTGTACATATAAACCCGTATTCTCCAAATTAAATATCATTAACATTTTAGTATATAGATATTGCATCGTAGTTTGCATTATATTGTCACCCCTTAATCTGTCTTGTATAATGAACAGGTTAAGGGGTGATTTCGTGTTACAACCGAAGACGCGTTGGAAAGAAAAAGAATATAATAATGAGCGAGTGAGTGAATTAGCAAGTAAATTACAATTATCACCACTTGTCGTTTCGTTATTCCTCGGTAGAGGACTAGATACAGAAGATAAGATTTTAGATTTTTTAAATACAGAAAATCAAGAATTTCATGATCCATTTTTATTAGAAGGAATGGATAGAACGGTAGAACGTGTAAATAAGGCGATTCAAAATGGAGAGCAAATATTAATATTTGGTGACTACGATGCGGACGGAGTAAGTAGTACGACTGTGTTATATCTTGCTTTGCAAGAATTAGGTGCAGACGTAGAATTTTATATTCCAAACCGTTTTACAGAAGGATATGGACCAAACGAAGAAGCATTTCGTTGGGCACATAGCGCAGGGTTCTCCCTAATTATTACTGTCGATACTGGTATCGCAGCAGTACATGAAGCGAAGGTAGCGAAGGAGCTTGGAATAGATCTTATTATTACAGATCACCATGAGCCACCACCAGAATTGCCAGAAGCACTTGCGATTATTCATCCGAAATTAGATGGCGGTGTATATCCGTTTCACTATTTAGCTGGTGTAGGTGTTGCGTTTAAAGTTGCACATGCACTACTAGGCCGTGTGCCAGAACATTTATTAGAAATTGCAGTAATTGGTACAGTAGCCGATTTAGTGTCACTTCATGGTGAGAATAGATTGCTAGTGAAGCGCGGTTTAAAGCATATGCGCATGACGAAAAATATCGGACTAAAGGCGCTATTTAAAGTTGCTAACGTTTCGCAAAGTGAAATTACAGAAGAGAGTATTGGTTTCTCACTCGCACCGCGTATTAATGCAGTTGGACGTTTAGAAGATGCTACGCCGGCTGTACATCTTTTATTATCAGATGATCCAGAAGAAGCGAAAGAGCTAGCTGAAGAAATTGATGAGCTGAACAAACTGCGAAAAGATATTGTAAAGCAAATTACAGAAGAAGCTATCGCTGAAGTGGAAAATAATTTCCCGCCAGAAGATAATAAAGTACTAGTACTGGCAAAAGAAGGCTGGAATCCAGGTGTAATTGGAATTGTCGCATCTAAATTAGTTGAACGTTTTTATCGTCCAACGATTGTACTATGCATTGATCCTGTAAAAGAAACAGCAAAAGGTTCAGCACGTAGTATTGCAGGATTTGATTTGTTTGCAAATTTGTCAGATTGTAGAGAGTTATTGCCACACTTCGGAGGGCATCCGATGGCAGCGGGAATGACGCTACATATGAATGATGTAGATGAATTACGCCACCGCTTAAATGAACAAGCAGAGGTAATTTTAACAGAAGAAGATTTTATTCCAATTACAGCTGTTGATGTTTTTTGTAAAGTGGAGGATGTAACACTGGCAGCAATTGAAGACATGCAAAAGTTAGCGCCATTTGGTGTTGGAAATCCAAAACCGCGTATTGCAGTGAAGGATGCGGAGCTAGAAAGTATTCGTGCAATCGGATCAGACGGTTCACATTTGAAAATGGCTCTTCGCGATGGACAAGCGACATTGGATACAATCGGATTTGGATTTGGTGCGTATGCGAAAGAAATTTCTCCAGTTGCAAAGGTATCTGTGATAGGGGAAGCATCTATCAATGAATGGAATAATTTTAAGAAGCCGCAATTAATGGTACAAGATATTGCTGTAGAGGCGTGGCAATTATTTGATTGGCGTAGTATGCGTAACGTAGAAGCGAATGTAGCAGAACTTCCGAAAGAAAAAATAACAATGGTGTATTTTTCTGAAGAGGTATTGAATAAATTTTCTTTAGAAGACTATAAAGAGCATATGATGCATGCATCAGAAGTGACTCATTTAGACGATCAATACATCGTGTTACTTGATTTGCCAAAAGGAACAGATGAATTAAGAGATTTATTTAAAGTTGGGTTCCCGTCGCGAATTTATACGCTATTTTATCAAGAGAATAATCATTTATTTAGTACTGTTCCAACGAGGGAACATTTTAAATGGTACTATTCGTTCTTGAGCCAAAAAGCACCATTTTCTTTAAGACAATATGGAGAACAGCTGTGTCGACATAAAGGTTGGTCAAAAGATACAGTAAATTTCATGACACAGGTGTTTTTTGAGTTAGAATTTGTTACAATAAAAGATGGCGTCATTTTTATGGCAGACAAAAAACAAAAGCGTGATTTAATTGAATCGAACACATATCGTGAGAAAATGAACCACTTACAATTAGAAAAAGAATTGGTTTATAGCACATATCAGCAACTATATACATGGTTTGAAACGATTCGTAATCATAAAGAAGTAGAACAGTTAGGGTAAAGGATTTGTATTTACAAACCTTTTAGATCTGAGGAGGATTCAGAAATATGGATTTCAAGCAACATATCGCAATTGTACCGGATTATCCAAAAGAAGGTATTGTATTTAAAGACATTACACCGTTAATGAACGACGGTAAAGCATACAAAGCAGCAACAGATGCAATCGTTGAGTATGCAAAGAAAAGAGACATTGACGTTGTAGTAGGGCCAGAAGCACGTGGCTTTATTATCGGTTGCCCAGTTTCTTATGCGTTAGAAGTAGGTTTTGCACCAGTTCGTAAATTAGGAAAATTACCACGTGAAGTAATTACAGTTGACTACGGTAAAGAATATGGTAAAGATGTTTTAACAATCCATAAAGATGCAATTAAGCCAGGTCAACGCGTATTGATTACAGATGATCTATTAGCTACAGGTGGAACAATTGAAGCGACAATTAAGCTAGTTGAAGAACTTGGCGGAGTTGTAGCAGGAATTGCATTCTTAGTAGAGCTTACTTACTTAGATGGTCGTAAAATGTTAGATGGTTACGATGTATTAGTATTAGAAAAATACTAATCACTATATAGGTAAAACTACGGTGATAAGAAGTACCCGTGAATCTCTTGGAGAGGAGCGGGTACTTTTGTATAATTGTACAAAAAAATAAGGTGAAATGTCAGTAAAATCTTTTCCTTTTCACAATTCACAATCATTAGGTTATAATGATAGAATATAATTTATTCTACTTAATTAAGATAAAGTCAATTTTCAATAAAAGGTGATTCGATGGCAAATGAGCAGGTACTAACAGCTGAACAGGTACTCGAGAAAGCAAGTCAATATTTAGCAGATGAAGATATTGAGCTAGTGGCACGTGCCTATGAATATGCACGTGATGCGCATAGCGAACAATACAGAAAATCGGGTGAACCGTACATTATTCATCCAATTCAAGTTGCAGGTATTTTAGTTGATTTACACATGGATCCAGCTACAGTATCAGCAGGTTTCTTACATGATGTAGTGGAAGATACTGAAATTACATTAGAAGATATTGAACGGGAATTTAATAAAGAAATTGCTATGCTTGTCGATGGTGTAACAAAGCTCGGAAAGATTAAATATAAATCTCATGAGCAACAACAAGCAGAAAACCATCGCAAAATGTTTATCGCAATGGCTCAAGATATTCGAGTTATTTTAATTAAACTAGCTGATCGTCTTCATAACATGCGTACATTGAAACATTTGCCTCAAGAGAAGCAGCGTCGCATTGCAAATGAAACGTTAGAAATCTTTGCACCTTTAGCACATAGACTCGGAATTAGTACTATTAAATGGGAGCTAGAGGATACGTCACTTCGCTATTTAAATCCACAGCAGTACTATCGTATTGTAAATTTAATGAAGCGTAAACGTGCAGAGCGTGAAGAATATTTAGACGAAGTAATGACTGGTATTCGTGAGAAATTAAAAGAAGTTGCAATTCAACCTGAGATTTCTGGAAGACCAAAGCATATTTACAGTATTTATCGTAAAATGGCACTGCAAAACAAACAGTTCAATGAAATTTACGATTTATTAGCTGTACGTGTCGTTGTAAATAGTATTAAAGATTGTTATGCAGTACTTGGAATTATTCATACGTGCTGGAAGCCGATGCCAGGTCGTTTTAAAGATTATATTGCGATGCCGAAAGCAAATCTATATCAATCTCTTCATACGACTGTAATTGGGCCGAAAGGTGATCCGCTTGAAGTGCAAATTCGTACGAAAGAAATGCATGAGATTGCAGAATTCGGGATCGCGGCGCACTGGGCGTATAAAGAAGGAAAAACAGCAGAAACAACAGGTACATTAGAGAAGAAACTTACATGGTTCCGTCAAATATTAGAATGGCAAAATGAAGCTTCTAATGCAGAAGAGTTTATGGAGTCATTAAAAATTGATTTATTCTCTGACATGGTATTCGTCTTTACACCGAAAGGCGACGTAATGGAATTGCCACTTGGATCTGTTCCGATTGACTTTTCGTATCGTGTCCATTCAGAGATTGGAAATAAAACAATTGGTGCAAAAGTAAACGGCAAAATGGTGACGCTTGATTATAAATTGAAAACTGGTGACATCATTGAAATTTTAACATCGAAACATTCGTATGGGCCAAGTCAAGACTGGGTGAAACTTGCTCAAACATCTCATGCGAAAAACAAAATACGTCAATTCTTTAAGAAGCAACGTAGAGATGAAAATATTGAAAAAGGCCGTGAACTTGTTGAGAAAGAAGTGCGTAGCCTAGAGTATGAGATGAAAGAAGTGTTAGCTCCTGACAATTTAAAACGTGTTGCTGAGAAGTTCAATTTTGCAAATGAAGAAGATATGTTTGCAGCAGTTGGATATAGCGGGATTACAGCGTCGCAAATTGTTACGCGACTAACGGACAAATTCCGTAAGCAACGTGAAGAAGAAGAAATCGTTGAAGTTAAAGAAGTTCGTAAACCAATGAAAATTCGAAAATGGGATTCTGGCGTTAAAGTAAGTGGTGCGGATAATTTATTAATTCGTTTATCAAAATGCTGTAACCCGGTTCCAGGTGATGATATCGTTGGGTATATTACGAAAGGCCGAGGTGTATCGATTCACCGCCGTGATTGTGTAAATGTTCATACAGAAGAAGCTATAGAACGTTTATTGGAAGTAGAGTGGGAAGGTAGTCCTGAAAAAGAAATTGAGTATAACGTTGATATTGAAATTTCAGGTTACGATCGCCGCGGCTTATTAAATGAAGTATTACAAGCTGTTACAGAGACGAAAACGTATATTTCGGCAGTTTCTGGTAGAAGTGACCGTAATAAGATGGCGACAATTAATATGTCAATCTCTATTCGTAACTTACAGCACTTGAAAAAAGTAGTAGAACGCATTAAACGTGTTCCAGAAATTTATGCAGTACGACGCATGATGCATTAATAGGGAGTGTAGAAAAGATGAGAGTTGTTTTACAACGATCAAAAGAAGCGTCTGTCACAGTAGACGGTGAGATCGTAGGGCAAATTCCGTTCGGTTTAACATTACTAGTTGGCATTACGCATGAAGATACAGAAAAAGATGCAACTTACATTGCAGAAAAAATTGCGAACTTACGTATTTTTGAAGATGAGAGTGGAAAGATGAACCATTCTGTACTTGATGTAGAAGGACAAGTTCTATCAATTTCGCAATTCACATTATACGGAGATTGCCGCAAGGGAAGACGTCCCAACTTTATGGATGCTGCCAAACCTGATTATGCAGAGCGTTTATATGATTTCTTTAATGAGGAAGTTCGTAAGCAAGGATTGCATGTAGAAACAGGGAAGTTCGGAGCAATGATGGATGTTTCTTTAATCAATGATGGTCCGGTGACCTTAATTGTGGATAGTAAATAGTATTGCTTAAGAAGAGGGGATTACATAATCCTCTCTTTTTTATACATTGTTGTATGTTTTGTTCATTTATCTCGCTATTTGTGGGAGGTCAACTGCCCGTAAAAGCCTGATTAGTGAGGGGGAATAATGAGTGGCAATGGACAAAACCCTATTAATTAAAGTTTCACTTTATTTGGAATCAATAGTTGTTTCAGTTATGTATAACTCTTTCATCAATATGGAACAATAAAAAGTAAAACATCTATATTGAATGTGAGGGATATACGTATGCGTATGAATGAAAAAGGGCATTCTGTTACAAATGGTGCAAATCAACTATTTAACGTAAATTTTCATGATTTTATTTCAAAAGAGCAAAACAATACTTCAATGGAGCTTGCTTCTGAGTTTGGGATTTCTCTTCAAGATGTAAAGCGTCTAAAGAAGCAGATTGAACGCTCTTAGAGTACTTGACAATCCTACTCAACAAACGTATAGTAATTTTATATTTACATATGAATATAACCGTTGATAGAGAAGAGTAAATGAGATACACATGGAAAGAGAAGAAATGTCTTAGGCTGAAAACATTTCTGCATGATGACTGATTGAATGACACTCTAGAGGTTTCAACTTGAACGGCATATATGCTTAGTAGGGATGAACGCACATTTAAGCGTTATTAAAAAAGTGGAAGCATACGTGCTTCAATTAGGGTGGCACCACGGGTATAATACTCTCGTCCCTACTGTTCAAACAGTAGAGGCGGGAGTTTTTTTATTTTTATTAAGATTAAAACAATTTGAGGAGGAACTGAATATGTCTATTCAAATCCCACGCGGAACGCAAGATATTCTTCCAGGTAGCGTTGAGTTATGGCAGTATATCGAAGGGCAAGCACGCGAAATTTGCCGTCGTTACAACTATAAAGAAATTCGTACACCAATTTTTGAACACACTGAGCTATTTTTACGTGGTGTTGGTGATACGACAGATATCGTACAAAAAGAAATGTACTCATTCCAAGATCGTGGAGAGCGCAGTTTAACATTACGTCCAGAAGGTACTGCACCTGTTGTACGTTCTTACGTTGAAAACAAAATGTTCGGTGATGCAACACAACCAACGAAATTATACTATATCGGTCAAATGTTCCGTTACGAAAGACCACAAGCAGGTCGCTATCGTCAATTCGTACAATTTGGTATTGAAGCAATCGGTAGTAACGATCCTGCAATTGATGCAGAAGTAATTGCACTTGCTGTAGAGTTTTATCGCGGCATGGGCTTGAAAAATATTAAAGTTGTATTAAACAGCTTAGGTGATGCAGCGAGCCGTCAAGCGCACCGTGATGCGTTAATCGCACACTTTGAGCCACGTATCGGCGAGTTCTGTTCTGACTGTCAATCTCGTTTAGAAAAGAACCCTCTTCGTATTTTAGATTGTAAGAAGGACCGTAACCATGAATTAATGGGAACAGCACCATCTATTACAGAATACTTAAACGAAGATTCGGCAGTATACTACGACAAAGTTCAAGAATTATTAACGATGATGGACGTTCCATTTGAAAAAGATCCGAACTTAGTACGTGGTTTAGACTACTACCAACATACTGTTTTTGAAATTATGAGTGAGGCAGAAGGTTTCGGTGCTATTACTACATTAAGCGGTGGTGGCCGTTATAACGGACTTGTACAAGAAATCGGTGGACCAGAAATGCCAGGTATCGGTTTTGCGATGAGTATTGAACGTTTAATTATGGCGCTAAAAGCTGAAAACATTGAATTACCAATTGAACATAGTATCGATTGTTACGTTGTAGCTCTTGGTGAAAAAGCGAAAGACCATGCTGCAAAAGTTGCGTTTGATCTTCGTAAAGCTGGATTATCAGTTGAAAAAGATTATTTAGATCGCAAAATGAAAGCACAATTTAAATCAGCAGATCGTCTAAAGGCGAAATTTGTAGCTGTACTAGGGGAAGATGAGCTAGATAAAGGCATCATTAACTTAAAAGATATGGCAACAGGTGAACAAGAAGAAGTAGCATTAGATGTATTTGCTTCATACGTAGCAGAGAAATTAATATAGGGGGAACTTACAGTGGCTGAAAGAACACATAAATGTGGAAAAGTAACAGTAGAAGCAGTTGGACAAACAGTTCAATTAAAAGGTTGGGTACAAAAACGCCGTGATTTAGGTGGATTAATCTTTATCGACTTACGTGACCGTACAGGTATCGTACAAGTTGTATTTAACCCAGAAACATCAAAAGAAGCGCTAGAAGTAGCAGAAACAATTCGTAGCGAATACGTATTACACGTAGAAGGTACAGTTGTTGAGCGTGGTGAAGGCGCAATTAATGACAATATGGCAACTGGTCGTATTGAAGTACAAGCAACGAAAGTAAACGTATTAAATGCAGCGAAAACAACGCCAATCATCATTGCTGATGATACAGATGCATCAGAGGATGTACGTTTAAAATATCGTTATTTAGACTTACGTCGTCCGGTAATGTTTAACACATTCAAAATGCGTCATGACGTAACCAAAACAATTCGTAACTTCCTAGACACAGAAGAGTTCTTAGAAGTAGAAACACCAATTTTAACGAAGAGCACACCAGAAGGAGCTCGTGACTATTTAGTACCAAGTCGTGTACATGATGGTGAATTCTATGCGTTACCACAGTCTCCACAATTATTTAAACAGCTTCTTATGGTCGGCGGATTTGAGCGTTACTATCAAGTAGCACGTTGTTTCCGTGACGAAGATTTACGTGCAGACCGTCAACCAGAATTCACGCAAATCGATATCGAAGCTTCATTCTTAACACAAGATGAAATTTTAGATATGATGGAGCGCATGATGACGAAAGTTATGAAGGATGCAAAAGGTGTAGAAGTGAGTGCACCATTCCCTCGTATGAAATATGCTGATGCAATGGCTCGTTACGGTTCTGATAAGCCAGATACACGCTTTGAAATGGAACTAACAGACTTATCTGAATTTGCGGTAGGTTGTGGTTTTAAAGTATTTACAAGTGCTGTAGAAAGCGGCGGACAAGTAAAAGCAATTAATGCAAAAGGTGCTGCGAGCAAATACTCTCGTAAAGATATCGATGCATTAACTGAATTCGTAAAAGTATACGGTGCTAAAGGTCTAGCTTGGCTTAAAGTGGAAGAGGACGGCTTAAAAGGACCGATTGCGAAATTCTTCGGTGAAGAAGAAGCAAACGCGTTAATGGCTACATTAGAAGCTACTGCTGGCGACTTATTACTATTCGTAGCAGATAAGAAGAGCGTTGTCGCAGATAGCTTAGGTGCACTTCGTTTACGTCTAGGTAAAGAGCTTGAGTTAATCGATGAAAGTAAATTTAACTTCCTATGGGTAACGGATTGGCCACTTCTTGAGTACGATGAAGATGCAGATCGTTACTTCGCAGCTCACCACCCATTCACAATGCCATTCCGTGAAGACGTTGAGCTATTAGAAACGGCACCAGAAAAAGCACGTGCACAAGCATATGACCTTGTATTAAATGGTTATGAGCTTGGCGGTGGATCACTTCGTATTTACGAGCGTGACGTACAAGAAAAAATGTTCAAAGCACTTGGATTCTCACAAGAAGAAGCACAAGAGCAATTCGGATTCTTATTAGAAGCATTCGAATACGGTACGCCACCACACGGCGGTATCGCATTAGGTTTAGACCGTCTTGTTATGTTACTTGCAGGCCGTACGAACCTTCGTGATACAATTGCATTCCCGAAAACAGCAAGCGCAAGCTGCTTATTAACAGAAGCTCCAAGCCCAGTAGCAGAAGCACAGCTTGAAGAGTTAAACTTAAAATTAAGCTTAAAAGAAGAGAAGTAAGAATAAAGTCTAGATGGTTATACTATAGCCGTCTAGACTTTTTTTGAGAGGTTGTTTAAAAAGTCCGGTTCAGATAACTGTCGCATCTCATCGTTACGTATGCTAGTCCGGTGCTCGAGTAGTACTCCTACACTGCGCTCCTCCGAGCATACGTGCCTCGATCTGCTTGGTTCTCTAAATCCTCTTTTTTAAACGTATATTGAAAGGGTTGTTTAAAAGTCCGGTTCAGATAACTGTCGCATCTCATTATTACGTATGCTAGTCCGGTGCTCGAGTAGCACTCCTACACTGCGCTCCTCCTAGCATACGTGCCTCGATCTGCTCGGTTCTCTAAATCCTCCTTTTTAAACGTATATTGAAAGGGTTGTTTAAAAAGTCCGGTTCAGATAACTGTCGCATCTCATTATTACGTATGCTAGTCCGGTGCTCGAGTAGTACTCCTACACGGTGCTCCTCCTAGCATACGTGCCTCGATCTGCTCGGTTCTCTAAATCCTCCTTTTCAAACGTATATTTAGGGGGAAATAAAAGCCGGTTTACACTATGTTTTTATTCTCGAAATATGTATTTTTAGGAATTCTATAACTTTTTCTATACAAATAGTCGGAAAAACGCTAGAATACATGATAGACCATTTTTGTAATAGGAGTGTAGAGCTGAATGTTACATCAATTTTCACGTAATGAATTAGCCTTCGGTAAAGAAGGACTTGAAATATTAAAAAATAGTACAGTCGGTATTTTAGGAATTGGCGGCGTAGGGTCATTTTCGGCAGAGGCGTTAGCACGTTCTGGTGTAGGACGTCTCGTATTAGTCGATAAAGACGTTGTAGATATTACAAACGTAAACCGTCAAATTCACGCGTTAGTATCTACTGTAGGACGTTCAAAAGTAGAATTAATGAAAGAGCGTATCGCAGACATTAATCCAGAGTGTGAAGTAATTGGACTAGAAATGTTTTATACTGATGAAACGTATGAAGAGTTCTTCAAACATGGATTGGATTTCGTAGTAGATGCATCTGATACGATTACGTTCAAAATTCATTTAATTAAACAGTGCTTACGTCGAAAAATTAAAATTATCTCATGCATGGGTGCAGCAAATAAAATGGACCCAACTCGTTTCCGTATTGCGGACATCTCTAAAACACATACAGATCCAATTGCGAAAGTAATTCGTACGAAGCTTCGTAAAGATGGTATTAAAAAAGGTGTAAAAGTTGTCTTCTCTGACGAAAACCCAATCGTAATTCGTGAAGAAGTACGTAAAGAAATCGTACCAGACGAAAATGCAAAAATCCGTAAAGCGAAATTACCACCTTCATCAAATGCATTCGTACCATCTGTGGCAGGCCTAATTATGGCAAGTCACGTTGTACGTGAACGTATTAAAAACGTTGAAGTGAAGCGTGTAGGGCAAGAATAAGAAGAAAGCATATATCCGTCTAGGATATATGCTTTTTCTATTATGTTTTAAAGAATTGCAGATATTTGCAATACTAATAATTCGAATGTAAGTAATCCTAATAAAGAATAATCGTATTTATCCGACTTATAGGCGGAAGTCTTTTTTAAACTCTGAATGGTAAAAAGTCCTAATGTTAGAACGAGAATACCGAGTGTTATTTTGAAGACTACTAATGAAATGGCAATCAGCTCCTTTCAATCGTATATGTTTATAGTAACATTTAAGTTAAATATATCCAATTAACTCCGTAAATTTCCTTTTTTGACAAATCGACTTGTTTTGTCAATATTTGTTGGTAAATCGATATCTCTTGTCGAATAGTTGATATAATTAAAAAAATCGTTGATATATTGTAAGTTACGATAGATATATTTGAAAAATCGTCGATATAATTTCATTTACCAATATATCATTCACAGAAAAAATAAACAGGGATGTCACTTAGTCAAAAAAGTGACATCCCTGTTTTTAATTCTCTGCAGAATAAATAATATCTAAATTTCCATTTTGATCTGTCTTGAAAATTGGAGCGATCTGTTCTTCTTGTTCTTCAACTGAAACGAGTTTTCGAGCACGGTCCATAATTCTAACAAGCATTGCGTAATCTTCTTCGATTGCTTGTTGTTTTTTTGAGAGGACCGCTAATTTTGCTTCAAGTTCATGATTTGTTTTTTGCAAGGAAGTGAGCTGAGCTTGTAATACATCATTTTCAGTTTGTAACTTTGCGAGTGAAGGGTTATTGTGCTCTAAATTTTGCAAAAATGAGATGACGTTTTGCATTGTGAGATCTTGTTTACTTAGCGTAATATCTTCTGAAAACTCGGCATCGATTACGAGTTGTTTCGTTTTCGTGAAATGCTCTTTTTCTATTTTAGCTTCAGAGCGTTTTAATTCTTTCCGTTGTTTTTTTGCAAGTTGCACCGCATCTTCGTAATTCGGTCTTACTTCAGCATTCCATCTAAATCCGCAAGCTGCGGAAGTGCGGTTCAATGTATCGCCGACTTCATCGAATGCTTTTATTTGTGTGCTACCGCTGCGAATATGTCGTAAAACAGTTTCTGCTAAAAGGAGATCGTCTTCTTTTGTCCATGCATCTTGACGTGTTTTCATAAGCGAAGCCTCCATAATGGTGACGTTTTCGCTTAGGTTACCCTTTATTTTTCGTTTTATTCGAACTTTGTAATCTTTCATATACAGTAGAAAGTACTTGCTCAAATTTCCCTGTCGTTTTCGGTTTATAATATTGTTTGTTTTTTATTTTATCAGGTAAGTATTGTTGTTGTACCCAGCCATTTGGATGGTCATGTGGATATAAGTATCCAATGCCTCTTCCAAGTGATTCTGCGCCTTTGTAATGACTGTCTTTTAAATGACTTGGAATGTCGCCTGTTTGACCGTTACGTAAATCGTGCAATGCAGCATCAAGTGCTTTATAAGCTGAGTTTGATTTTGGTGATAGGCAAAGCTCGATAACAGCATTTGCAAGTGGTATGCGTGCCTCCGGGAATCCAACTCGTTCAGCGGATTCTATAGCTGCTAGTGTACGAGGTCCGGCTTGCGGGCTAGCAAGTCCGATATCTTCATATGCCATAATAAGAAGACGTCTACCAATGCTTTGTAAATCACCAGCTTCAATAAGACGTGCTAAATAGTGAAGTGCTGCATTTACATCACTTCCGCGTACCGATTTTTGAAATGCCGATAATACGTCATAATGAGCATCACCGCCTTTGTCGTGAACGAAGCTCTTTTTTTGCAAGCATTCTTCTGCAATTTCTAGCGTAATTTCCGCAGCTTTGTCGTCCGTTGTAAAGCTAGATAAAACAGCAAGTTCAAGTGCATTATAAGCGGAACGCATGTCTCCACCAGATGCATTTGCGAAGTGATGTAATGCTTCCGGCGTAACCGTTACATCATATTCCCCAAGACCTTTTTCTTTATCTTTAAGTGCTCGTTTTAAGCCAATTAAAAGATCATCTTCTGTTAATGCGTGTAATTCGAAGATTTGACAACGACTTCGAATAGCAGAATTAATAGCATGGAACGGATTACTCGTTGTTGCACCGATTAAGGTAAGGAGTCCGCTTTCTAAATGAGGTAATAGAAAATCCTGTTTTGCTTTATCTAGACGGTGTACTTCATCTAAAATTAAAACGAGGTGTCGATGCATCTTTGCTTCTTGTACGACAACTTCCATATCTTTTTTATTATGAGTAACAGCGTTTAATAGGCGAAAAGGGGTTCCAGTACTTCCTGCAATTGCGCTCGCAATGGATGTTTTTCCTGTGCCTGGAGGGCCGTATAAAATCATAGATTGAAAATGATTTGCTTGGACCATTCGCCATAAAATTTTTCCTTCACCAACTAAATGTTGTTGTCCGATAATTTCTTGAATATTTGTAGGGCGCATTCGATGTGCGAGTGGTTGTTTCATTTTTACCGTCTCCCTTAATGTATAATCTCTTTCTATCGTATCATTTTTTTTAGTGGAATTTGAAATAGGATTCTGTTTTGTGGAAAAAATGAATATAAATATTTTCATTTTTCTTTCAATTGTAATAATTTCCGAGTTTTTCAATGTGATTTTATGTTATCATTTTGATACACAAGTTGAAATTTCTTATAATACTATATTATGCTATAATTTCATAGGATTTTAAATTGTGTTCTTTTATAAATAAGATATAACCAATAGAAGTGAAAATTTGAAAAGAGGTGCAAAATAGATGAAGATTTCAACGAAAGGCCGCTACGGCTTAACAATTATGATCGATCTTGCAAAAAAGTTTGGTGAAGGTCCAATTTCCTTAAAATCAATTGCGCAGGCACATGATTTATCGGAACATTACTTAGAGCAATTAATTTCACCACTTCGTAACGCTCGTCTAGTAAAGAGTACGCGTGGGGCATATGGCGGATATGTATTGTCTGATCAGCCAGCTAACATTACAGCTGGGGATGTAATCCGTGTATTAGAGGGTCCGATTAGTGTTGTAGAAATGATAGAAGAAGAGGAACCAGCACAACGCCAATTATGGATGCGCGTTCGTGATGCGGTGCAAGAAGTGTTAGATAGTACAACGTTAGAAGATTTAGTACGTTATGAGGAAGAAAATCACGGGGGCTATATGTTTTACATTTAATTCCTTGTGAAACGATTTGGAAAGAAGGAGATTTAATGGAACGCATTTACTTAGATCATGCTGCGACATCTCCGACTCACCCAGAAGTGGTCGAAAAGATGATTCCATATATGACAGAAACATTCGGGAACCCGTCTAGTATTCACTTTTATGGACGTCAAACGCGCCATGCAGTAGATGAGGCGAGACGCGCGGGAGCACGTAGCATTCATGCGAATCCGAATGAAATTATATTTACGAGCGGTGGTACAGAAGCGGATAATTTAGCACTTATAGGTGTAGCACGTGCGAACCGTCATAAAGGTAACCATATTATAACGACGCGAGTTGAACATCATGCAATTTTGCATACGTGTGAATTGTTAGAGCGCGAAGGGTTTGAAGTGACATATTTACCTGTTGATGAAACAGGACGCGTTCAAGTTTCTGACATACAAAATGCATTAACAAAAGAGACGATTCTCGTATCCGTTATGTTTGGGAATAATGAAGTCGGGACGATGCAACCAATCGCGGAAATAGGGAAGTTGCTAAAAGAGCATCAAGCTTATTTTCATACAGATGCGGTACAAGCTTACGGATTAGTAGAAATAGATGTGAAAGAGTTCGGCATTGATTTATTATCGATTTCAGCTCATAAAATTAATGGACCAAAAGGTGTAGGGTTCCTATACGCTGGTGCAAATGTGAAATTTGAACCGTTATTAATAGGCGGGGAGCAAGAAAGAAAACGCCGTGCTGGTACTGAAAATGTACCGAGTATCGTTGGTTTGCAACATGCAATTTTGTTAGCTGAAAAAACTCGTGAGCAAAAAAATGCCCAATATGAAGAGTTTAAAGATATAATGGTATCTGTCTTCAAAAATGAAGACATTACTTTCGAGGTAAACGGAAACTTAGAATATCGCTTACCACATGTGCTTAATATCAGTTTTACAGGAATGAACATTGAACCGTTCCTTGTGAACTTAGATATAGCTGGCATTGCGGTGTCAAGTGGCTCGGCGTGTACAGCTGGTTCGATTGATCCATCACATGTATTAGTAGCGATGTTCGGAAAAGACTCCGATCAAATACGTTCATCCGTACGCTTTAGTTTCGGACTTGGAAATACGAAAGAGCAAATTGAGAAAGCGGCGTACGAAACAGTGAAAATCGTGAAGCGATTAACACAAAATTAGCATGGGAGGTGACATGATGAACAAACTACCTCAAGAAACACGCGTTGTCATCGGGATGTCCGGTGGCGTCGATTCATCTGTAGCAGCTCTTTTATTAAAAGAGCAAGGTTATGATGTAATCGGAATTTTTATGAAAAACTGGGATGATACAGATGAGAATGGTGTCTGCACAGCAACAGAAGATTACAATGATGTAATTGAAGTGTGTAACCAAATTGGCATTCCATATTATGCAGTAAACTTTGAAAAACAATACTGGGATAAAGTATTTACGTACTTCCTAGATGAGTACCGAGCTGGCCGTACACCAAACCCAGATGTAATGTGTAATAAAGAAATTAAATTTAAAGCATTTTTAGAGCATGCGATTGCGCTTGGTGCTGATTATGTAGCGACAGGTCATTATGCACGCGTTGCTTATATGGACGGCGAATATAAAATGCTTCGCGGCGTGGATGATAATAAAGACCAAACGTATTTCTTGAATCAATTAAGCCAAGAGCAATTATCAAAAACAATGTTCCCATTAGGTGAATTAAAGAAACCGCAAATTCGTGAAATGGCGACAGAAGCTGGTTTAGCGACAGCGGCGAAGAAAGATAGTACTGGTATTTGCTTTATCGGTGAGCGTAACTTTAAAGATTTCTTAAGCAACTATTTACCAGCGCAACCAGGTGTGATGCAAACATTATCTGGTGAAGTGAAAGGAAAACATGACGGTTTAATGTACTATACAATTGGACAACGTCATGGTCTTGGTATTGGTGGTAACGGTGATCCGTGGTTTGCTGTTGGGAAAAACTTGAAAGAAAACATTTTATATGTTGATCAAGGATTCCATAACGAACTTTTATATGGTGATGAAGTTATTGCTACGAATATCGGCTGGGTAAGTAATGAAGCGAAAGAAAAAGAATTTAAGTGCACAGCGAAATTCCGTTATCGTCAAGAAGACAATAAAGTAACGGTTCAAATCGTTGATGAAAATACAGTTCGTATTCTTTGTGATGAGCCAATTCGTGCAATTACACCAGGACAAGCAGTTGTTTTCTATGATGGAGATGAGTGCTTAGGCGGTGCTACAATTGATGAAGTATATCGTAGTGGTAAGAAATTGGATTATTTAGGATAAAATGAGAAGCCTCTGCCGATTAGCGGTTAGAGGTTTCTTTTACATAAAGCGAATTTTCGTTCGCTTGGAAAATACATTCTTTGTTATAATTTGTTGTAGAGGTGAAGGACATGTCAAACAAACTTGAAACAGGTATTCAATATATGCAAGAAGGAAACTGGGAAGAAGCTGCTAAAAATTTCACAGAAGCAATCGAAGAAAATCCGAAAGATGCGCTTGGATACATTAATTTTGCGAACTTATTAGATGTACTAGGTGATAGTGAAAGAGCAATTTTATTTTATAAACGTGCATTAGAATTAGATGATAAATCTGCGGCTGCTTATTATGGATTAGGAAATGTATATTACGGTCAAGAGCAATTTGCAGAGGCAAAGGCTGTATTTGAACAAGCGATGCAAGCGGGATTACAATCAGCTGATGTAACATTTATGTTAGGTATTACACATGTGCAACTTGGAAATGATCGTCTTGCACTGCCGTTTTTACAAAGAGCAACAGAATTAGATGAAAACGATGTAGAAGCTGTGTTTCAGTGCGGACTTTGCTTTGCACGTTTAGAACATATTCAAGAGGCGAAACCTTATTTTGAAAAGGTATTAGAAATGGATGAAGAGCATGCAGATGCGTATTATAATTTAGGTGTTGCGTACGTATTTGAAGAAAATAACGAGAAGGCTCTTACTTTATTTAAGAAAGCAACTGAAATTCAGCCAGATCACTTTTTAGCTGGCAATGGTGTTCGTTTATTGGAGCAAGAAGCTGAATAAGATGAAAATATAGTTTAATGGGTAGTTATCCCTCATCTAAATAGGTGGGGGATGTACTGCTCATTAAAGCGAAACGAACCGGAAAGGAGAGGAAAGATGGGAAATCAACATGCAATGGATTTGTTTGAGGAAGATAAAAAGTTTATAAAAGCGCAAGTTCTTCATACCATTTTCCACAACGAAGAAAACCTCTATTCCGTTGTCAGTATGAAAGTCATTGAGACGAATGAAACGTACGACGAAAAAAAAGTGATGATAAACGGTCATTTTCCCCGCATGCATGAAGATGAAGTGTTTACATTGACAGGGCATTTTAAAGACCATCCGAAGTATGGGAAACAATATTTAGTTGAAACATTTAAGAAAGAATTGCCGCAAACAAAAGCTGGTATGGTGCAATATTTAGCGAGTGATTTATTTAAAGGGATAGGAAAGCGTACAGCTGAAAAAATTGTGGATCATCTTGGGGAACATGCCATCTCTAAAATTATGGATGATCCGGATGCGTTAAATGGTGTTGTCAATAAGCAAAAAGCTCAAGAAATATATGAGACAATTGTTGAACATCAAGGGCTAGAGAAAGTAATGAGTTTTTTAAATGGTTACGGTTTTGGAACGAAGCTTTCTATTAAGATTTACCAGCAATATAAAGAGATGACATTAGAAGTGATTCGTAATAATCCGTATAAGCTTATTGAAGAAGTGGACGGGATTGGATTTGGAAGAGCGGATGATATAGGACGTGCGTTAGGTATATCGGGTAATCATGATGACCGTGTACGTGCGGGTTGTTTTTATACGTTAGAGAATGTTTCATTGCAACTTGGTCATGTTTATATGGGGAAAAATCAACTTGTAAGAGAAACGATGTCACTTTTAAATAATCAAGAAGGAAGAGTGACCGAGGAAGACATTGTAGCTTGCGTTGAAATGATGCAAAGTGAAGGGAAAGTTATCATAGAAGAAGAACGAGTGTATTTAGCATCGTTATTTTACTCAGAAAAAGGTGTTGTAAAGTCTATTCGCAGGCTTATGAATCAGGAGGAAACACCTTCATTTCCTGAAGCAGAAGTGTTAAAGACGTTAGGCCAAATTGAAGAACAACTGAACGTACAGTATGCACCGTTTCAGCAAGAAGCGATTCAAACGGCACTTCATAAACCGATGATGTTATTGACAGGTGGACCAGGAACAGGGAAAACAACAGTTATTAAAGGAATTGTTGAAATGTATGCGTCACTTCACGGGCTATCGTTAAATCCGAATGAATACAGTGACGATAATCCATTTCCGATATTATTAACGGCCCCAACAGGAAGAGCAGCGAAGCGAATGAGTGAATCAACAGGGCTTCCAGCTTGTACAATTCACCGTTTACTTGGCTGGACCCCAGAAGGGTCTTTCCAGCGTAATGAAACGGATCCGGTACAAGGGAAATTGCTCATTATTGATGAATTTTCAATGGTTGATATTTGGCTTGCAAATCAGCTGTTTAAATCATTGCCGACTAACATTCAAGTTATCGTTGTAGGTGATGAAGATCAATTACCATCTGTAGGACCTGGACAAGTGTTGAAAGATTTATTGAATGCAGGTGCAGTTCCAACAGTGAAGCTTACTGAAATTTATCGTCAAGCGGAAGGCTCATCTGTTATTCAACTCGCCCATGCGATAAAAAATGGAACGCTCCCACCAGATTTAGCACAAAATCAAAAAGATCGTTCATTTATCGGCTGTACAGGAGCTCAAATTGTTGAGGTTGTTAAGAAGGTTTGTGAAAATGCTAAGACAAAAGGGTTTAGCGCAAGAGATGTACAAGTACTGGCCCCGATGTATCGTGGCCCTGCCGGCATTAATGTACTAAACGAAGCGTTGCAAGAAGTGTTTAATCCGAAAAGGGAAAAGAGTAAAGAAATTGCTTACGGTGATGTTGTATACCGAAGAGGCGATAAAGTACTGCAACTCGTTAATCAACCGGAGAGCCAAGTGTTTAATGGTGATATCGGAGAAATTGTTTCGGTGTTTTATGCGAAAGAGAACGTTGAACAACAAGATATGATTATCGTTTCATTTGATGGAATTGAGGTAACGTATACAAAGCCAGACTTAAATCAAATTACACATGCCTATTGCTGTTCGATTCATAAATCGCAAGGTAGTGAGTTTCCGATTGTGATTATGCCGATAGTGAAAAGTTACAATCGTATGTTACGTCGTAATTTAATTTACACTGGTATTACAAGAAGTAAAAAGTTCCTCATTATTTGCGGGGAGGAAGCAGCTTTCCAATCTGGTGTAAATCGCCTTGATGATGCAATGCGTCAAACGACTTTAGCGAATCGTTTGCAAGAATCACAAGGAGAAGTACAGATGGTAACAGTTAATGGCGAAGAAATGGACGTGGAAAACATTTCACCGTATGATTTCATGTAACAAGGTGAAATTATATAGTGAAACTTTCAAACGTATAACGTTGAAAGGCTCCAGTAATGTATAAATGAATGCGGTTTGGACATAATGGCGAATAGAATCTGGGAGACTGTAAGGAGATGAAAGCCATATGTTCATTTGTCCAAATTGCAAAGGGAAAGACATTGGAAAAATAGGTGTCAACCAATTTTATTGCTGGAATTGTTATATCGAATTATCGGTTTCAAAAGGGAAAATCCATACGCATCAAGTAGAGGAAGATGGTTCATTAAGCTCTCTTGATGATTTATTTGATGAGAACGAAAGAACGATCGGATAACGAAAAGGGGGATTTACTTTGAATCTACGCAATTCATTAATCGCATTAGGTGTTGGAGCGGCAGCATATCAATATGCTCGCAAGCAAGATGTATTTTCAAAACGCAATATGAAAAAAGCACGTAAGATGATTAAATCTTATCTATAAGCGCAAAAAACTCCCTTCATGATAAGGGAGTTTTTTTATGCACTTGTATGTAAATATAAAAGTCCGATTTCAGAGAAGAGATACGATAGGCCGTAACATCCAACGCCAAGCATTCCGTAATGAAATAACTGCTTCGCCCTTTCTTTTCGCGAGGAACGAATAAAAAAACCTTTCCAAATCCCAAACCCGATACAAACCCATTCAAGAATCATAAAAAGTGCTGATAATACGAGCATAAATAAAACCATTATTAGCCCTCCTGATTATATTGTTTCATGCTGCATTCTCAGGGGTGGTTGTCCTTGTTATGTTATGTATATGTATGTCTTTACAAAACAGTATGGTCTGCACGAAAAGATTTTAAAACTTTTGCACATAACCTACCCTGTTTATTTTCAAAATAAAGGTGGAGGAGGTTTTTCGTGTGAAGAATCTTAAAATCATTTGGATATATCGTTTAGGGTTATTGTTACTTGTATTTCTTTGTTTACTTGTCTTTTTAAAAATTAAGCCGCTATGGGCACCGATTATTTTTGTATTTAAAGTGGCAATTACACCGTTTCTTATTGCATGCTTTATTGCGTATTTATTGCATCCTTTAATTGAAAAAATTCATAAAGAAGGGATGCCACGTACACTTGCTATTTTGCTTATTTACATCCTTTTCTTTGGCGGAATTGGTTATGGGATTTATAAAGGAACGCCAGTTGTTATTAAACAGTTACAAGAGATTAATGAACAATTTCCGCAGTTTACAAAAATGTATGATTCTTGGATGGATGGCGTCACAGAACAAACAGCAAATTTCCCATCATTTATTCATGAAAAGGTGAAACAAATTTTTGTTGGTGTAGAAACGAAGATACAATCACTTTTAAATAAAGTGATGAGTACGGCTCGTGGCGTACTGGATTCGTTGCTTATTATTTTCTTAATACCGTTCATTGTATTTTACATATTAAAAGATTACGGTGAATTTTATCACATCTTTTGGAAACTAGTCCCAAGTAAGTGGCGTAGTACAGGGCAAATGCTGGCGAAAGAAATTGATAAGTCACTCGGAAGTTATATTCGAGGACAGTTATTTGTTTGCTTAGTATTAGGGGGAGTATCTGTTCTTTCCTTTTGGTTTATCGGTATGAAATATCCATTATTACTCGGCATTATTATTGGGGTAACGGATATAATCCCGTACTTCGGTCCTATTTTAGGGGCGATTCCGACATTGATGATTGCGGCAACGGTATCAACGAGTTTACTCATTAAGGCGGGAATTACGATTGCTATTTTGCAATTTTTGGAAAGTAACATTTTATCACCTTACATCGTTGGTAAGTCACTTCGTATGCATCCTGTTATTATTATGCTTGCATTACTAGTTGGAGGAGAGATAGCTGGGATTGTAGGATTACTAATATCAGTTCCAATTTTAGCGGTTATTCGTACAGTGATTGTTCATGTAAGACCTCTTTGGAAAAAAGAAGATGTGTAATATGAAAGCCCTCTACTTATAAAAGTAGAGGGCTTTCATTATTTAGAGAGTTGCTCGTGTATTTGTTGAACGAGAGAGCTTACATCATTTGTTTGAATATGCTTTATTTTTTTCCATTCATTATCGTACATAAATATAATTTGATTGCTGAAAAGCCGCTTTTGCTCTTTTAGATTAGAAATGTTTGCAAAAGAGTACTCTTCAAATATTGGGTTCTTACTTACATCTGGTCCATAAAAGAAGAGCCGTTTGTTCGTTAAAAATAACAGTCCTGGTCTTGCAACGGAACGATAAATAAATATATCTAATGAACATGCAGTGTAAAATAATATCGTTTCGTCAGTCGTTAATATGTTTTTAGCCTTGTTCAATAAAGTTGTCATTTTGCTCGCTCCTTTATTATTGATAATCTAATTATAACAAAAAAATAATATTCTGAAAAAAACATAGAGGTAGTACAATTTATTAATAAATGCATAATATATTGAAAGGCTGTTAAGAATGAATAGTAGAATAACTATGGTTAATGCAATATAAATGATTATCTACATTGACAAACTTAAGAGAATTCTATTATATTTAGTCATATAATACATTAAATCAATGACGGAAAAAGTACGTTACAGTCCATTTATAGAGAGAAGCTTCCATATGGCTGAAAGAAGCTTTAAATGAAGGGTAACAGAAAGCTAATCCTGAGAGCAGCTAATCACTGCCGTCTTGCCACGTTACGGCACCATGAGGTGATGAATTGATTGTTATAATAATCAATTCATAATTAGGGTGGTATCGCGAGTTAACTCTCGTCCCTTTTATAGGGGCGGGAGTTTTTTATATTTAAGGAGGAAAATACAATGAAACAACTAACAGGCGCACAAATTCGTCAAATGTTTTTAGACTTTTTCCAAGAAAAAGGACATGCAGTAGAACCTAGTGCATCACTAGTTCCGCATGAAGATCCATCTCTGTTATGGATTAACAGTGGTGTAGCGACATTAAAAAAATATTTTGATGGACGTGTAATCCCGCAAAATCCACGTATTACAAATGCCCAAAAATCAATTCGTACAAACGATATTGAAAACGTAGGGAAAACAGCTCGTCACCATACATTCTTTGAAATGTTAGGAAACTTCTCAATCGGTGATTACTTTAAAGAAGAAGCAATTACTTGGGCTTGGGAATTCTTAACGAGCGACAAATGGATCGGATTCGATAAAGAATTACTATCAGTTACAATCCATCCAGAAGATGAAGAAGCATTCACAATTTGGAATGAAAAAATGGGTGTTCCAAAAGAGCGCATCATCCGTTTAGAAGAAAACTTCTGGGATATCGGTGAAGGACCAAGCGGACCGAATACAGAGATTTTCTATGACCGCGGAGAAGCTTATGGTAATGACTTTAGTGATCCAGAATTATATCCAGGCGGAGAAAACGAGCGTTACTTAGAAGTATGGAACCTTGTATTCTCTCAATTTAACCATAATCCAGACGGTTCATATACACCGCTTCCTAAGAAAAACATCGATACAGGGATGGGTCTAGAGCGTATGACATCTATCGTTCAAGATGTACCTACAAACTTTGATACAGACTTATTCATGCCGATGATTGGTGCAACAGAAACAATTTCTGGTGAAAAGTATCGTAATGGTGACTTAGAAAAAGATATGGCGTTTAAAGTAATCGCTGACCATATCCGTACAGTAACATTTGCTGTAGGTGATGGTGCTCTTCCATCTAACGAAGGCCGTGGTTATGTATTACGTCGTTTATTACGCCGCGCGGTTCGTTATTCGAAGAAATTAAACATCAACCGTCCATTCATGTTTGAATTAGTGCCGGTTGTTGGAGAAGTAATGAAAGACTTCTACCCAGAAGTACTTGAAAAGAAAGATTTCATAGCAAAAGTTGTGAAAAACGAAGAAGAGCGTTTCCATGAAACACTTCATGATGGGGAAGCAATTTTAGCTGAAGTTATCACAAAAGCAAAAGAAGAAAAAACAACTGTTATTTCTGGAGTAGATGCGTTCCGTCTATATGACACATATGGTTTCCCGATTGAATTAACAGAAGAATATGCAGAAGAAGCTGGTATGACAGTTGATCAGGAAGGCTTTGAAAGTGAAATGGAAAAACAACGTGAGCGCGCACGTGCTGCTCGTCAAGACGTTGATTCTATGCAAGTTCAAGGCGGTGTCCTTGGAGAAGTGAAAGTAGCGAGCGAGTTCGTTGGTTACGGTACAGTTGCAACAGAAAGTAACGTTGTTGCACTTGTGAAAAACGGTGAATACACAGATAGCTTACAAGCTGGTGAAGAAGGGCAATTAATGCTTGATGTAACACCATTCTATGCTGAGAGCGGTGGACAAATTGCAGACCGTGGTTACCTTCTTGCTGACGGCGTGAAAGTACTTGTAAAAGACGTACAAAAAGCACCAAATGGTCAAAACTTACACAAAGTTGTTGTTGAAGAAGGTACATTAACGAAAGATGCGGCTGTGAAAGCTATTATCGACACGAAAAACCGTAGTAGCGTTGTGAAAAACCATACAGCAACTCACTTACTACACCAAGCATTAAAAGACGTACTTGGAACGCATGTTAACCAAGCAGGTTCTCTTGTAACTTCTGAACGTTTACGTTTTGATTTCTCTCACTTCGGTCAAGTACAAGCTGACGAATTAGAAAAAATTGAGCGTATCGTAAACGAGAAAATTTGGGAAAGTATTGATGTTGAGATTTCTCAAAAAGCAATTGAAGAAGCGAAAGAAATGGGCGCAATGGCATTATTCGGTGAAAAATACGGTGATGTTGTACGCGTTGTACAAGTAGGCGATTATAGCTTAGAGCTTTGCGGTGGTTGTCACGTTGATAACACAGCTTCAATTGGTATTTTCAAAATCGTTGCTGAGTCTGGTATCGGTGCAGGAACGCGTCGTATTGAAGCAGTAACTGGTAAATCTGCATACGAATTAATGAACGATCAAGTAGGTTTATTAAAAGAAGCAGCAGGAAAAATGAAAACAAACCCGAAAGATATTTTAACAAGAGTGGATGGTTTATTTGCTGAAGTAAAACAACTTCAAAAAGAAAACGAATCTCTTGCTGCAAAATTAAGCAATATTGAAGCTGGAAACTTAACTGATTCAGTAATGACAGTTGATGGCGTAAACGTATTAGCAGCGAAAGTAAACGTTGCAGATATGAACAACTTACGTACGATGATGGATGACCTGAAAAATAAATTAGAGTCTGCAGTTGTCGTATTAGCGTCTGTAAATGATGATAAAGTAAACATCTTAGCTGGCGTAACGAAAGATTTAATTAGCCAAGGTTACCATGCTGGTAAACTTGTGAAAGAAGTAGCTTCTCGTTGTGGCGGCGGTGGTGGTGGCCGTCCTGACATGGCTCAAGCAGGCGGTAAAAACCCAGCGCAAGTTGAGGAAGCTTTAGCATTTGTACAAGAGTACGTTAAATCTGTTTCAAAATAAAGAGATAGTAGTGTACAATGGTAGGGAGAGGAGAAGTTCTTCTCCCTATACTTACTATATAAGTGAGGTGCTTGAAATGGACGGTTTTGATAAAACAATGAAGTTTAGCATTCAAGATGAAAAACAGAGTGTCCATGTAAATGATGTACTTTTAACTGTGTATGATGCACTTCAAGAAAAAGGCTATAATCCGATTAACCAAATCGTCGGTTATTTATTAAGTGGAGACCCAGCATACATACCTCGCCATAAAGATGCACGAAGCATCATTCGCAAGCTTGAACGTGATGAGTTAATTGAAGAGCTTGTGAAGTCGTACTTGAAACATCATCGTGAGGAGTAGTTTATGCGGATATTAGGTTTAGATGTAGGTACAAAAACAGTCGGAGTTGCAATGAGCGACGAAATGGGCTGGACAGCGCAAGGGCTGGAAACAATCAGGATTAACGAAGAACGAGGCCACTTTGGTTTTGATCGTATTTCTGAGTTAGTAAAGCAGTACAATGTGGACAAAATAGTAGTAGGTTTACCTAAAAATATGAATGGTACAATTGGCCCACGTGGTGAAGCGTGCCAGCAATTTGCAGAAAACCTGCGAAATCTGTTACAATTAGAAGTTGTAATGTGGGACGAGCGTTTGTCAACGATGGCAGCGGAACGTCTGCTCATTTCAGCTGATGTGAGTCGTAAGAAGCGAAAACAGGTAATCGATAAGATGGCTGCAGTCGTAATCTTACAAGGATTTTTAGATAGTAAATAAGAGGTGACCAAAATGGAAGAAAATCAAATTACAATTGTAGACGAAAAAGGTAACGAACATTTATGTGAAATTATTTTCACTTTTGATGCTGAAAAATTTGGCAAAAAATCATACGTAGTCTTCTCTCCAATCGGTGAAGTAGACGAAGATGGAGACCCAATTTATGATGCAATGGCTTATGAGCAAAATGAAGAAGAGGGCGGAAGTTTACTTCCAATCGAATCTGAAGAAGAGTGGGAAATGGTACAAGAAATGTTCAACACTCTAGCTGATGAGCAAGAAGCTGAATAATAAGTACTGAAAAGGTGGACGACATATAGTCCACCTTTTTTTATATGTAAAATGAAAGATTTTTTGTCGAAACCGTGTAATCCTTTGTAGTATAATGAGACGGATTGTAGAAAAATAAAATGTCTATCTAAAAAAAGATAAATAAATTTATTGTGTTTTTATATCGTGTTGTATAGAAAGATATACATACGGTCTACAATTTAATTAAGGAGGAAGAGTGTTGATAGAGAATCAAGTGAAAAAAAAGCGTAGACGTCTTTTTTTATTTTCGATTATTGCACTGCTTTTAGTTTGTGGTTCAGTCTATGCGTATATTTCATCCGCATTAGGACCAGTTGATAGCGGGAATAAAAAAGAGATTGAAGTAGAAATTCCAAAAGGATCATCTACTAGTAAAATTGGTGAGATTTTAGAAGAAAAAGGTGCTGTGAAAAACGGTACAGTTTTTAGTTTTTATACAAAGGCTAAATCTAAAAATTTACAAGCGGGTACATATTTATTAAATCCTTCAATGAGTGCCTCAGATGTTATTGAACAAATGTCATCTGGTAATGTACATCGTCCAGCTCTTTATAAAGTGACGATAAAAGAAGGTGCACAAGTAACTGAAATTGCAGAAACGGTTGCAAACGAATTAAAGTGGAATAAAGATGATGTCGTACGTCAATTAAACGATAAAGCATTTATTCAAAAAATGCAGCAAAAGTATCCGAAGTTGTTAACGGATAAAATCTTTGATAGCAATATTAAATATCCATTAGAAGGTTATTTATATCCTGCGACGTACTCTTTCTATAAAAAAGATACGACGTTAGAAGAAATTGTAATTTCAATGCTTGAGAAAACGAATGCAATCATTGTTCAAAACGAGGCAAAAATGAAAGCGAAAAACTGGGATGTTCATCAGCTTTTAACATTGTCTTCACTTATTGAAGAAGAGGCAACAGGCTTTACAGATCGTCAAAAAATCTCTAGTGTCTTTTATAATCGTTTGGAAAAAGGTATGCCCCTGCAAACTGATCCAACGGTATTATATGCACTTGGAAAGCATAAACAACGTGTATTATACGAAGATTTAAAGATAAACTCACCGTACAATACGTATGTTGTGAAAGGATTGCCGGTTGGTCCGATTGCAAACTCTGGTAAACATTCAGTGGAAGCGGCGTTAGAGCCTGCACAAACAGATTATTATTATTTCTTAGCTGCACCAACTGGTGAAGTGTACTATGCGAAAACATTGGAAGAGCATAATACATTAAAGCAAAAATATATTACGAAAAAACAGTGAAATGGGGAGGGATAGCGAAAAATGTCGCACATCCCTCTTTTTTGTGGTAAAATATATCGGGTTAAAAACTGGCAGAAGAATCGTTTTTAATATCAAAACGGGACGTACAAGCTAAGGATGAAGCTGGCTTGTATTTTTATTGCATTCTATGTGTGAAAAGACGTCATAGAGGCACTTCTCCATGTAAATAAGGAGGACCATTATGGAGGATGCAGTTAACGAGTACCTATTATCATTTATTGATCCGAAAGATAAATTAATTCTTGAAATGGAAGATTATGCGAAAGAAAATCATGTGCCGATTATGGATCGACTTGGAATGGAATTTATGTTGCAATTTTTACGTTTAATTGGACCAAAAAGCATTTTAGAGCTTGGTACAGCAATTGGTTATTCTAGTATTCGTATGATGCAAGCTATTCCAAATTCTCGCATTGTGACAGTTGAACGCAATCGTGAGCGATATGAAAAAGCACTTGAATATATAGAACGTTCATCAGTTAAAGAGCGTATTTCTGTTATTTACGGTGATGCGTTAGAAACAGGTGAGCAAGTAGAAGAACATGGAACGTTTGACGTTATTTTTATTGATGCAGCAAAAGGACAATATCGTCGCTTTTTTGACTTATATGAACCGTTATTAAACCCTGGTGGCGTAATTATTTCAGATAATGTTATGTACCATGGCCTTGTAACGACAAAAGAGAAAATTGAAAACAGACGTACACGTGGTTTAATCCGTCGTATTAAGACGTACAATGAATGGCTTATGAACCATGAAGGATATGATACAACGATTTTCCCAATTGGTGATGGAGTAGCTGTTAGTAAAAAGAGAGGGTGACCAAGGTATGAAGAAACCTGAATTGTTAGTAACGCCAAAAGCAGTAGTGGATATCGAACCTCTTGCGAAAGCAGGAGCAGATGCGGTAATGATCGGTGAGCAAAAGTTCGGTTTACGTTTAGCAGGGGAATTTTCACGTGAAGATGTGAAACAAGCTGTGAAGATTGCGCATGAAAATGGTGTAAAAGTATACGTAGCAATGAACGCTATGTTCCACAATGATAAAGTAGACGAATTAACAGATTATGTTGCATTTTTAAACGAAGTAAGTGTAGATGCAATTGTTTTCGGAGACCCAGCAGTATTAATGGCGGTCCGAGAAGTAGCGCCAAATATGCAATTGCACTGGAATACAGAAACAACAGCAACAAACTGGTTTACTTGTAACTACTGGGGACAAAGAGGAGCAAAACGCGCTGTATTAGCTCGTGAGCTTAGCTTAGATGAAATTGTTGAATTAAAAGAAAATGCTGAAGTGGAACTTGAAGTACAAATTCACGGTATGACTTGTATGTTCCAATCGAAACGTTCCTTAGTAGGAAACTACTTTGAGTATCAAGGACGTAATCTTGACATTGAAAAGAAAAAATATGAAGAGAATATGTTCTTATATGACCCAGAGCGTAACAATAAATATCCAATTTATGAAGATGAAAATGGTACTCACATTATGAGTCCAAACGATATTTGTTTCATCGATGAGTTAGAAGAACTAATTGACGCTGAAGTCGCTAGCTTAAAAGTTGATGGTGTACTAAAAAGCTCTGCATACATTATTGAGGTAACGAAGAAATATCGTAAAGCAATTGATTTATGTGTAGAAGATCGTGATGCGTATTATGACGTGAAAGACGATTTATATAAAGAGATAGAAGAAATGCAACCAGTAAATCGTCCGTTAGATACAGGATTCTTCTTTAAAGAGACGGTTTACTAAAAGAGGAGGGTGTAGGAAATGACTGTACAAGAAATTTCACGAGTAATCGATGGCAAACGCGTTATTGTGAAGAAACCTGAACTGTTAATCCCTGCGGGTAACTTAGAAAAATTAAAAGTAGCTATCCATTATGGGGCAGATGCTGTATATTTAGGTGGACAAGAATTTGGTCTTCGTTCGAATGCAGGTAACTTTACACTGGAAGAAATGGCAGAAGGTGTTGAATTTGCAAAGAAATATGGAGCAAAAATATATGTAACAACAAATATCTTTGCACATAATGAAAATATGGACGGGCTAGAGGAATATTTAAAAGGGATTGAAAAAGCTGGCGTAACGGGAATTATCGTTGCTGATCCGCTTATTATTGAGACTTGTAAACGTGTAGCGCCTTCTGTTGAAGTGCATTTAAGTACACAACAATCACTATCCAACTGGAAAGCAGCACAGTATTGGAAAGAAGAAGGTTTACATCGTCTTGTATTAGCTCGTGAAGCAAGCTATGAAGAAATGAAAGAAATTAAAGAAAAAGTGGATATTGAAATTGAAGCATTCGTCCATGGTGCAATGTGTATCGCATATTCAGGCAGATGTACGTTAAGTAACCATATGACAGCACGTGACTCTAACCGTGGTGGTTGTTGTCAATCTTGCCGTTGGGACTATGATTTAGTTCAAACAGTATCACAACATAAAGATGCAAAAGAGCTTCCTCTATTCCAAGAAGAAGATGCTCACTTTGCAATGAGTCCAAAAGACTTAAATTTAATTTTATCAATTCCGAAAATGATTGAAATTGGAATTGATAGCTTAAAAGTTGAAGGACGTATGAAATCAATCCATTACGTAGCAACTGTAGCAACGGTATACCGTAAAGTAATTGATGCGTATTGTGCGGATCCGGATAATTTTGAGTTTAAACAAGAATGGTTAGATGAGCTTGATAAATGTGCAAATCGTGATACAGCTCCCGCATTCTTTGAAGGGGTTCCAGGACATCAAGAGCAAATGTTTGGAAATCATAGTAAGAAAACAACGTATGATTTCGCTGGTTTAGTGTTAGATTATAATGAAGAAACAGGCATCGTAACGATTGAGCAACGTAATCATTTCAAACCAGGACATGAAGTGGAGTTCTTTGGGCCAGAAATAGAAAACTTTACGCAGACGGTGGAGAAAATTTGGGATGAGGATGGAAACGAATTAGATGCAGCGAGACATCCGCTGCAAATCGTGAAATTCAAAGTGGATCAACCAGTGTATGTGAATAATATGATGCGCAAAAGCATACTTCAATAAGAAAGAGTTGATAGTCGAATGGGGACGAATAAGCCTGTTGTAATTGGAATTGCTGGTGGTTCGGGATCAGGTAAAACGAGTGTAACGAAAGCGATTTTTGACCATTTTAAAGGTCATTCTATTTTAATCTTAGAGCAAGATTATTATTACAAAGATCAAAGCCATTTACCAATGGAAGAGCGTTTAAAAACAAATTATGATCATCCGCTTGCGTTTGATAATGATCTGTTAATTGAACATTTGCAGCAGTTACTTGCATATGAGCAAATTGATAAGCCTGTATATGACTATACATTGCATACGCGTTCAGAAGAAGTTATTCCAGTTGAGCCGAAAGATGTAATCATTTTAGAAGGAATTCTTATTTTAGAAGACCCACGTCTTTGTGAGTTAATGGACATTAAGCTATTCGTTGATACAGATGCAGATCTTCGTATTTTACGCCGCATGCAGCGTGATATTAAGGAACGCGGCCGTACGATGGATTCAGTTATTGATCAATACGTAAGTGTTGTACGTCCAATGCACAATCAATTTATTGAGCCTTCTAAGAAATTTGCGGATATTATTATCCCTGAAGGTGGACAAAACCATGTTGCAATTGATATTATGGTGACAAAAATTGCAACAATTCTTGAACAAAAAGTAAATTTGTAATAGCATAGTAAAAGATATACGATAGGAAGGGATTTTTTCCCTTCCTATCGAATACAATGAAACATGCAACCTCATCTATATATAGGTGAGGGCATATTTATATCAACTTTCCATACATATCTTCTTTATATAAAGAGGAATTGGGAATACGGGGTTGTATGTGACAACTCCGCTAGTACAGGCGTGCTAGAAACCTCCGCTATACATATAAGTGGGGGAGTTTTCATATGGAACTCCTCTTTTTTTTCGGGGGATTGGTATATAAAAGGAGTGGAAAATATGGCAACAGAAAAAACATACCCTATGACGCAAGAGGGTAAGCAAAAGCTAGAGAACGAACTTGAAGATTTAAAAACGGTAAAACGTAAAGAGGTTGTAGAGCGAATTAAGATTGCACGTAGCTTCGGAGATCTTTCTGAGAACTCTGAGTACGATGCAGCGAAAGATGAGCAAGCGTTCGTAGAAGGACGTATTACACAATTAGAAAACATGATTCGTAACGCAGTTATCATCACAGATAACGGCGAAGAGTCTACAGTTGTTACATTAGGTAAAACAGTAACATTTAAAGAGTTACCAGGTGGAGATGAAGAATCTTACACAATCGTAGGTAGCGCAGAAGCAGATCCATTTGAAGGAAGAATTTCTAACGATTCTCCAATTGCAAAAAGCTTATTAGGTAAGCAAATTGGTGAGAAGGTAGCAATCCAAACTCCAGGTGGAGAAATGCAAGTAGAGATTATCTCTGTAAAATAATAAAAAATCACTCGTGTAAAAGCGAGTGATTTTTTTATTTGTATAAAAGATGAAACACTCCGTCCAAACTATAATAGACGAGGTGTTTTTTTATGAAAATAAAACGGAGAATTACAATTGTTTTAATTTGTTTTATATGTATCATGTTTATTTTACTTTGTCGTTTAATTCAAATACAAATTATAGATACAGAATCATTTACAGATCGTAAGATAAATTTAATTGAAAAAAGTGTTACACAACGGACGCAGTCCATTACGGTAGATGATGGACGAGGCCATTTTATAGATCGGAACGGTAAGGAAATAGGTGAGAAAAAGTATCCTGTTTTAATTGTTTTTCCATTTCTACAAATAAAAAATGACATGTTAGAGAAAATTGCGCATATCATTGGTGTGTCGAGACAAGAGATTGAAAGTCAAATGAAAGACAAGAAAAGTGCATTTATCATGCAAAGGGGAAATGGTCCATTTCGCTTGGCACGAGAGCAGATGGAGAAGGTAAATCAATTAAATGTATTAGGTATTGTAGCAGCTGAAGTTCGTTTACGGCAAACTGGCAGGGTGAATCATTTAATTGGCGATGTGGGGGAGAATGAACGAGAATTTCAAAAACGATACGGAGAAGTAAGAAAGATTTCAAGACAAACGCCAATTGGTATTTCAGGATTGCAGCAATCATTTGATGAATTTCTTTTGACCGATGGAGAGGCAAAAGTATTGTATCAAGTGGACCGACAAGGGGAACCGATTTTTGGAAAACAAGCGAAATATACTGCGCCTGGAAATCCGTTTTATCCAGTGACGATTCAAACAACTTTACATAACAGGTTACAGCAAAAAGTAGAAGAAGTGGTTGAAGCAAGCGAAATAAAGAAGGGGGGATTAGTATTACTTGATGTAAAGACAAATGAAATTTTAGCGATGGTCAGTAAACCATCTGTGCAGGTGAAGGATGAGCGTTTATATACAACTACACTTGAAAATCAAATGTTGACACCACATTTTCCCGGTTCTGTTTTTAAAACAATAGTTGCAGCGGCAGTGATTGATCAAAATGAAAATGTGTTTAATCGTACATTTAATTGTAATCAAGATTTATATGGTGAAGACCACCCACAAGTTATGATGGGTACACTTAGTTTTAAAGAGAGCTTTGCTAGAAGCTGTAACAGGACATTTTCAGAGTTAGGTAATGAGCTAATACAAAAGGATAAGATGGTGTTAGAAACTTACGTAGCAGCGTTAGGAGCCGCTGGTAAGGTTGGATGGAAAGGTTCTGTATTTCATACAACTCATTTTGAGCAAATGCCAGAGGAGAAGAGGGTTACGATTTGGGGTAGTGAAGGAAATAAGAATAGTAAAAAGGCGGTAGCGCAAACAGCAATTGGACAGAAAGATGTACGTATGTCACCTCTAGCGATTGCAAATATGATGGCGACGATTGCTAGAGGTGGAGAAAAGATGGAAGTGAAAGCTGTGGAAAAAATAATGTATAAAAATGGAACGGACTTCTATACATTTGAAGACCATACATTAGGTGGAAAACAGCTTTCCTATGAAACGGTGAAAACATTACAAGAGTTATTAAGGGGCGTTGTAACAACGGAGAAAGGAACAGGAGTAGCATTCAGGTCGTTACCACTAAGTGTCGCTGGAAAATCTGGGACAGCGCAAACAGGAAAAGGGACGAAAGTGAATCGTTGGTTTGCAGGTTATTTTCCATATGAAAATCCAAGATATGCTTTAGTTGTCGTGGATATAGAGACGAATAATAATGTAAATAAAGTTACACCTATTTTCAAAGCTATCGTAGAATCAATCTATCGATTAGAGAATGAAAAGTAATCTTGCAATTCATAGTGAAATGTTTTCATTTCGTGAAAATATTATTGTAAATGTTCAACCTTTCTAGATTTAATGTTACAATAGCAAGTATGAAAAACTGCATGGAGGTTTGAAGAATGGCAGGAGGATCTAGATTCCAACAGAAACAACAAAAACGTCGTCAAAACGGTGTTTTAAATATTGCAATTGCAATTGTATTAATATTAGTAGCTATTGTATCATATCAATTGTTTGTTCCTGAAAGAAAAGAAGAAGCGTCTTCTAGTGATAAAAAAGTAGCTCAGCAAACAACGAAAGAGAATAAGTCTGAGAAAGCTAAAGGCAAAGAAGAGACGAAGAAGAACGAGCAAGATAGGGCAGAGGCTAAGAAGAAGGAAGAAGAGAAGCAAAAGGCTGAAGAAGAACAGAAAAAAGCTGAAGAAGAAGCGAAAGCTAACGAGAAAGTACCAGCTGAAAAAACACAGCCAAAGGCAACTGACGCTTATACGAAATCTTCTTGGAAGCCAGTAGGTACAGAGCAAGGTGCGACACCTGCGATGACGTTTAAAAAAGGTACAGCAGATTGGAATGAGATGAATCAAGCTATTTCAGCTGCAATTGACGTTCCAGTAGAGCAATTAGTTATCCATAGAATTGGAAATAACGGTAAAAATAAAGCTTACGGTAACGTACAAGATAAACAATCAGGTAAAAAATATTATGTGAATATTGATTGGGTAGATAATGAGGGCTGGAAACCGGTACTTGTTCAAACTCTAAACTAAAAAAAGAGAAGCTCCTTAGGAGCTTCTCTTTTTTAGTTAGCGTAATTTCTTTAATTTAAAATGAACAACCGCGCTATAATATGGCCTTTTGCTTTCGGGATCCATAACCATTTGATGCGAGATGTGATGAACTTCAAGCATAAGTGCTTTATTATTATCGATTTGTTCACTAATTTTTCGTTCCAAAGAAGCTAAGTCTCCTGCTTCGAAAAACTCTACTTTATCTTCTAACATTTCAAAGGTAAATGACACGAAGACGACCCCTCTCCTATGTAATCAACTATAGTGTAACAAAGAAAAGAAGGAAATACCATGTACATTTCAATTGACATTTTTAGAAAGAGGGCATATTATACTGATAAAACCGATAAGAAAAAGGGGAATTTTTATGGGTACAGAATTTAATGGTTTATTTGATGAGTGGGCTCATACGTACGACTCATTTGTACAAGGCGAAGATATACAATATAAAGAAGTTTTCGCCCATTATGAGGACATTCTAGAGGATGTAGTTAACAAGTCATTTGGTAATGTATTAGAATTTGGTGTTGGTACTGGCAATTTAACAAATAAATTATTGTTTGCTGGACGCACAGTTTACGGTATAGAACCGTCACGTGAAATGCGCATGATTGCAAAAGAGAAATTGCCAAAAGAATTTTCCATTACAGAAGGTGATTTTCTTTCGTTTGAAGTCCCAAATTCAATTGATACCATAGTAAGCACCTACGCATTTCATCATTTAACAGATGATGAAAAAAATGTAGCGATTGCGAAATATAGTCAATTGCTAAACAAAGGTGGTAAAATAGTGTTTGCTGATACGATATTTGCAGATCAAGATGCATATGATAAAACTGTTGAAACAGCAAAACAAAGAGGTTTCCATCAGTTAGCAAACGATTTGCAAACGGAATACTATACACGTATTCCAGTCATGCAGTCTATTTTTGAAAACAATGGCTTCCATGTAACGTTTACGAGATTAAATCATTTCGTTTGGGTAATGGAGGCAACTAAGCAATAGAAAGAGGGATTAGATTGAGAATTGCTGTAATTGGAGCAATGGAAGAAGAAGTACGTATTTTACGTGACAAATTAGAACAAGCAGAAACAGAAACGGTTGCGGGTTGTGAATTTACGAAAGGACAATTAGCAGGACATGAAGTGATCTTGTTAAAGTCTGGTATTGGTAAAGTAAATGCAGCGATGTCAACGACAATTTTATTAGAAAGATATAAGCCTGAAAAAGTAATTAATACTGGTTCAGCTGGTGGCTTCCATCATTCTCTAAATGTTGGAGATGTAGTTATTTCAACAGAAGTTCGTCATCATGACGTAGATGTAACAGCATTTAACTATGAGTATGGTCAAGTACCAGGAATGCCACCTGGATTTAAAGCTGATGAAGCATTAGTTGCATTAGCTGAGAAATGTATGCAGGCAGAAGAAAATATTCAAGTTGTAAAAGGTATGATTGCAACAGGTGATTCATTTATGAGTGATCCGAACCGCGTTGCAGCAATTCGTGATAAATTTGAAGACCTTTATGCATTAGAAATGGAAGCAGCAGCTGTTGCACAAGTATGCCACCAATATGAAGTTCCGTTTGTTATTATTCGTGCACTTTCTGATATTGCTGGTAAAGAATCAAATGTTTCATTTGATCAATTTTTAGATCAAGCAGCTCTTCATTCGACAAACTTTATCGTAAAAGTACTAGAAGAGTTAAAGTAATGTAACAAAAAGGCAACTGTCTCATATAAAGAGAATACATACAGTTGCCTTTTCTTTATTGGCAAATAAGGGGGAGAACACGATGAATGTATATCGTGGAGTTCATGAGTTGATTGGTCATACGCCAGTTGTAGAAATTACTCGTTTTTCACTTCCGGAAGGGGTCCGTTTATTTGCAAAGCTTGAATTTTATAACCCAGGTGGAAGCGTTAAGGACCGTTTAGGAAGAGAATTAATTGAAGATGCGCTAGAAAAAGGGCTTGTTACCCAGGGTGGAACAATTATTGAACCGACTGCTGGAAATACTGGTATTGGACTGGCACTTGCAGCGTTACAACATGATTTACACGTTATCGTTTGTGTACCAGAGAAATTTAGTATTGAAAAGCAAGAACTAATGAAAGCACTGGGTGCAACGGTTGTGCATACACCAACTGAGCAAGGAATGACCGGCGCAATTGCAAAAGCAAAAGAATTAGTAAATGAAATACCGAATTCATACTCTCCAAGTCAGTTTGCGAATGAAGCAAACCCGCGTGCTTATTTCAAAACATTAGGACCTGAACTTTGGGATGCACTGAACGGAGAGATTAACATATTTGTTGCAGGAGCAGGAACTGGTGGTACATTCATGGGGACTGCATCTTATTTGAAAGAAAAAAATATAGATATAAAAACGGTTATTGTCGAACCAGAAGGATCTATTTTAAATGGTGGTAAAGCTGGTTCGCATGAAACAGAAGGGATTGGCCTTGAATTTATCCCGCCATTTTTGAAAACATCTTATTTTGATGAAATTCATACAATTTCTGATCGAAATGCATTTTTACGAGTGAAGGAATTAGCGCAAAAAGAAGGACTGCTCGTTGGGAGCTCTTCCGGAGCAGCATTTCATGCAAGTTTACTTGAAGCAGAGAAAGCGGCGCCAGGTACAAATATTGTAACGATTTTTCCTGATAGTAGTGAGCGCTATTTAAGTAAAGACATATACAAAGGATGGGAATAAAAAATGAGAGCAAAGACAAAGTTAATTCATGGTATTCGCATAGGAGAACCTTCAACTGGATCTGTAAATGTACCGATTTATCAAACAAGTACGTACAAACAAGAAGCAGTTGGTAAGCATCAAGGATATGAATATTCACGTACAGGCAACCCAACACGTGCAGCTTTAGAAGAAATGATTGCAGTATTAGAAAACGGTCATGCTGGTTTTGCATTTGGTTCAGGAATGGCTGCTATTACAGCTACAATTATGTTGTTCTCAAAAGGTGACCACGTTATTTTAACAGATGATGTGTATGGTGGAACGTACCGCGTTATCACGAAAGTATTAAATCGCTTCGGTATTGAGCATACATTTGTAGATACAACAAACCTAGAGGAAGTTGTAGAAGCGATTCGTCCAAATACGAAAGCGATTTATGTGGAAACACCAACGAACCCATTACTGAAAATTACTGATATTAAGAAAATATCTACTCTTGCTAAAGAGAAAGATTTATTAACAATTATCGATAACACATTCATGACGCCATATTGGCAGTCGCCGATTACTTTAGGAGCAGACATTGTACTTCATAGTGCAACGAAATATTTAGGAGGTCATAGTGACGTAGTTGCAGGCCTAGTAGTTGTAAATAGCCCGAAATTAGCAGAAGACCTTCACTTTGTACAAAACTCAACAGGAGGCATTCTTGGCCCACAAGATAGCTTCTTACTACTTCGTGGTTTAAAAACATTAGGAATTCGAATGGAAGAGCATGAAACGAATTCACGTGCAATTGCTGAGTTTTTAAATAACCATCCAAAAGTAAATAAAGTATATTACCCAGGTCTTGCATCACATCAAAACCATGAACTAGCGACAGAACAAGCAAATGGATTTGGTGCTATTATCTCATTTGATGTAGATAGTGAAGAAACATTAAATAAAGTACTAGAGAACTTACAATACTTTACACTTGCTGAAAGTTTAGGGGCAGTAGAAAGTTTAATTTCTATCCCATCTCAAATGACACATGCATCAATCCCAGCAGATCGTCGTAAAGAGCTAGGAATTACAGATACATTAATTCGTATTTCTGTCGGTATTGAAGACGGTGAAGATTTAATTGAAGATCTAGCACAAGCGTTAGCATAATAAAAATGCACTGCTCATATAGGCAGTGCATTTTTATTACATTATTTTTGTGAAAAACTTCACAAAATAGACATACACAAATGAAATAATTTCATGTATATTAAGTTCATGAAGTGTTACTCACGAACAAACTTGTGAAATGTTTCACAAACAATGAGGTTCATGTAGGAAAGCAACTCTATTTTTTTTTGCGCTAATCGGGACTCATTATGACCTATAGGGTCTTATTTAGTCCATGATAGCAGAATAGGAGGAATTTACATGGTAGTCAAAGAGAAAGTTGTAAATGAAATGCAGGAAGTAAAAGAGATGATTGATACGTTAGTGAATAACGGTCGAAAGGCTTTACAAGCATTAGAAAGTTTTACACAAGAGCAAATTGACAACATTGTTCATGAAATGGCATTAGCAGGTGTGGATCAACATATGCCACTTGCAAAGTTGGCTGTTGAAGAAACAGGTCGTGGTGTATATGAAGATAAATGCATTAAAAATATTTTTGCTACTGAATATATTTGGCATAGCATAAAGAAAGATAAAACAGTAGGGATTATTCACGAAGATCCTCATGAAGAAATAATAGAAATTGCGGAACCTGTCGGAGTAGTAGCTGGGGTAACGCCAGTAACGAATCCAACGTCGACAACAATGTTTAAAGCATTAATCGCGATGAAAACGAGAAATCCAATTATTTTCGCATTTCATCCTTCAGCACAAAACTGTTCCATTGCAGCAGCGAAAACAGTATATGATGCAGCGGTGAAGGCCGGGGCACCAAAACATTGTATTCAGTGGATTGAAAGACCTTCTGTCGAAGCAACGAAACAATTAATGAATCATGAAGGCGTTGCGCTTGTTTTGGCAACTGGAGGAGCAGGTATGGTGAAATCAGCTTATTCTACTGGAAAACCAGCGCTAGGTGTAGGTCCTGGTAATGTACCATGCTATATAGAGAAATCAGCGCATATAAAACGAGCTGTTAATGATTTAATTTTATCAAAAACATTTGATAACGGTATGATTTGTGCATCAGAACAAGCAATCATTGTAGACAAGGAAATTTATGATGATGTGAAAAAAGAAATGATTGCAAACAATTGTTACTTTGTAACAGAAGAAGAGAGAAGAAAATTAGAAAAGCTTGTTATTAATGAAAATACATGTGCAGTAAATAGTGATATTGTAGGGAAATCAGCACAGTACATTGCCGCATTAGTTGGAATTACTGTGCCTGAAAATACAAAAATGCTTGTAGCTGAAATACAAGGTATCGGAGGAGCATATCCACTATCTCGTGAGAAACTGAGTCCAGTATTAGCTTGTGTAAAAGCAAATTCACTAGAAGAGGGACTTACATATTGCGAAGACATGTTAGACCTTGGTGGTTTAGGACATTCAGCAGTCATTCATTCTACAAATAAAGAAGTACAAAAACAATTTGGATTACGTATGAAAGCTTGCCGTCTTATTGTAAACGCCCCTTCATCACAAGGTGGAATCGGTGACATATATAATGGATTTATTCCATCACTTACGCTCGGTTGCGGCTCGTATGGGAAAAACTCAGTTTCTCAAAACGTAACAGCGACGCATTTATTAAATATAAAAAGGTTGGCAAATAGAAAAAAGAATATGCAGTGGTTCAAATTACCACCAAAAATTTATTTTGAAAAACATGCGACAGCATATTTAGCAAATATGCCTAACATTTCACGTGCATTTATTGTAACGGATCCAGGAATGGTTGAGCACGGATATGTAGATACGGTTACGCATTATTTACGTAAACATGCAAATGATGTAAAAGTCGAAGTTTTCTTTGAGGTCGAGCCAGATCCATCAGATGAAACTGTGTTTAAAGGTGCGGAAATGATGAGAAGTTTTAAGCCAGATGTAATTATCGCACTTGGTGGTGGTTCAGCTATGGATGCAGCGAAAGGGATGTGGCTTTTCTATGAGCACCCAGAAACAACATTCTATGGAATTAAACAGAAGTTTTTAGATATAAGAAAACGTACATGTAAATATCCGGAATTAGGAAGTAAGGCGCAGTTTGTTGCCATTCCAACAACATCAGGAACAGGATCAGAAGTGACACCATTTGCGGTTATTACAGATAAGAAAAATAATATAAAGTATCCGCTCGCGGATTATGAATTAACACCAGATGTAGCAATTGTTGATCCACAGTTTGTAATGACAGTACCGCCACATGTAACAGCAGACACTGGTATGGACGTATTAACGCATGCAATCGAGGCGTATGTGTCTGTTCTAGCAAATGACTATACAGATGGATTAGCATTAAAGGCCATTGATCTCGTATTTAAATATTTACCAAGAGCATTTAAAGATGGAAATGACGAAGAAGCACGAGAAAAAATGCATAATGCTTCTGCAATTGCAGGGATGGCATTTGCAAATGCTTTCTTAGGTATTAATCACAGCTTAGCACATAAAATTGGACCGGAATTTCATATTCCGCATGGGCGTGCGAATGCAATTCTTATGCCGCACGTAGTTCGCTATAATGCTATTAAGCCAAGAAAACACGCATTGTTCCCAAAATATGAGCACTTTGTGGCTGATGAACGTTATGCACATATTGCGAGAATGCTCGGGCTTCCAGCAGGCTCGACAGCAGAAGGTGTGGAATCCCTCGTCCAAGCAATTATTGAGCTTGGAAAAAGCTTAAATATAAATATGAGTATTGCAGGACAAGGAGTTGCTAAAGACCAATTTGAAGAGGTTGTTGGATTATTAGCAGAAAGAGCTTTTGAAGATCAATGTACAACAGCTAATCCGAAATTACCTCTCATTTCAGAGTTGAAAGAAATTTATATGGAAGCATATAAAGGGGAGTAATGGGTATGAAAGAGTCGCAGTAAAGCGGCTCTTTTTCATTTGGAAAACATCTCCCAGAATGGTTGTATTTACTGGTCTTTAAGTTTAATAGAATATGATACAGTGAAATAGAGGAGTGAGAATATAATGAAAGAATTACAAGGAAAAATAGAAGATTATACTCGGTTCGGACAAATCCTTCTCGCTGTAAGTACATTGTTAATGGTTGGCTTATTGATTCCGAATGGAGCAAAAGAAGCAATACAATCTTTTGTTATGATGGGGAGTACCGTTATATTTTTAAGTTTATCATTCTTTTTCTTTCAGCGTGTGAAAATGATGCGAGAACAGTTAGAGGGAAACGAATGTGAGTAATATTATGAAATAGAGCACTACGAAAAGAACGAATCTTTTTGTAGTGCTTTTTGTTTTTGTAAAAAATGTATGTGGTTTATATTGACAATGATAATCCTTATCAATTAAAGTAGAATAGTAGTTAATGATTATCATTATCAGTTAGAGGTGGAAGAATGAAAAAATCTATTACGCTATTCACAGCGATTTTATCTATTTTTTTCTTGTTAATAGGTTGCAATGCAAAGGGAGACGAAAAAGCATCTGCAACAAAAACAGAAAAAGGAAAAGAGAAAATCGAAGTTACCGACCTATCAGGAAGAAAGGTAACATTCGATAAAGTGCCAGAGAGTTTTGCAACATTAAGTATGGGGGACATGAATATTATTCATGCTTTAGGCGGAAAAATAGTAGGTCGTCCGGATGCAAAAATAACTCTTCCAGAGGATTTAAAGAAAGTACAAGTAATCGGGAATGCACATCAACCGAATTTTGAGCAAATCGCTAGTTTAAAACCGGATGTACTTATTGCTAACAATGGGTTTCAAAAGAATGTTTCAACGGTTGAAGGACAAGGAACGAAAGTAATGATTTCTTCTGCGAATTCTGTACAAGATATTCAAAAGAATATTGAACTATATGGAACGATAATGAAGAAAGAAGATAAAGCAAAAGAACTTAATCAAAAAATTAATGATCAAATGAAGACATATGAGAAAAAGAGTGATGTGAAAGCACTGTTAGTATACGGAGCACCAGGTACTTATTTAGCAGCATTACCAACATCTTTATCAGGTAATATTTTAGAAAAAACAGGCGGAAAAAATATTGCAGCTGATTTTCCGGAAATGAAGGAATATCCGCAATATGCGCAGCTAAGTGTAGAACGTATTATTGAGGCAAATCCAGATGTGATTTATTTAATTACACATGGAGATCCAAATAGCGTTAAAAAAGCATTGGAAGGCGAAATGATGAAAAATGAAGCGTGGAAAAATTTAGATGCAGTAAAACAAAATCGTGTAGTTATTTTGCCACCAGACTTATTTGGATCAAATCCTGGAACAAAAGTTACAGAAGCAATGGACTTTATGTATAAAAGTATACAAGATGTAAGGAAATGATACGTATGGAAAGTAGTGAAGTAGTAAGGGAAAAGGAACATCCTTTTGCGAAAAAAAGATGGATAATAGCAGTTACTTTAGTTGTATTAACGATTCTAGGTCTTTTTTACGGTCTTTTCGCAGGAAGCCTATCCTTTTCTTTACGAGAAATTCTAACAGGGATACAAGATGAAGGTTCGACGGTTCATCGAATTGTATGGGACCTTCGTATACCGAGAGTGCTCGTTGGATTTATAGTAGGAACATGTTTAGCAGCATCTGGTGCACTGCTGCAAGGGGTTATGAGAAATCCTCTTGCAGACCCTGGTATTATCGGGGTTTCATCTGGAGCAGGCCTTGTAGCAATTGTAATTATGATTTTATTCCCTCAGCATATGGCATTTTTACCGCTCGGGGCGTTTATAGGAGCTTTCATAACGGCGATGGTCATTTATGCTTTATCATGGCAAAAAGGGGCGCCGCCTTCAAGGATTGTCTTAGTAGGTGTATCAATCAATGCATTAATTGGTGCAGCGACGTCAGCGTTAATGTTATTACATAGTGACAAAGTACAATCGGTGTTACCCTGGTTAGCAGGTGGCATTGGTGGTGTAAGTTGGGCACATTTAAACATGATTATTTATTATGCAATATTCGCTATTATATTAGCCTTCTTTGGTATAAAGCATATTCGAGTATTAATGCTTGGAGATGAAATGGCGAAATTATTAGGTCATAACGTGGAGAGAAGCCGGTTTTATTTAATAGTAGTAAGTACACTATTAGCTGGAATTGCAGTTAGTGTTTCTGGTCTTATTGGATTTGTCGGTCTTGTTGTACCACATATGTTACGTTTATTAGTTGGAAATGACTATAAATATTTACTGCCATTATCATGCCTTGGCGGAGGGATATTACTTGTTTTCGCGGATACGATAGCTCGAAGTTGGTTCGATCCAATTGAATTGCCTGTCGGTATTTTATTATCCTTCTTAGGCGGTCCGTTCTTCTTATATTTAATTCATAGAGGGGGGAAACAGCGTGATTTCCGTTAATAAAGTGTTTTACGCACATTCTGAAAGATTTCAAATGCAAAATATGAATGTACATATTAAAGCTGGAGAGGTCGTTAGTTTAATTGGACCGAATGGATCAGGGAAATCTACTTTGCTTCATTTAATGGCAAGACTACTTAAACAAAGCGAAGGGGATATCATTTTAGATGGAAAAAGTATTCATACGATGAAAAGTGCCGATGTAGCGAAGCAATTAGCGATGTTACCACAAATGCATGATCATCAATTAGATTTAACAGTGAAAGAATTAATCGAATTTGGAAGGGGACCTCATAAATCATGGAGAGGTCGCTTAAATAAAGACGATGAAGAAATTGTTGATTGGGCATTGTCTGTTACAAATCTTGAAGGGTATGAATATCGTCTTTTACAATCTTTATCAGGAGGAGAAAGACAACGTGCCTGGATTGCAATGACGCTAGCACAACGTACAAATGTCTTATTATTAGATGAGCCAACAACCTTTTTAGATATCGTTCATCAGTTGGAAGTAATGGAACTTGTGAAACGGTTAAACGAGGAGTTTGGCATGACAATTGTAATGGTTTTACATGATATTAACCAAGCGGCTCAATATAGTGATCGTTTACTCGTATTAAAGCGAGGGCAGCTTCAGTATGACGGTATACCAGAAGAAGTGTTATGTCATGAAATGTTTCAACGTGTGTTCGGCATAGAGGTAGATATTTTTCAAGGAAGTGACAAGCCATTTTTCACACCAAAACGAATTTCTAAAAAAGGAGGAGCAAGATGCGAACAGAAGAATGTATTACCACTGAGTTAGTAAGAGAATTTGTTATGGCAGCTCACGGAGATTTAGAAAAAGTACAAGAACTGTTGGCTGAATCGCCAAGCTTACTTCATGCCTCTTACAATTGGGGCGGATCAGATTGGGAAAGTGCGTTAGGAGCGGCGGCACATGTAGGTCGTAAAGATATTGCTCTCTATTTATTAGAAAAGGGTGCTCGAATGGACATTTTCGCGGCCGCGATGCTTGGAGAATTAGAAGTTGTACAAGCTATTTTAGTAGCACAACCAGAGGCATTGTGTGCATCGGGTCCACATGGTATTTCTCTTCTTCAACATGCACGAATGGGTGGAGAAAAAGCACAGCGTGTATTTGAGTACTTAACGGCGCTCTCTTAATGACCGCAAAGGTTCTTATGTGCGGTAAACTTTTCACTTTCATATAATTGAAAAGTTTACCGCCCGTTAGAACGGGATAAGTATCTAGTATATTTGAAAATCCTACACCCCCCTCAATTGTAGTTTTCTTTATGCTAGTTATGATATGGATGCAGTAGACAATATTTGTCTACTGCCTTTTTTAGATTCTTGAGGGATTGAATATTCTGTATTTTATTCTTGGTTCATTTATAATAGATAGTAACATTTAGTATACATACAAAACATGATCGTGTAGTTAAGTACAAATTCGTGGGAAGGAGTGCAGAGATGTTTCATACAGATCGTTTACAAATTCGCAAATATACAATGGATGATTTGCAGTTCTATGCTTCGCTATGGGGAAATGAGAAGGTAATGCGCTATATTGGAAATGGGACGTTAAAAACATATATGCAATGTAAAAAAAGTTTGGAGGAGTGGGTGATTCCTAGCTATAAAAACGGTCTTGGTTTATTTGTATTGTTTGAAAAGGAAACGGGAATACGAATTGGTCATGCAGGGTTAGTAAAGCAGCAGATAGATGGAAAAGAAGAAATTGAAATTGGTTATTGGTTATTACCTCAGTATTGGGGAAAAGGGTATGCGAAAGAAGCTGCGGCAGCATTTCGAGACTATGGTTTCCAAGCGTTACGAATGAATAAATTAATTTCTCTTATTAATCCGGATCACCCCGCCTCAATCTTTGTTGCTAGAAAAACAGGGCTTAGTTATGAGAAAACAACTTCATTTCATGGGATGGACGTTCTTGTTTATTCCATTAAACGCGTTGGATGAAAAAAGGTAAATTGCATCTTTTGAAGAATGGTATATAAAAATAAAGGGGGGATTACATGTATATTTATCATAATGGCCTTATTATTCGTGAGGGAACGAATGGTGTGCCAGCATATGCAATTAAAACTTTATTCGAAGATGCTGGTTGGAGTAATGATAATATCCCTTCTTGGCAAATTGAAAAATTCACGATAGCATTTGAAAATTCAACATGGGCATTCACAATTTGGGATGAAGAAGAGATGATTGCGATGGTTAGAGTCATTTCTGATGGAATCATGATCGCGAACATAGTAAATTTAGTTGTGAAATGTGAATATAGAGGGAAGGGATTAGGTAAGAAACTTGTCGCTCTTTGTTTGCAAAAGTTGCCACATGGAGACTGGTTTGCACATACATCTGCGAGTAATTTTGATTTTTATAGAAGTTGTGGTTTTGAGGTGAGAGAGTTATCGAGAAATGGAACATGTGCGTACTACGGGTATCAAGTAGCAAAAAAAGATGGGCACCGATAAAAGTAAGATAGTGTAGAAAAAGGATCGCTATTTTAATAATATAAACTGAACTGAGACTCATTTTATGATAAAATAAAAGAAAATTCTGTTTATTAAACGGGGGATAAAAATGAATGTAAAAGTTGGGGATGTATTTAAATACGAAAGAAGATTTACTGAGGAAGAGGTTTTTGAATTTGCAAATATTACAGGAGATAAAGGTAGGCATCATATGGAATATGATGAAAAAGGACGTTTAATGGTTCATGGTTTATTAACTGCTAGTATTGGAACGAAAGTAGGAGAAGAATTACATTACATAGCAAGAGAATTAGTAAGTGAGTTTATTAGACCGGTTTTTACAGGAGATACGATCACTTGTGAATTAACTTTAACAAATATTGAACAGATGGAAGGATATAAAAAGGTTTCAATCGAGTCAGTTTATCGCAATCAACATGAAAAGACTGTACTAGTTGGGACAAGTTATGGCGTTATAAGGGGATAAAAAAGAAGCCTGATTTACAGGCTTCTTTTTTATTTAATAAACACGTTTTCGATTTTCTGCATGACTAGAGATGAGTAATAATGCAGTTTCTTCCCCTATATTACGAACGATATGAGGAACACATGCATTCCAGGAGAAAGAATCACCTTCTTCTACTATTGCAATATCTTCTCCATGTTGAACTTCTAGTTTTCCGCGTAATACAAGGTGACATTCTTCCCCTTCATGGGCATTTGGTATATTTTCTTTCGGAAACCCAGCAGGAATTTCCACGAGGTTTAGGCGGAGGCCACCTTGCTCTGCAACATGTTCAATTCTTTGTTCATCTTTTCCGTATACACTGTATTTACGCTCTACCTTTTTGACAACTTTCAACCGATCTTTTTGTTCTAATAATAAATAGGGAAGGGGAACTTTTAAAAAATTGGAGATTGTTTCTAAAGTTGAGATAGATGGTGATGTTTTATTATTTTCAACCTGACTCATAAATCCTTTAGAAAGACCTGTTCCCTCACAAATTTGTGCGATTGTTATGCCTCTACGTTGACGAATTTCACGTATTGCAGAACCAATATTCATAAAATCAAGCTCCTTTTTGTAAACAACTATTTGTATCATAGCAAAAAAAATATATTTTTTCCCAGTGAAAATGAATTGACGAATAAAAAAAATTAGTGTATGTTTTGTAATGTAAATAAAAGTTTTGTATAAGAAAACTATAAAGGAGAGAATGAAATGAATCAACATATCGGTAACTTAATTATTCGTATCGTGTTAGGGGTAACATTCTTTATGCACGGTTTAACAAAATTCCAATCGGGGATTGACAATATTGCAGGGTGGTTTACAAGCATTGGTTTACCAGGAGGTCTTGCATACGGTGTAGCAACAGCGGAAGTAGTTGGTGGTATATTGTTAATTCTAGGTTTAGGTGTAAGATATATTGGATTATTATTTGCACTTGTAATGGTTGGAGCAATTGTAAAAGTAAAATGGTCAGCTGGTTTATTAGGAGATGGAAAAAATCCTGGCTTCGAATTAGAACTTGCATTGTTAGCAATGGGTGCGTACTTATTTGTTGCGAAAGCAGACGGTTTTGTAGATAATTTCTTAAAAGAGAAAATGTCAAAGAAGAACTAAATTAAATGGGGGGCTAACAAGATGAGTTTTCAACTTCATCCCGATACAACACTTGATGTTGTTCATTTATATGTATCAAATATAAAGAAATCACTAGATTTTTATACAGAAGTACTAAGTATGAAAGTACTAAAAGAAGATGAAATGGTCGTTACATTTGGGAATGAAAATAACGAACCACTCCTTATCATTGAAGAAAAGAAAGAAGCTTTACCAAAGCAAAGAGGGAGAACGGGGTTATATCATTACGCAATTTTACTACCAAGTAGACAGGATTTAGCGAATATTCTTCGTCATCTTGTAGAAATGGTATATCCACTGCACGGCGGAGCCGACCATTACTTTAGTGAGGCCCTTTATTTAGCTGATCCAGATGGAAACGGGATTGAAATTTATCATGATCGCCAAAAAGAAGTTTGGCGTGATGAGAATGGAGAATTACCATTTGTTAGTAACCCGTTAGCTGGTGAAGAATTATTGCAGCAAGGAATTGCGTGGAATGGTTTTCCAGCTGGTACTGTGATGGGGCATATTCATTTCCATGTAGCTGATTTGGAAGAAGCGAAACGTTTCTATGTGGATGGTCTTGGTTTTGAAGTAACAATCCCAGCTCGTAATGGCGCGTTGTTCGTATCGGCAGGTGGCTATCATCACCATATCGGTTTAAATACGTGGCAAGGTGAAGGAATACCGCCGCAAATGCCAAATTCTGTTGGCTTGAAATATTTCATAATTGTACTAGCAGATGAAAAACAAAAAGAGCAAGTATGTGAAAGCTTAAAAAATATTGGCAAGATTGCTACGTACAAAGATGGAATATTACAAGCCCAGGATCCATTTGGACATTGTATCCATTTCAAAATTAAAGGAGAAGCCTAAAAAAGGCTTCTCTTTTTTTACTTTCTTATAATTGCTTTTTCGTTTTGTAAAAATAGTTCATCAAACTGCTTTGCAAGCTCAAAATCTAGTTTCGTTAAACCTTTTGCATTCCAAGATGACAAAGTAATAATGACTGCTTTATACTGGATAAGGATAAATGGATGGTGATTACGTTCTTCTGATAGTTTGGCGGCTTCAGAGACGAATTCGACTCCTTTTAAGTAGTCGGAAAACATATATTTTCGTTCAATCCATTTTTCATCTTTTATCATCCATTTATCCACCTTTAATAATTCCCCTTGAACTTCTTCTTCAGTTAATCGTAGCATCATTTTTCACATCCTTTACATGCAGTAGAGCAAGACCATTGTTAATAAGGCGTGTTACAGCTTCGTCAGTTGTGAAAGTAGAAAGTTGTTGTAATAATGCTGCTGATGTTTCGTGTCCTTTGTTATGCTCTAAAAGTAATTCTAATATTTCAAGGCGAAGCAGCCATTCTTTCGGATAAAATTTATTTAATACCTCTTGAATTGTTACTAATTGATCGACATGTGCGTCGTGTAAAATACCTCCACCTCGAATATCACGAACTGTTTGATACATACGATCCAGCTCAGTTAATGTAAGAGGTGCTGGAGTTTCCTCTGTTTCTTCATCAATTGGGAAAAATGATGCTACATCTGCTGCTCCTGGGAATACTGAAATGATTTGTGAGCCAACAGCCATATCAAATGCGCCCCATGAAGCATCAAATAATACGCGGGCGTTATAAGTAACTGTGCAATCGATAAAGGAAATAAGAGCAATTTTCTTATCATTTTTTATAATATCTGTTACTTTTCCTTTTACATGAATACCACTTGCAAAAGTAAACTCAGCAATATTTCCAATTGTAATTCCTAATGATTGTAGTTGTTCATCTGTACAATCTTCTAATGCAATATTTTCAGTGAGTAATCCAATTGGTGTTCCAAAGCCGTCACTGTGTATAGATGTAGAATGATTCGCTAGTTGTTTATTATGAATTGCTAATGCAGTTGGTGAATTTGTTCGCATGTAAATCACTTTACCTGCATCGTTTTCAATTGTCTCGCTGAATGTACCTGTAATCTGTAATCCACTAGTTAGTTCAGCAGTTGCATAGTTTTCAGAGCGAATCGCTTTTTCTAAACCTTCCTGTCCACCTGTTTTAAAGGCCATCGTTTCAGCAAATGCCTCAAGTGCTTCAGTCAGTTCTTCAAATGATTCACAAACAAATAGTTGTGGTTGCATTTTTGTTACGTCATAAGTTGTACCTGTACATGCCTCGATAGAGAATGGAACCTTTTCTACAGCGTCTGTTAAGCAATGTTTGCTTTCGCCAACAGAAGAAAGGAGACCAGCACCATATATTTTTGGAGCATCTATATTTCCGATTAACCCATATTCTACTGTCCACCAGAAAAGACGTGAAATTTGTTCAGCTTCTGATAAACCAGAAACTAATTTTTGTTTTTCAATTACAGTATTTTCAGCAGCGGCAACTTCGTCAGGAGTAGAAGTAGGGCTTTCTTTTACGATTGTTAATGTACGAACAGCTTCAAAAGCATCATGTTCTTCTTTTGTAGAGAAAGCTTTCGCACCAATTTGTCCAAAGCGTTTCACATACTTCGCATATGTAGGATCCAGTAAAATAGGTGCGTGTCCTGCTGCTTCGTGTACGATATCTGGGGCTGGTGTATACTCGATATTTTCTACTTTGCGAATATCTGTTGCGATTGGTAGTAATCCGTGTCCTTGGAAATCAAAGAATGCTACGCCGGGAATAAGTCCATCAATTGTTACAGCTCCCCATCCGCTTGGTGCTAAACAGTCATTCATTTCTTCTACCTTTGGAATTGCATCTATATTTATACCAGATGATTGTAGTCCGTTCACATAGGCTGGATGAGCAACGTCTTTTAAGAAACTATGATTTTGTCTCATAATGTAACGCCAAACAGCGTGATTCACCGGTGTATATTGATCATAATGCTGCGTGGATACGAATGGTTTTAAATGCGATGGAATTTCTGTTTTCTTTGTCATTTAGACATCCTCCTTGTTTTCTATAAAATTGAATATTGGTTGGGTATAGCTGGAACCACCACCTTTCAAAATTGTAAGCGCTTATAAAATTTTATCATAAGATTCGGAATTATTTAACATTTGTTTCTGTGAGAAATAGAAAAAGCCCCTATCGGAAAATCCGATAGGGGCGAAAGAATCGCGGTACCACCCTATTTGTAAGTGAAAACATACTTACATCTCAATTAATGATAACGGAAAAACTCCGTCTTTTCCTTCATGCGTACAAGCACTACGAAAAAGAAGCTCCAGAATTGTAATTCATACTTATATATGTGCTAATTTCCACCGACCATTAGCTCTCTGTAACAGGGATATAAGATATTACTGCGATTCTTTCAACGCGTATATATGAAATTGTGCAAAGGGACGGACGCAAAAAAGCCCCTATCGGAAAATCCGATAGGGACGATAAAAATCGCGGTACCACCCTAATTGTAAACAGAAAAATTGTTTACCACTCACTTTAAGATAACGGAAAGATCCGTCTTTCTCTTCATGCATTATGTGCACTACGGGAAAGAAGCTCCAGAATTGTAATTCACGCTTGTATATGTACTGATTCGCACCAACCATCAGTTCTCTGAGACAGGGATATAAGTCGCTACTAGTATTCCTTCAAAGCCGATATATAATTCGTTCAACTAAACTATGTTTCGTATTATAAAACTATTTTTAAAAGATTGTCAACAATAATTTTATTCCGCTATTTGTGGGCAGTAAAACTCCTGCTTCAAAATTCGGCCGGAGCAAAGAAGTTAGATGGAAGCTTTACTGTCCGTAAACGTCCGATTGGTGAGGGCTGATTAAAGTTTTACTTTATTTCACTTCTAAGTCAACATTTAAATTAGATGTATTTCCAGCTGCATCAGTTGCTACAATATGAATAGTATTTTTTCCTTGTTGTAATTGGTTACGATCGAAATAAATATCATAACTTTTCTCCCAAGGATTCAGGAACGCACTTTCCCACATACCATTTCCATTAATTTCATATTGCATTCTCACTGGAATACCAGGTGCAACCCAACCAGATTCTGTCATCCAATCTAGTAGAATATCGTCAACTTTTCCTCTAATTACGAGATTTTCTTGATCAACTTCATGTGTTAATTTCGGTGCAGTTCGGTCAATAAATACAGCCGCTGTTTGTTTCGTTTCTCCGCCTGAATTAGAAGCAACAGCTTCAATTTGATATAGACCATCCGCTAGTGGGGATCCATCTATTTTTGTACCATTCCATTTGAAAGGTTTATAACCTGCTGTTTCATTTTTTCCTTGATAAATCATTCCTTGGTATGTCACACGTTCTTTTGTAACTAAGTTAGCGTGTAACGTTACATCTTCGACTGGAGCAACTAAATAGTAGTTGATGAGATTATCATCTAATATGTTATCGCCGTTTGGACTAAAAGTAGAATTAATAATTTCGAGACCGTCGATACGTTTATAATCTTTAGGGTCGATACTAAATGTAAATGGAATACGCATTTCTTCAGTTTTCCCTTGCTCTTTTACATACAGATTCCCTGTATATACGCCTTGCGGTAAGGAACTATCTACAGTAATAGTAAAAGGTTTTTCAATATTACTATTCGGTTTCATACTAATAGAAGAAGGGAAAGAAGTTTGGATTTTTGTTTTTGTATCTAGTAATTCAATACGAGTGGAAAAGTTTTTCTTTTTGTTAGAAAGATTTTGTAACGTAATATTTTGTGTTAGTTTCACTTTGCCGCTATTCGGTTTAATAAGACCGAAGCTTACGTTGTTCGGTTTCACTAACGCATCCGCTTGAGCTGCTTTCGGAATGTTAATTAAACCTGATCCTTGTGCCATGACAGGATATGTATTTTCATTGACATCCTTTAATGTTTTTGCAGTGTTGGCAAGAGCAGATTTCAATTGTTCTGTCGTCCAATCAGGATGCATTTGACGTAGTAAGGCAACTGCTCCTGCTACTTGTGGCGCAGCCATACTTGTTCCGTTGTGGGATTCATAGCCACCCCTTGGTACCGTACTAGTAATTTGTACGCCAGGTGCAACAACATCAGGTTTTATGAGCCAACTTCCTTGTGATGGTCCTCTTGAGCTGAAGTTACCAATCAGTTCGGTTTTGTTCGGTTGTCCAATCTTTATATTTTTCTTTCTTTTTGTAATTAAATTTTTTAATTCTTCGCCATTTGTATTTGATAGTTGCATAACTGGAAGAGCTATCTCTTCACGGCCAAAATATTCAGGCATAATATTAATTTCTTTTTCATTAGAAATTAGTAGCACCCCGATAGCTCCAGCTTGTTTCGCTTGTTCTGCCTTTACTAACGTGCTTGAAGTTCCTTGTAAAACAAGGGCGAACTTCCCTTTCACATCTTGTTTAGCGTAATCGCTTGAATTACCGTAGCCAACATAGACAAGCTGAGCATCGTTTCCTACTTGGAAATCTGCTTTTGATAACGGTAATCCTTGGTAAGATTTATTAGAACCAGCTATTTGGAATGTTGGGAATGGGATAGAAACAGTCGATGCACCAACAGAGATGACACTACTTGCGTTACCAGGAGCATCAACAGACCAAGGTTTTGGTCCATCATTTCCATTTGAAACAACTGCAGTAACACCAAGTTTTGCTGCGCGTTCTAACGTCATTGTTACAGGTTGATCAGGGACATTCAAATCTTGACCGAGAGATAAATTTAAAACGTCAGCACCATCTTGAATAGCGCGCTCAATACCTTGAATAATATCATCGGTCGTACCAGTTCCACCATCGTTCATGACACGGTAAGCAAGTATAGAAGCATTCGGAGCAACGCCTTTAATTTTTCCGTTACCAGCAATAATACCAGCTACATGAGTACCGTGTACGTTACCATCCATCGGATCGTTATCCTCATCGACTGTATCGTATCCACCGATATAGTTTGCTTGTAAGTCGGGGTGTGTATAGTCTACGCCAGAATCAATAATAGCGACTTTCATACCTTTTCCATCAAGCGGTTTGCCAGATGGATCTTTTAAATTCCATGCTTCAGGTGCACCGATTGTCGGTCCGCCAATATTTGGTGCTTCTTCTTTAGTAGCGCTTTTTGCTGTTTCATGCAATTTATATGTTAAGTTCGGATAAACAGCTTTTACTTCGGGTAAAGAAGCTAAAGCAGCAACTTGATCTCCTGGGATAGAAATAGAGAATCCAGAAAATAACGTGCTATACGTTTCTTTTATCTTTGCTTTTGGTGCTTTTTCTTTAATTTTCTTTGTTGTATCCTCTTGCGCCTTTTTTAGTTGTGCATGGTATGATTGCACATTTCCATTTTTTAAATCTGGAGCATGCTGAATGTTACTTTGTGAAGCGAGCGGAGCATGATGCAATTCTACAATGACTGAAATTTCTTTTGATGTTTTTGTTTCAACATTTTGCGCGATTTTGTTTTCTCCCCATTGCTCAATATTCGCTTTTAACTGTGGACTAAATTGCTTCTCCTTTTGCAACGATTCAGCATGCGCGCTTAAAGCTCCAAAACTAGAAAAGACAAGCGCCATACTTAATAGTGCAGATGTAGTTTTTTTCATTGAAACTCCCCCTAATAAAAAGTGCCAATATTCAGAAAAGTTATCTTACATTTTTGTTCTGAAATATAAAATCGAATGTTGGCTAAACTATACTTTCGACATAATTCATACCAATCCTCTTTGAATTAAAAAAATTTCGGGAAATTTTTTGGGATTATGTCGAATGGCTCATACACAGTGGGGGAAGCCCATCCTCCACTGTGCATAAATCCACAACAATTGTGCAGTAACTGCCAATCAATGCGGAGTGAAATTCGCATATAGTAAGTGGAATATGAGGAATGCTATAAGAAAATGGAGGGACGTATGAAAAAAATTATCGTGAGTAGTAGTGTGGTTTTGTTTATTTTTTTATCTTCAATGTTTAGTACTCGTGCGGAACATAATGGGGTGAAGGTTGCTTTTATTCGTCATCATGATCTTTGGGTTAAAATTGATGGAAAAGAAAAACAAATAACAAAAGGCGAGTACATAACAGGGCCGAAATGGTCTCATGATGGAGAATGGATTTCTTATGCTAAAGGAAAGAAGCAAAACACCTTGGAGTTGTACCGACTGGAAGATGGAAAAAAAGTTAGGCCATTGCAATCTGAGGTATCGAATTATCAATGGTCACCGAAAGAGAATATAATTGCATTTGTATTTGCAAATACATTAAATACGTTTGATGTCAAAAATAAGAATACAGATTTTGAAAATGTGTCAGCTGGTGTAGGTGATTATGCATGGTACCCGGATGGAAAGAAGTTTTTTGTATCCTCTGAAGCACACTTACTTCCAACAGGATGGACAGGAGCTCAGCTATATGAAGTGCAAAAAGATGCACATATGAATCCTCACAAAATGAAGCATTTGTATGCACTACCAAATGAACATGATGATTTTCTAGCGCTAGTTGCAAGTGGGTTTGAGTGGTCACCGGATCAAAGGTGGATTTCATTTTTAGCGGTACCGACAGCTTCGTGGTCAGCTGATAGTAATACGCTTTGCTTAGTTCGAGCCGATGGCAGTCGCTTTGAAAAGGTAGATCAAATGTTATTAAACACACAATGGTTCAAATGGGCGCCATCCAAGAATATTTTAGCTTACATTGAAGGAAGCGGAAGAGTTGCGTTAGAGAATAAACATTTAAAAGTAAAAGAGCTGCCGGCACTTCAGCAGAACACCTTTACGCCGAAAGGATATGTCGATTGGGATTTTGTATGGAAGAACGATAAAGTAATGATCGTTTCACGAGCAAAAGAGGCAGGGATAGAAACTCCGCCAGAAAAAAGGCCACTGCCATCCTTATATGAGATCGATAGTACAAGCGACGAACAACATCAAATCACAAAGCCACCCCATAAGCAAGGTGACTATCATCCCATCTTTATGAAGAAGAACAATCAATTAATATGGATACGTTCAGACCGTAAGAAAGCCAATGTATGGCTTTCCAGTAGTGATGGAAAACAGGAAAAGAAGTGGATTGAAAATATAGATGTACCAGAATGGTATTATGAGAAATGGAACTGGGAAAATGTCATCTCGGTAAAATAACAATAAAAAACCTGCCTAAAAGATAATTTTAGGCAGGTTTTTTATTGTTATTTATGTGTTTTATTTGGCTTTTTTTTCGCGGGGTTTTCGTTTCCCTGACGCTTTCTATTTTGTTCATCTTTTGCTTGTTTTTCATGTAGTGTATCTAAAAAGTCATTCGAGTTACTCATTTTTATATCGCTCCTTTCATTTCGTCCTAATTACTATAACCATTTAGGAGGATAATCATGAGATAAAAGTTAAGCGCTTAATTTTCTTCGATAGTATACGTAAAATATGCCATACGTAATAAATAGCATAAGTAAAACTTGTAACTCTACATTTTCTTTTAAAATAGTTGCGACAGAAGATGGTAAGTAAGGTGATGTATTACTCGTTCCTAAACCTAACCATTTGTTTAAGAGGTTAATGATACAAAACATGAAAACACCAGACCAGCTTGCAATAATTGCTTTCTGTTTAATTTTTGTTTCACGTTCATCATCTGTAATCCAAGGATTAGCGGTTTTATCACTATTAAAAAATCCATTTATGTATCCCCATATGATCATTCCGATAAAGGCGATAATCCATTTCATATTTGTGATTCCCCTCTCTCTTGTAAAAAGTATTTTACATATTATAATTGTAATGTTTTTCAATTAATTGTGTCAAATGTTTTTTACATACCAGTTTTTCATATAGCAGGAATAAAGAATGAGGTAGGGAAGAAATATGTAAGAGTATTTCATAGAGAGAGGAGGCTGGATATGAAGCTTGTCTTTGTTCGGCACGGAGAAGGTGAACATACAAAGGATTTGCCGTCAAGTTTACAAGTGCTTCATCCGCCGTTAACGGATGAGGGAAAGAATCAGGCTAAATTACTTCAATGCAATGTGCCATTACAAGAAACGGATATATTAATTGTTAGTCCTACACGTAGAACTTTACAAACAGCGGCAATATGGAGTGCGAAAGTAGCTTGTCAAAAAATCGTCCACCCATATGTATCCCCACGTATTTTTCCTTATCGAGAAGGAGCGAAAACATTACCATGTGATGACATAGTAGATCAGGAAATGATAGCAAATTTATTTCCACATTTTTCGATAGAGAAAAGTACAAATAAGCAGTTATGGACGGAAGGTATAAATACTATTTCAGAGAATCGTTTTCAGCAAATAGTAGATGAATTTCTTCTTTGGTGCTATGAGCTAGGCGCTGAAAGAATTTGCATTGTATCTCACGACGGGACAATTACAGCGTATAGGCAATATGTACAGAAAGTCGTTTTAACTAGATCTGATTTTTTGCAAGAAACGGGTATATATGAAATGGATGTATCTTTTAAAAGTCTGATTGATGAGATCTAATGATAGGATGGAGGGTGTATGTTGAATGTTGCATTAGTAGTTGGTTTTAATTCGGATTTAGAGGCGCAATCAATCCGAGCATTGCTTGAATATTTTGGGGCAAAAGTTGTAACATACTGGATTGGTAGACCGAGAGAGTTCATTAATATTCTTTCTGGAAAGGGTTTATATAATGATATCAATTATGTTATTTTTTGCTTTCATGGTGAGGAAGGAAAGTTTGTCATGGAAGAGTTAGGTGAAGGTATATATGAACAAGATGAACCGAGGGGATACTTTGGTGCAGCAGAAATTTATAAATATGCAAAATTGCATAATACACATATTGTAAATAGCGGGTGTACGTTAGGGGAGCAAAATCTAGCAGAATCTTTTTTACGCAGTGGGGCGAAATCGTATATTGGATCGATAGATTATGTAGATGGAAATGCAGCACTTATGTTTACTATACGCTTATTTTACGGGGTTATTAACCATGAAAAAACGTTAGAAGAAGCGTTTCAAGAAGCGAGGTTAATTGATGAGGAGACACATACATTTCGATTCTATAACTAGTGTGAAACATGTTTATTCTATATTCGAATAAACGTGTTTCACATTTAACTCACATTTTTTTTGCATTTTTTCAATGAAAATGATTATCACCTATGGTATGATATGTTCAAGTTTTTACAGGTAATAGAAGTTACTATATATTAGTATTTAATGTTTTTTATGTATGTCACAAATTATTCATGATTAACATTTTAAAAATAAGTAACTAATGATATTATATTATCTGTAACTAACTTAATTACAACTTTAGGAGGAAGATATGGTTATTCAATTTTTAAGAGAAAACAAAGCAGTTTCTTTTGTATTGGCAGTAATTCGAGTGTATCTTGGTTACACATGGTTAACGGCTGGAATCGGTAAACTACAAGGAAAAGGATTCGATGCAACAGGTTATTTACAAGGTGCAATTGAAAAATCTAAAGGAGCACAACCGGCTGTTCAATCTTGGTGGGCATCATTTTTACAAGATTTCGCAATTCCAAACGTTGATCTATTTAATACACTTGTAACGTGGGGAGAAATTTTAGTCGGAATTGGTTTAATTGTAGGCTGTTTAACAAAAACAGCGGTCTTTTTCGGTCTTGTAATGAACTTTTCCTATATGTTTAGTGGGTCAATTGGTGTAAATCCTGAAATGGTTATTCTATCAATGTTCGTTCTAGTCTCTGGTATGAATGCTGGTAAATTTGGAATAGATGGTTTCGTTATTCCGAAAGTATTAGGATTAAAAACTCAAAAGCGCCAAAAGCAAGCTGCTTAATATATGAAAGCGGGTATCTCAAAATGAGATACCCGCTTATGTTATTTTTCAACTTTTATTGGATTGTTCTTAAAGAATTCTTTTACATAACCTACAAATTCTTGTGGTTCTTGACGAAATGGTGCATGATAACCTTTTTCGATAATATGGAAAGTACTATTTTTTAAGAATTGATGATACGTTTCTCCTTCTTTCCAAGAAACGCTACTATCATTTCTTCCCCATATAATTAAGGTTGGTTGTTTAATTTCATTTGCATTGATTTGAAGACGTCTAGGCCATAATTTCATTTTATTGTAATGCTCTTCATCATTACGCTTGGATTTAACTTTGTTTTCATCATAATCTGCAATAGTAGAAACAGTATTTAAATCAGTCGACAACTGTGGTTTTGGTGAACCTTGTTTATTAACAAATGTATGAGGACCTCCTGTAGCATCAGTTAAAATAAGGTGGGTAACGGCTTCAGGATATAAATAGGTTAAATTAAGAGAAATTTCTCCGCCCATTGAGTGTCCTAGTATTGCAAACGAATCATAACCTAGTTTTTTCATTAATTTATAATACAAATTTGCATGGGTGGGGAAAGAATAATAAAAATCCATCGGCTTAGATGAGCGCCCGAATCCTAAAGCATCTACAGAAATAATTGTATGATCTTTTGCTAAGTCTGAGTAAATCTTTTGAAAACCATCTGACGATCCTCCAAATCCATGGATCATAAGTAAAGGTGGTTTTTCATTACCAATCTTTTTAAAGTAAATGGTTTGACCATCTATTTCTACCATTTTTTCCTCGGTAGCTAGTTTCGCTGTAAGTGTATTTTTCACTTGTTTTACTTGCTCTACTGGTTTTTCTGCTGCACTACATCCTACTAATAGTGTAAGAGTAAGACAACCTACCATAAAATAGCTAAATCGCTTCAATTAGGTGTCCCCTTTCTAACATAACGCTGTGTCTATCATAGCAAATAGCATATTACGATTTCCAGGAATTTGGCTACCATTTTTCATCATAAGAGGTGAAAGAAGCGTTTCTTGGAAATTTTCTGTTTGAAGAAATTTACGAAATGAAAATTGTGAATGTGGGACATCAATCCTTACTGTGCCACTCCAACACTCGCAGATTTTCTTGAATAATTGAATAGCATCCTTCTCTTGCTTTGCGATAAGTGGATTGACGCATAATATATTTCCTTTTTGTATACATAAGGAAAAAGCTTCTATACAGTTATTTCTCTCAATTTTAAAAGAGTGGCTAGTTCTTGGGAATAGCGATGAGTAAAGTAAGGAACGATTAGCACCAGTTGTAATTTGATCGAGAGAAATAAGTGAGACAAGATCTTGTTCTTTCACTTGTTGCGTATGAGTAATATGTGTTTTAGTAGTTTGTTTCTCAAAACGATGAATCGTTGTTACTGTTTTAAATCCGCATGATGTATAAAGAGGCTCGCCAGCTTTTGTTGCAAGAAGTGCAATTGGTTGTTTTGGGAGAGTGTGTTCTAAGCAACGATTTAGCAAAATACGCCCGATGCCTCGGCCTTGAAAATTAGGATGAACGATTAACATGCCAATAGTAGAAAAACTATCTTTAAAAGGAAATACTCCTCCAGCTGCAATCAGTTTATTTTCATGCATATAACCAATAAGTGTGCCGAGAGAAAGATACATTTCGAATTGCTTTTTCATAAATGCTTTATCTTGTAACCATCCAATAGCTTTGCAAAGGTCGAGTAAATCAAAAATAAAAGATTCATCTAGCTTTATTGTTTTCATAAATACTCCCCACATTTCTATTAATTTTCATAAAAGTAGATTGAAAATGTTAAATAAGAGATTTACATTAAATGAAATCCAACTTGTTTGTATTTGGATTGTAAAGGCGAAGAATGTTGATACGAACAGACAAACTTATACAAATTATAACTGATATTTACATAAGTTAACAAAAAATTTACATATAACTAATTTTCTCTTAATAGTCTTCTATTAAATTTGATAGTGGGAAATGAATAACCTAATTAGGGGGACAATATAGTGAAAAAGTTTGTGAAAAAAGCATGGCCATTTGCAGTTGTGGCGTCGTTAGCTGTTACTTCGGTAGCAACATGGAATTTTACTCGTTCTAGTGAGGTTAATGCAGATGAGAGCGGAAGCAATGCAAAGATTAAAAATGTCATTGTATTAATTGGGGATGGTATGGGACCTTCATACATGACGGCTCATCGTTATATGAAAGATAATCCAAAAACATTCGAGATGGAATCTACAGAGTTTGATAAGCATCTTGTAGGAACACAAAAAACATATCCGGAAGATGAACATGAAAATATCACAGACTCTGCATCAGCAGCAACAGCTATGTCAGCGGGAATTAAAACATATAATGCGGCAATTGCAGTTGATAATGATAAAGCAGAAGTGAAAACTGTTCTTGAACAAGCGAAAGAAAAAGGGAAATCAACAGGATTAGTTGCTACTTCTGAAATTACACATGCAACACCAGCTGCTTTCGGTGCGCATGACATTAGTCGTAAAAATATGGATGCAATTGCAAATGATTATTTTGATGAAAAAATTAAAGGGAAGCATAAAGTAGATGTTATGCTTGGCGGCGGCGTAAAAAACTTTGTTAGAAAAGATCGTAATCTTACAGAAGAGTTTAAGAAATCTGGTTATAGCTACGTAACAGATCGAGATCAATTGTTAAATGATAAAAACGATCAAATTTTAGGTTTATTTGCACCAGGCGGTTTAGATAAAATGATTGACCGTAATGAGAAGACACCTTCATTAGAAGAAATGACAAATGCAGCAATTGAGCGTTTGAACAAAAATAAAAATGGTTTCTTCTTAATGGTTGAAGGAAGTCAAATCGACTGGGCTGGACACGATAATGATATCGTAGGTGCAATGAGTGAAATGGAAGACTTTGAAAAAGCATTTAAAGCAGCGATTGAGTTTGCGAAAAAAGATAAAAATACGTTAGTCGTTGCAACGGCAGACCACGCTACTGGCGGATTATCTTTAGGTGCGAATGGTGAGTATAACTTTAAAGTAGATCCAATTAAAGCTGCAAAACGCACACCAGACTTCATGGCAAATGAGATTGCAAAAGGTGCAAATGTAGAAGAGACATTGAAAAAATATATTGATTTACAATTAACACCAGAAGAAATTAAAGCGGTAAATGATATTGCTCCTTCAAAAGATGTAACAAAGATTGATAATGCGATTGAGGATATTTTCAATAAGCGTTCGGTTACAGGATGGACGACAGGTGGACATACGGGGGAAGATGTAAATGTATATGCATTTGGCCCTGGTAAATACTTGTTCTCTGGCGTTCAAGAGAATACAAATATCGCTAAACGTGTCTTTGATATTGTTGGCGGTGGCGATCCGAATAAAGGAAGACGCTAATTATCAAGAAAAGTGGGGCGAAATGCCTCACTTTTCTTTTTAGGAGATGGGAAAGATGAGGGCTTTTTTCAGAGGGATAGGATCCCTTCTAATAGGTGTAGTATTGCTAGTTGGATGTCAATCCAAGGAGAATCATATAGAACAAAAATCTACTACTAAAAAAATTGAGGAGAAGGTACAAATAACGAAAGAAGAAGAGAAATCGATTCAAGATGTTATGGAGAAATTTGTACGAACGACAAATGAAAAAAATCTTGCTGAACATATGGAGTTATTTTCAAAGAAGATGCCTAGTGCTGAAGATTTAAAAACACAAAAAGAAGCCGCTTTTCAAAAGGGAAATAAGAAAATTGAATTGGAACATATAGACATGAACGCTAGTAAAGCAGGGTATGTTGTAGTTGAAACAAAGGAAAAGGAAATAGAGGGAGAGGTCACTCTTCAGAAGAAAGTACAGTATGCACTTGGAAAAGAAGAGGATGGCTGGAAAATTGAAGAAGTTCGCACGATAGGGAAAAAATAACGTGAACCTTTAATCGGAGAGCCTTACTGCCCGTAAATAGCGAAATAAAAAAGGTTCTCATTGGAGAGAACCTTTTTTTATAGTGGTAACAGAATTTGATTCGAACATGCTTCGATATCATCAATATCTTGACGAATTGTTGCCATTTTATTATCAAGATCTTCAGCTTTCATTGCTGCATCATGTAGTTCATCTTTTAAATACTCAGGTATTTTCCCCTCATATTTATAATAAAGTTTATGTTCTAAACTTGCCCAAAAGTCCATAGCAAGTGTACGTAACTGGATTTCTGCAAATACATCTTTTGTACCAGAATTCAGTGATAAAGGATACTTAATGATCATGTGTAAACTTTTATATCCGTTTCCCTTTGGATTAGCGATATAATCTTTTACTTCTATGATTTCCATATCCTCACGTTTTTGAATGACTTCTTTTAAATGATAAATATCTTCTACGAAGCAACATGTAATACGAATGCCGATGATATCTTGTAAATGTGTTTGCGCATTCTCAACTGTCGGTAATAAATTTTTACGTTCAAGCTTTTTAATAATACTTTCAGGTTGTTTTAATCTTGTTTTTATATGTTCAAACGGGTTGTAATCCTCTAAAAATTGAGCTTCCCGGTTCATAATTTCAAATTTAGTTTTTAACTCTTCTAAAGCAAATGTATACGGTAGTACAAAAGCTTTCCAGTAGTTAACTGTTGATTGATTATATTCCATTTATATACACACCTTTTCCTATTTACAAGTGAGGTTGTTATTATACTAAATACCAAAGCATATAAGCGCAAGCAGCAAATGAGGAGATCATAAAACGATATTTAGTTTTCATACTTTCAACTCCTTTCGAGTAAGATTCTATATGAATAAACGTGATTGTTAATAAATTCACTATGTACAATTCTTATAGTAATAGATTCGTGTGAATTTCGTATGAACTAATTGTTTCAGATTTTTGTCTTTTTTTTGTAAATCATCATTATTATCCATAATTTAAAGTGTTTTTATTTGATTTATTCAATTGTATAAATTAATGTATATTTGAATTTACGGTTATTAAGGAGGCTATACGGTGAACTTTGAAGAATTAGCAATTGCCAGACGTTCCGCAATGAAATTTGTACAAGGAATAGAAATTCCTGATGAGGATTTTAAAAAAATATTTGAGCTAACAAAGCTTTCGCCATCTTGTTACAATTTGCAACATACACATTATGTTGTAATTCGTGATCAAGAGCGAAAAGAAAGATTAAAAGAGTTAGCTTTCGGACAATATAAAGTATCGAGTGCATCTGCGGTAATACTTGTTTGTGGTGATAAGAGAGCATACCAAAATGTCGAAAATATTTATTTCGGTATGAAGGTTTTAAAGATAATTGATGAATGTGAATATAAAGATACAATTAGGCAAACGCAAGGGTTATATGAAGGAAAAGGAGAACGCTTCATGGAAGAGGAAGCGATTAGAAATGCTTCGTTAAGCGCGATGACTTTTATGTACGCAGCTAAATATTATGGCTATGATACGTGTCCAATGATTGGTTTCGATGAAAAAGCAGTACAAAGTGAATTAAATATGCCGGAGCATGTAGTACCTGTTTTAATGATTACGATAGGAAAAAGTGATACTACTAAAATTCGCCCACGAGGATATCGAAAGCCGATTAGTGAGTTTGTTACATACGAAACATTTTAATATAAGGTATAGATTATTTAAACAAAAGGGTTCTATTTAGATCCCTTTTGTTTTGTAATTGACAAATAGAATAAAGTTATATAACATATAAATCGTAATCATTACGTTTTAGTTTGCGATCTTTGAAAGAAAGGAGAATTACATATGCGTGTAAATATTACATTAGCTTGTACAGAGTGCGGTGATCGTAATTATATTTCTAAAAAAAATAAACGAAACAATCCAGAGCGCATCGAACTAAAAAAATATTGTCCACGATTAAAGCGAGTAACGCTACATCGTGAGACGAAGTAGAAGACTAGAGATATCTCTAGTCTTTTTTGTTTATAGCCATTTAGTTTTATTTGTTATAATTACCTTAAATTGTAATGAAGGAGAGGTATGATGAATCAAAAAGATAAAGAAAGAAAAGAGCAAGTGGTTCATATGATTGATATTCCAGATGATTATAGGCTTGTCGTAGATGATCAAGAAGGTGTGGATGACCCATATCATCTATTATGGTGGGAACATAAAGACGATGAGGAGAGAACGATACAAATTACGCTGAATAGACATACTGGTAATTTAATTGAATTTAGGATAGCGGAGAAAAATGCTGTTTCGAGTGGTAAGGAAGTGATAGAGGAGAAAAAAGCAAGAGAGATTGCAAATACATTCTTAAACAAATATACAAAAGAAGGATATGAATTTTATACATATGTAACTGTTAAGGATGATTGGCGCGGTTGGAAAAAAGTAAATTATATGCAAGAAGTCAATGGCTATCCATTGCCAAATACAGGATATGTTGTGCAAGTTCACTCTTCAGGGAATGTTGTGAATTTCGGTTGTAATGGACAAAAAGCTATAGAGAAAAAACCGTTATGGCCAAGTGAAATTGTTGAGAAGAACGTCGTTTTAGAAAATTTGAAAGCTAGACAAGATATGAGACTTGTATTTGTAGATTTAACATACTCTTCATTTAAATATGAAAATGGTGAGGAAATAAAAGGGTATCATCTTGTATATGAACCAGAACCTAGTCATGCATCTATTGATGCAAGTACGGGAGAAGATTTATATGGGCCAGAACACTATAAATTACCGCCAACAGTAGCTGTTGAAAAAATAAAAAAAGGTAGCCAGAAAGATGACATATTCGAATTATTTGACTGGGATAAAGAAAGTTTTACAAAAGTAGATGAGACGGAAAATGATAATGAAATAAGGATGAAATTTGTTCCGAAAGAGGCATTGCAAAAACAGAAAAAAGAAAAGAATCCATATTTAATGAATGAATTCTTTAAAAAGCATTTACCGATGTTGAAATATAATAATTTAGTTAGCGTTACAATTGATAAATTAACCAATGAATTAACTAGTTTTATAAAACTGACAGATGATAAAGAAGTAAAGCAAATACTGTCTAGAGAGGAATGTTTACAAAAAGCACTTCAATTTTTAGAACGAGTTATTCCAGATATCACACAATATCTGCGTCTTTGGGAGGAACGTGAAGAAGCAGAAGGTGGGATTGAAAGATTTATCTTTTCTGTATATATAAATGATATTCCGGCAGAGTATAACCAATTTATGGTCAATATCAATACAGAAAATGGTACTGTGATGCACTACTCTGGAGAGTCTAGCAACTTTATAAAAGAATTGCTTACATATGAAACAACACCAAAAGTAACAAAAGAAAAAGCATTACAAATATACAAAGAGGCCATCCGAGTTAATTTAGAATGGGACATAGATAATGATGCAGAAGGAACAGTATATAAATTATTATATAAACAAACAACAGATGAAAATCATAAAGAACCCTCTGGCTGTAGTCGAGAAATTCGTTATATTGATGCGCATACCGGGGAGAAAATTTGGAGTGAGTATTAGTAAAAGCCAATCGATACGTATCGATTGGCTTTTACTATGTTCTTAGAATCATTTATTAATTGCTGTTAAGTGGTTGAAGAATACCATCTTGAGCTTTTGACCAATCATATAGGTTTCCATCAGATCCCACTGCAAAATTTAGCGCACGAGAGTTCTCAGCAGATTCGCGTCCGTATAATACGTCGTATAGCTTAATGCCGTTTATTGTGCCAATTAGTTTGTCTTCGCTGGAGCCGTAACGAATTTCATTTGAGCGAGCTCCCATTCTTTTTTCTAGAACTTTTATAGCATCTTCACTTGTAAATGTAATAGTATCAGTTTGTTTATTTGGTTGCTTAGCTGGTTGTTGCTCTTTTTGTGTGTTTTTAGATTCTGCTTCAGGTTTTGTGTTGTTCTCAGTTTTTGCGTTGTTTTTAGTTGTTGTGTTGTCATCAGTTTTTGTGTTGTTTTTAGTTGTTGTGTTGTTCTCAGCTTTTACGTTGTTTTTAGTTGTTGTGTTGTTCTCAGCTTTTGTGTTGTTCTCAGCTTTTGTGTTGTTCTCAGTTTTTACGTTGTTCTCGGTTTTTGCGTTGTTCTCAGCTTTTGCACTGTCTTCAGTTTTTTGGCTATCTTCAGTTTTTGTACTGTCTTTTGATACGGCAGTATCTTGTTTAGTAGCTTCAGTTTTTGTAGGAGACGTTTGTTGTCCGCAAGCTGAAAGTAAGAAAAATGATGATGTGAGTATTACAAGGTTTCTGATTTGTGATGTAGCGTATCGCATGAAAACACCTCTTTCAAAATTTTGGAATCTTACATATTATAATACATTGGAAAATTTATTCAAGGTATGAAAGACGTATTTCGCTCGACAAAAAGCTAAGGATTCCATATTTATATCGTACAGACACAAATAACCTCACGCCCACATACACATAGTAAAGACCACTATTTTGGCGGAGGTGAAAGGTTTGAGTCTATTCGCCGCAATTGGATATATGGTTCGAGAAGTGTTTGTCTTTGTTTCTTATGTGAAGAATAATGCGTTTCCGCAGCCGTTATCATCAGACGATGAGAGAAAGTACTTAGAGTTAATGGAGCAAGGTGATGCTCAAGCGAGAAATCTGTTAATTGAACATAATTTACGGCTTGTAGCTCATATCGTTAAAAAATTTGAAAACACAGGGGAAGATGCAGAAGATTTAATTTCAATTGGTACAATTGGGCTCATTAAAGCGATCGAGAGCTATTCGGCAGGAAAAGGCACAAAACTTGCGACGTATGCAGCACGATGTATTGAAAATGAAATTTTAATGCATTTACGTGTACTGAAAAAAACGAAAAAAGACGTTTCACTTCATGATCCAATCGGGCAAGATAAAGAGGGGAATGAAATATCGCTTATCGATATATTAAAATCAGAGTCTGAAGATGTAATTGATATGATTCAGCTTAGTATGGAGTTAGAAAAGATTAAAGAGTATATCGATATTTTAGACGAACGAGAGAAAGAAGTAATCGTGAAGCGTTTTGGACTGGGGCTTGATAAGGAGAAAACGCAACGAGAGATTGCGAAGGCACTTGGCATTTCCAGAAGCTACGTATCAAGAATTGAAAAGCGCGCTTTAATGAAAATGTTCCATGAATTTGTAAGAGCTGAGAAAGAGAAAAAAGCGAAAGAATAATGTACATTGCAAGCAGCCATATTTTAAAATGGGCTGCTTTTCTTTTTGTAAATAAGGAAAGAAAAAGAGTTGTGTTCAGAAGAAATCTATGTTCACTGTTGAAAATGACGGATTCTATCTGTAATATTAGAGGGTGCTAAACAATTTAAGAATAATACCATACTTAGTTTTCCGCATGTATAATGAAACAGTTCTATATGATATGTGGGAATAAGAACCAATTTTACATATGATATAGAAGGAAAAGAAGGGGAAGCTAAAGTTATAGACTGATTAGGAGGTTTCGCAATTTGCGACGTACATTATATCGACTTATGATCGAACTTACAAATGGTCGTTTTACTTCTTATATATTACGTAAATTTGCACAATCTCGTTTGAGCTCTATCATTATTCCATCGTATGCGAAAGTTTTTCAAATTAACCAAGATGAGATGGAAAAGGGTTTGAAGGAATATAGAACATTGCATGAATTATTTACGCGTAAGCTAAAAGAAGGAAAGCGTAGTGTTGATACAGATGCATCGAGTATCGTTAGTCCTGTTGATGGTGTTTTTGCTGATCACGGTCCTATTGAGGACACAAAAACATTTGATATTAAAGGTAAGCGTTATTCAATCGTGGATATGCTAGGTAATGAAGAACGTGCAAAGCGATATGCAGGTGGTACATACATGGTTATTTATTTAAGCCCAAGTCATTATCATCGTATTCATAGTCCGCTTTCTGGTTCTGTGACTGAAAGGTTTGTACTTGGTAGAAAGTCATATCCGGTAAATGCAGCTGGTATGGAATATGGGAAAGAGCCATTGTCAAAAAATTATCGCTCTGTTACAGAAGTAAATAGTGACGGTGAACATATGGCACTTGTAAAAGTAGGAGCTATGTTTGTTAATAGTATTGAGCTGTTGCATGAAAGAGACACTGTTCAAAAAGGTGAAGAAATGGCATACTTTACATTTGGCTCAACAGTTGTGTTATTGTTTGAAAAAGATATGATAGAAGTAGTGCAGGAATTGAAGAGTGGACAAGAGCTTCGTCTTGGTGAAAAAATTGCTACTCGTTCGGCTCATAAGTAAAGAAAACATTTTATAACTGTAAGCAAGAGTTATGGACAAAGATGCTTAATGATGAAATTCCCTAGATGGGAGTACTTGTTTATTCGAGAGCCATCGCAGGATGGCTCTTTTTACAAGTTAGCTCATTAAAATTTCACTTTATATGTAATCAAGACGATTTGACAAGCTTGTCCTCTAATGAGCGTCTAATCATTTCTTGTTTTATAAGTAAAATGAAGTCGGGATTTAATTTTAGTTCTTTTGCTTTATAATAAGACTCAGTGAGTAACTCAGTAGACAACTGTTCCATATATTTTGTTTTCAAGGTGAGTCACCTCCTAATAATTTAAGGATTGATTCGTTGTTGCATTTAATGTACCAAAAAAATATGACAGTCACAAACGAGTGGTTATCCACATACCTAGGTGGATAAAATGTGTATAGATTGTTAGTAAATTCCGAATTGACTGAAAAATTAATGTGGAAAATGTGTACAATTTTATCCACAGGTCATATATCGAAATATGTTGTCGAAAAATTTTTATGAAAACTCCTCAAAGAGGTGAAAGAAATTGAAGCTATTTTTACCAAATGAATATGTGAAAAATGTATATCATGTTCAACCAGAAGATTTGAAAAAACGTGGAATTAAAGGTGTCATTACTGATTTAGATAACACGTTAATTGAATGGGATCGTCCAAATGCAACGCCACAACTTGAAGAATGGTTTTTGAAAATGAAAGAGCAAGGTATTCAAGTAACGGTCGTTTCAAATAATAATGAGCAACGTGTGAAAGACTTTGCTGATCCATTAGGTATTCCATTTATTCATAGTGCGCGTAAACCATTTGTTCGCGCGTTTAAGCGTGCGATACAAGAGATGCACCTGCAACCAGATGAAGTTGTAGTAATTGGAGATCAGTTACTAACGGATGTTTTAGGTGGAAACCGAGTGGGACTTCATACAATTTTAGTTGTACCGGTAGCACAAACGGACGGATTAGTAACGCGCTTTAATCGAAAAATTGAACGAAGAATTATGAGAAATATGAAGAAAAAAGGTTTAATTAACTGGGAGGAATAAAGTTTGACTGAAACAATTAAATGTATTGGTTGCGGTGTAGAAATTCAAACAGAAGATAAAAACGAAGTGGGATATGCTCCTACCTCATCTTTAGAGAAAGAACAAGTAATTTGTCAACGCTGTTTTCGCTTGAAACATTATAACGAAATTCAAGATGTATCATTAACAGATGATGACTTCCTACGTATTCTAAATGGAATTGGAAAATCGGATGCGTTAGTAGTTAAAATTGTAGATATTTTTGATTTTAATGGTAGCTGGTTACCTGGCCTACATCGTTTCGTGGGAAATAATAAAGTATTACTTGTTGGAAATAAAGCTGATTTAATTCCTAAGTCAGTAAAACATGATAAAGTAAAGCATTGGATGCGCTATAGTGCAAAGCAGCTAGGATTAAAGCCAGAAGATGTCTTTTTAATTAGTGCAGCAAAGGGACAAGGGATTGCTGAGTTGGCAGATGCTATTGAGTATTACCGCGGCGGAAAAGATGTTTACGTTGTTGGATGTACGAATGTAGGAAAATCAACATTTATTAATCGTATGATTAAAGAATTTAGTGATGAGACTGAAAATGTAATTACAACATCTCATTTCCCAGGAACAACACTTGATTTAATTGATATTCCGTTAGACGAAGAATCTTCTTTATATGATACGCCAGGTATTATTAACCACCATCAAATGGCTCATTATGTTGGAAAAGAAAGCTTAAAGCTTATTACACCAACAAAAGAAATTAAGCCAATGGTGTTCCAATTAAATGAAGAACAAACACTATTCTTCAGTGGATTGGCACGTTTTGATTATGTAAGTGGTGGTCGTCGTGCATTTACTTGTCACTTCTCGAATCGTTTAACAATCCATCGTACAAAGCTTGAGAAAGCAGATGAATTGTATAAAAATCATGCTGGGGATTTACTAAGCCCGCCAACACCAGAAGAATTAGAAAATATGCCGGAGTTAGTGAAATACGAATTTAATATTCGTGAACCAAAAACGGATATTGTATTCTCTGGATTAGGATGGGTTACTGTGAACGAACCGGGAGCAAAAATTGTTGCACACGTACCAAAAGGAGTAAGTGTTTCGCTACGTAAATCTTTAATTTAATATGGAGAGGGATTTATGAAACAATTATATGGTGTAATCGGAAATCCAATTGGACATTCATTATCGCCAGTTATGCATAACGATGCGTTTGAACACTTGAATATGGATGCCCATTATCATGCATTTCTTGTTAAAGAGGAAGTGCTAGGGGAAGCAGTAAGAGGTTTAAAAGCATTAGGTATTTCAGGATTTAATGTAACAACGCCGCACAAAGTTGCTATTATGGATTATTTGGATGAGATTGACCCGCTAGCAAAACAAATTGGTGCAGTAAATACAGTGGTTCATAAGGATGGGAAATTGATTGGCTACAATACAGATGGAATTGGTTTTGTCCGAGCGCTGCAGTCAATTAGTAGTGAACCACTTCAGGAGAAACGTATTTTATTGCTTGGCGCAGGTGGTGCTAGTCGAGCTATTTATTTTTCTCTTGCTGATGTAGGTGTGAAAGAGATTGATGTAGCTAATCGTACAGCAGATAAGGCGAAAGAACTTATTGCTGCATGTACGGCTACTGTTAATTCTGTTGCTTTATCGCTAGAAAAAGCAACAGAAGAACAAGGAAATTATGATATTATCATTCAGACGACAACAATAGGTATGTATCCACGCGTCGAATATACGCCATTACAAATTTCTTCGTTAAAAAAAGGGACGATTGTATCAGATATAATTTATAATCCATTTGAAACGAAAATTTTATGTGAGGCAAAAGAGCAAGGTGCAATGATTCAAAATGGTATTGATATGTTTGTTTATCAAGGTGCACTTGCATTTGAAATGTGGACAGGGCGTGTACCGAATATCGATAGAATGAAACAATTAGTTATAAGAAAGCTTGGAGGCTAACATATATGTTAACAGGAAAACAAAAAAGATTTTTACGTGCACAAGCACATCATTTAACACCAATTTTTCAAGTAGGAAAAGGCGGAGTAAATGAAAATATGATTAAACAAATCGCAGATACTTTAGAAGTTCGTGAACTATTTAAAGTAAGTGTGCTACAAAACTGTGAATTCGATCGTCGTGAAGTTGCAGAAGAACTTGCAAAAGGCGCACGTGCTGAAATCGTTCAAGTAATTGGAAGTACAATCGTTTTATACAAAGAATCTAGAGAAAATAAACAAATTAAACTTCCGCGATCAAAAGACTAGCATATGCTATTTTTTATCGTTAGTGCGTAATGATGTAGAGAGCGAAACCAATTGAACTTTTATTAACAGTGAACTCTCTTCGGATAGGAATGAAGAGAGTTGCTGTAGGTAAAAGGAAGGGGCGTTTCTTTTGAGAAAAATTGGCATCATTGGCGGTACATTTGATCCGCCACATTATGGGCATTTGCTAATTGCAAATGAAGTATATCACGCTTTGAATTTAGAAGAAGTATGGTTCTTACCGAACCAAATTCCACCGCATAAACAAGGACGGAATATTACAAGTGTAGAAAATCGCTTACAAATGTTAGAGTTTGCGACTGAGGCGGAGGAACATTTTTCTATTTGTTTAGAAGAGCTAAGCAGAAAGGGCCCATCTTATACGTATGACACTATGTTACAATTGACGAAGAAGTATCCGGATGTGCAGTTTCACTTTATTATTGGTGGAGATATGGTTGAGTATTTACCGAAGTGGTATAACATTGAAGCGTTACTCGATCTTGTGACGTTTGTTGGGGTTGCAAGACCTGGTTATACATTGCGTACGCCTTATCCTATCACCACTGTGGAAATTCCGGAGTTTGCAGTTTCTTCATCTTTATTGCGTGAGAGATATAAAGAGAAGAGAACATGTAAATATTTACTTCCCGAAAAAGTACAAGTGTATATCGAGAGGAATGGGTTGTATGAATCGTGAGAAAGCACTTCATATTGTCAAACAACAAATGCATGAAAAACGTTATATACACACAATAGGTGTAATGGAGACAGCAATTGAACTTGCTAAGTTATACGGTGTGGATGAAAAAAAGGCTGAAGTTGCAGCTATATTCCATGATTATGCGAAGTGTAGAGCGATTTCTGAGATGGAAGAGATTATTAAAAGTGAAGATTTGCCGAAAGATTTACTTTGTTATAACAAAGAGTTATGGCATGCACCTGTTGGGGCATACTTAGTAGAAAAAGAAGTAGGCATTACGGATCCTGAAATCCTGCAAGCTATTACATATCATACAAGTGGTCATGAGAAAATGACGATGTTAGATAAAGTAATTTATGTAGCTGATTACATTGAGCCTGGGCGAAAGTTTCCAGGGGTGGAGGAAGCTCGTAAACTCGCATATACGGATATAAATCAAGCTTTATTATTTGCGTTAAAGCGAACAATTCAATTTTTAATGGAAAAAAATCAAACGATTTATCCATTAACATTCCAAACATACAACGCAGTTATCAAGGAGGAAATTAGTAAATGAAAGATAAAGAGTTATTAGTATTAGCAGCAAAAGCAGCTGATGATAAGAGAGCAGAAGATATGGTTGTCCTAAATATGCAAGGTATTTCACCAATTGCAGATTATTTCATTATTTGTCACGGTAACTCAGATAAGCAAGTGCAAGCAATTGCGCGTGAAATTAAATCAAAAGCACATGAGTTCCAAATCGACGTACAACGTATGGAAGGTTTTGACGAAGCACGCTGGGTACTAGTTGACCTTGGAGATGTAGTTGCTCATGTATTCCATAAAGATGAGCGTAATCACTATAATTTAGAGCGTCTTTGGGGCGATGTGCCACGTGAGGATATTACAGACGAGCTAGACCAATGAAATACGAACAATTTGCTTTGTTGTACGACGAACTAATGAATGATGTTCCTTATGATAAATGGGTGGAATTCACAGAGGAAAGTTTACAGCAAGCGGATATGAAAGAGGCGAAGATTCTTGATGTAGCATGCGGTACTGGTAATGTAACACTTCCGCTTGTACAAAAGGGTTACGATTTAATCGGTGTCGATCTTTCAGAAGAGATGTTAACGGTCGCTCAGCAAAAACTGGGCGGAGAAGGATACTTTATTCCTTTTTACCAACAAGACATGCGAGAGCTTGACGTTCCAGGTGAGTTTGACTGTGTAACGATCTTTTGTGATTCATTAAACTATGTATTGCAAGAAGATGGAGTGCAAGAAACATTTCGAAGAGTGTTTCACCATTTACGTCAAGATGGTTTGTTTTTATTTGATGTACATTCTTTATATAAAATACATCATGTATTTCAAAATGAAACATACACAGTGAATGGAGAAGAAATATCTCTTATTTGGAATTGCTTCCCTGGTGAAGAAGCAAATAGTGTAGAACATGATTTAACATTCTTTGTTCAAGACCCAGAAGAAGATGTGTACCATCGTTTTGACGAATGTCACGTGCAACGTGCATATCAGGTCGAAGAGTTAACGAAATGGCTTGAAGAAGCTGGTTTTACCGTGCTTCGCGTCACTGGTGATTTTGAGCGACTTGAAGTTACAGAACAAACAGAGCGTATTTTCTTCATGGCGAAGAAAAACGGATAAAACAAAAGCAACCGAGAAGGTTGCTTTTGTTTTGTAAAGAAGTTGTAATTTTAGTTCTAGCATAATAAGAAGATGATATACGTGAAGTGTGAAAATACTAGTTTAAGTGAAAATGTAATGTAAAAAAGTAAGTATTTATAAAAAGGATTTGGAATGACGATGACGTATTTATTATGTGTGTTTATTGAATTGCTGATCGACGCATTTTAAATCTTCATCAAATTTCTCGTGTGTCCGCTCAATTAATTTATGAAACATATCCCCAACATGTTCTTCTAAAACACGAATGCCTTCTCCTGTAACGCCGCCTTTAACACATACTTTTTCTTGTAAAGTAGGCAATGTGAAAATCTCTTTTTCAAGTAGTTTCCCCATTCCAACGACCATTTCACTTACTAAAGTAGTGGCTTCTTCATGTGTAATATTTGTTTTATCTACAGCAGCGTTAATGAAACATTGTAATAAATAACTAAAGAATGCAGGGCCGCAGCTTGCTATATCAGATGAAACGCGCGTTATATCTTCTTCTATCATAAGAGGAGTAGAAATGTTTTTGAATAGGCGAAATAGCTTTTGTTGCCACTCTTCAGAGCATTTACTTCCAAATGTAAATAGTGATGCGCCAGACAGGGCGCGGTTTGTAATGCTAGGAATGATACGTGCAATGTGGCAAGGTACAAGCGTCTCTAATTGTGACGGAGATATTGGACTTGTGATAGAAACTAAGCACTTTTCATCAGAAAAATGTTCAGCGTATTTTTGTAGGATCGGGTATATATCTATCGGCTTTACGCAAATAAAAATAAGATGTGATCGTTCGATTACCTCATCGATAGTTTTGGCTATATGAACAGAAGGGTGTTTTTCCTTTATATGATATGCTTTGGCGGGCGTTCGATTAATCATTGTAAGGCACGAAGGTTTGACAGCACGGGTTTCTAAAAATGCGTCGATTAGTATATTCCCCATGTTCCCTGTCCCTATAATTCCTATGTTCAATGTTTCATCCCTCCTTCGTAACAGCTTTCTCCTAAACAATATGAATGATGTTATAAATTTATGATTAGAGGTGTAAAATGATGTGGGATTTTCCAAAGAAATGGTTAGGATTAGTAGCTATTATTGGAACTGTACTTTTTCTTCTTTTTTGGAAAACGAACCAGCATACAGAGCGAACGGTCATTGCAACGGATGTTCAAGCGAAAGAGCTAGAGAAGAAAAGTAAACCGAAAATATCGGATACAAAGCAGCAGAAAAAAATAATTGTAATTGATATGAAAGGGGCTGTTGTTAAAGAGGGGGTGTATGAAATGAAAGAAGGGGACCGGGTCAAGGATGCTATTGAAAAGGCAGGTGGTTTTTTACCTGAGGCAGATAGGAAGAAGGTAAATTTAGCACAAATGGTACAAGACCAAATGATCCTTTATGTACCGAATGAAAACGAACAAGTGCAAGAGGTAGCTGCTATTGCAAAGGGGGAGGGGAAAGTTCAAATAAATGCAGCTTCTAAAGAACAACTTGAAAAAATTACAGGCATTGGTTCTCGGAAAGCAGAAAGTATTTTGAAATATCGAGAAGAACATGGTCCTTTTCAGAAAATAGAAGATTTGTTGGAGATTGATGGGATCGGTGTGAAGTCATTGGAAAGAATAAAAGATCAAATTATTATTCCGTAAAAGATTGACGAAGTTTTTCTTCATTCGCTACACTACAAGTAGACAAAAAAGTAGGTGAAAAATATGGAACGAATTTCATGGGATCAATATTTTATGACGCAAAGCCATCTGCTATCTTTACGTAGTACATGTACAAGGCTTGCAGTAGGAGCGACAATCGTTCGTGATAAACGAATTATTGCTGGTGGATATAATGGTTCAATTAAAGGTGGCGTACATTGTATAGATGATGGATGCTACGTTATTGATAATCATTGTGTTCGTACAATTCACGCAGAAATGAATGCTTTATTACAGTGTGCAAAATTCGGTGTGAAAACGGAGGAAGCGGAAATTTATGTTACGCATTTCCCTTGTTTACAATGCTGTAAGGCGATTATTCAAAGTGGTATTACAGCAGTTTATTATGCGCAGGATTATAAAAATCATCCATATGCCGTAGAGTTATTTGAAAAAGCGGATGTAACAGTGAAACACGTTCCGCTAGAATATAATATTGCAGCATTAGAGGATCAAAAGCGTCATATGGAGTTAAAAGAACTATTTGCATCTTTAGAAAAAGAAAACTTATCAATGGAAGAATTACAGCATGTATTCACGAAAGCAAAAATGATGCTATAAGGAGTGAGTATAGTTGTATGGACAATGGGGTTATGTTGCAATCTCATTTATCATAGGGATTGCAATTGCCTTTTCCACTTCAGTTTTACTGCTGACTTGTTGTCTCGTTTTGTATGTTTTCTATTGTTTATACCGTACTTCGCGTAAAACCTTCTTCTTTTGTATGTTAGCGTGTTTTAGTGGCACTATGTACACTACGTATATTCAAGGGCAAAACAAGCCTCTAGGAGAGTCTTACGAAGTTACAAGGGGGCTAATACAAAATACACCTCTTATTAACGGGGATCGCCTAACATTTCAAGTTGAAGATCAGAATAAAAATATAGTGCAGTTAAGTTACAAAATTAAATCGGCCTTGGAAAAGAAACAACTGCGACAATTACATGCAGGAGTATCATGTGTATTCGAAGGTGAGAGGAAAGAACCACCAATAGCTCGGAACTTTCATGGTTTTAATTATCGTGATTATTTGTATAAGCAAAATATTCATTTCATATTGGAGGCTACACATATTTCTGAATGCCAAAAAACATCGTTGTCACTCGTGCAATGGATTCTTCTTTTGAGACAGCAAGCAATCTCGGGCGTTACAGAAATGTTTCCGGAGCAATCAGGTGCTTTTATGAATGCATTAGTATTTGGTGATAGACAACAAATGACATTTGAAGTTGAAGAGCAATATCAGCAATTTGGTCTTGTACATTTGTTGGCGATTTCAGGATCGCATATCGTATTGTTAATGGTGATTGTGTATTTTATTTTGCTAAGAAGTGGTGTGACGAGGGAGATAGCGACAGTATGTCTTATCTTTTGCATTCCTCTATATATGATTTTAGCAGGAGCATCACCGTCTGTTATAAGAGCTTCTATAACAGGAGTTTTGATGTTGATTGCTTTCATATGTTCTATTCGTTTATCTAGCTTAGATGCTTTAAGCGTTACAGCTATATGTATGCTTATATTTGATCCGTATCTTGTTTTTAATATTGGCTTTCAGTTTTCGTTCGTTGGTAGTTTCGCCTTGCTTTTGTCAGCCCCGCTTTTACTAGATAGTAGCAATGGAGTAATCCGAAATTCCATTTATATTTCTTTTATTTCACAACTCGTTAGTACTCCGATTTCGTTATATCACTTCGGTTATTTTTCTCCATATAGTATTTTTCTTAATATTCTATACGTTCCGTTTTTATCTCTTATTGTATTGCCGTGTAGTATTATCGTTTTGATATGTATACCGATCGTCCCGTTTCTTGCAAAAGGACTTGCGAATGTACTATCAATAGGTTTGAATCTTTCTAATGATTTTCTAAGTTATTGTGAAAATTTACCGTTTATCCGCCTTGTTTTCGGGCAAACACCTATACTTCTTGTAGCTCTATATTACGCGAGTATTGTTAGTATATTGATGGTTTGGGAAAGGCGGGTGTCGAAGAAAATTATGTCCGTAGCTTCGGGTATATTTCTTTTCGTTTGTACATGTCATTATGTATATCCGTATTTTCGAGAAAGTGGGAGTGTTACATTTCTTGATGTTGGACAGGGAGACGCAATTTTAATTCGCCTCCCGTACGATAAAGAGATTTACCTCATTGATACTGGTGGCACAATGCGTGCAAATAAGGAAGAATGGCAACGGAAAAAGCATGAATTTTCTGTTGGAAATGATATTTTAATCCCTTATTTACAAAAGGAAGGGATTAAAACAATTGATAAATTAATCGTAACGCATGGAGATGCGGATCATATAGGTGCTGCGCAAGAGTTATTATCAAATATAACCGTAAAAGAAGTTGTATTTGGCCGAAAAGAACAAGATGCGGTATTAGAAAAAGTATTAAAGAAACAGGCATTAGAAAAGGAAGTGAAAATAAGTGAAGTGGGGGAAGGAGAGAGTTGGAGCGTAAATGAAGCTGAATTTTTTGTGTTAGCTCCAACAGGAAAAGCAAGAAGTGAAAATAATGCTTCAATTGTAATATGGGCAAAATTAGGAGGGGCAACGTGGCTGTTTACAGGTGATTTAGAAGAAGAAGGAGAGAAATTTTTAATAGCTACTTATCCAGATTTACGGGCGGATGTTTTAAAGGTTGCTCATCATGGGAGTAATACGTCATCTATAGTGCCTTTTTTGAGCACTGTACAGCCTGATGTAGCGATTATTTCTGTCGGTGAGCGTAATAGGTATGGGCATCCTCATAAGGAAGTGATAGAGCGTTTGGAGAAGATGGGGATTGAAATATGGCGTACGGATAAGCAAGGCGCTATTTCCTATGTTTTTAAAGTGGAACACGGAACCTTTCGTAGCAAAATCACATATGATGAAACACATAATAGATAAAAAAGAAGACTGCCAGTAAGCAGCAGTCTTTAAGAACCGATAAATTTAATAACAGTTGCAATGATGAAAAGTGTTGCGAAAAAACCAAATGAGACGATAAATCCTACCCCTGAATCAATAGCGTCATTGCGTTTACTTTGAACGTTCTGTTCAAAATCATTCATTTAGAATCCCTCCCCAACATTCCACTTTAGTATAAAATATTGTCAGAAAAAAATCTACAATTTCCATATGAAGAGAAATCGAGCGTTTTTACTACTTTAGATCGTTAAGGAACGTGAGTGTTTTGTTTCCAAGCATGTTAACAGTTGGCACTTATACTCGAATTTTTATTGTGAATAATAAAGGGAAGGTGATTACCGCACACCAATAAGAAACCCGGGGCTTATTGCGTGGCGTTTAATATAAATAAAGGAACGGGTCATAAAGCCTGTTCCTTTGTACTTGTAAAACGAAAGCTAGGGCAGTAGTATAAATATATATTGCCAAGTTAGGGAGTAGGAAAAAGTATGAGTGATATACATAAAAAGATTAAAAAGAAGCAGTTTGTTCCAGTGTATTTACTGTATGGAACGGAAGCGTTTTTTATAAATGAAACGATAAAGCTTATTACAATAGAAGCGCTTGAAGAGGAAGATCGCGAGTTTAATGTTGTGACATATGATTTAGAAGAAGCGTATTTAGAAGATGTGGTTGAGGATGCACGCACACTTCCTTTTTTCGGGGAACGTAAAGTGATATTAATAAAATCACCACTATTTTTAACTTCACAAAAAGAAAAATTAGAGCAAAATATAAAAATTTTAGAAGAATATATTGGAGAGCCTTCTCCATTTTCTATTCTTGTTTTTGTTGCGCCTTACGAAAAACTTGATGAACGAAAAAAAATTACAAAACTATTAAAGAAAACAGCGGACGTAGTAGAAGCGAATGCGATGCAAGTGCAGGATGTTCAGAAGTGGATTGTTGCTCGTGCAGATGAAGTGCATGTGCATATAGATAATGCAGCTGTTAGTTTGTTGTTAGAGCTTGTGGGAAGTAATGTAACGATGTTGGCGAAGGAAATGGACAAGTTAACGTTATACGTCGGTATGGGCGGAGAGATTACACCGAAACTTGTTGGGGAGCTTGTGCCAAAATCGGTTGAACAAAATGTGTTTGCTTTGACAGAAAAAGTGGTAAAAAAAGATATCGCGGGTGCGATGCAAATTTTGGATGGATTATTTACGCAGCAAGAGGAACCAATTAAACTGCTTGCGTTATTAGTAAGTCAATTCCGCCTGCTCTATCAAGTGAAAGAGTTACAGCAGCGTGGTTATGGACAAAATCAAATTGCGTCTCATATTGGTGTGCATCCATATCGTGTAAAGTTAGCGATGAATCAAACGAATTTTTTCTCTTTTGAAGAATTAAAAAAAGTGATTATAGAATTAGCGGAAGCTGATTATAGTATGAAGACTGGAAAAATGGATAAGAAACTTGTGCTTGAGTTTTTCTTAATGCGATTAAATCATATGTGATGAAACAAAAAGTTCACGTGCTAAGCACGTGAACTTTTTTGTATATAAAAAAACGATCCAAATGGATCGTTTTTTAAACGCCTTACGCGTTTACTTGTTTCGCTAAGCGAGATTTTTGACGAGCTGCAGCGTTTTGGTGGATAAGACCTTTACGAGCTGCTTTGTCAAGTTTTTTAGAAGCAGTTTTGAAAGCTTCTTTAGCATTTTCAAGATCGTTATTAGTAACTAAAGCTTCTACAGTTTTAACAGCAGAACGCATGTCAGACTTGATAGAAGCGTTATGTGAACGACGCTCTTCGCTAAGTTTAGCGCGTTTGATAGCAGATTTGATGTTTGCCATACTTTTCACCTCCCTGGTGCAATCGAATGACTCGATTCTTAACATAGAACAAGTGATATTCTATCAAACGGTGAAGAGAATTGCAATAGTATATCAATGAAATTTCACGTAAAGGAAAGAATGACCTTATATAACTTTGGGAAATCTAACGATATTTACTATGAATTACGGAGGAGATACGATGAAAGAACCATTAGATTTAAGTAAATATAGTGTTAGAACGGACCTTGCTGTAGAGGCACATGAAATGCTGCAAGAGAGTCAAGAAGAGCAAAAAGGGATACAAGGAGTTATTGTCAAAGAGAGGGAAGAAGAAGGTATTACGATTACAAAAGTAACGATTGATGAAATTGCCTCTGAATCGATGGGAAAAAAACCTGGGAGTTATTTAACGCTTGAAGTACAAGGTATACGTCAACAAGATACGGAACTGCAACAAAAAGTAGAGCGCATTTTTGCAAAAGAATTTTCTTATTTCTTAGAAGAGGTTGGCGTTACGAAAGAAGCGAGTTGTTTAATTGTTGGCCTTGGGAATTGGAATGTAACGCCAGATGCGCTTGGACCAATCGTTGTAGAAAATGTATTGGTAACGAGACATTTGTTTCAATTGCAGCCTGAAAGTGTAGAAGAAGGGTTTAGGCCTGTTAGTGCAATTCGGCCGGGGGTAATGGGAATTACAGGAATCGAAACGAGCGATGTCATTTATGGAATCATTGAGAAGACGAAGCCAGACTTTGTCATTGCAATTGATGCATTAGCTGCCCGCTCTATTGAACGAGTAAATAGTACGATACAAATTTCTGATACGGGAATTCATCCTGGATCGGGTGTTGGGAATAAGCGTAAGGAACTTAGTAAAGAAACATTGGGTATTCCTGTTATCGCGATTGGTGTTCCGACTGTGGTTGATGCAGTTTCGATTACAAGCGATACAATTGATTTTATTTTGAAACATTTTGGACGGGAGATGAAAGAAGGAAACAAACCTTCCCGTTCTTTGTTGCCAGCCGGTTTTACATTTGGAGAAAAGAAAAAATTAACAGAAGAAGATATGCCGGATGAAAAGAGTCGGAATATGTTTTTAGGTGCTGTAGGTACACTGGAAGATGAAGAGAAGAGAAAATTAATTTATGAAGTGTTATCTCCTCTTGGTCATAATTTAATGGTGACTCCGAAAGAAGTGGATGCTTTCATAGAGGATATGGCGAATGTAATAGCGAGTGGTTTAAATGCAGCCTTGCATCATCAAATTGACCAAGATAATACAGGAGCATATACACATTGATGGGAAGAGACGATAATCGTTTAAGCCGTTTTTCGCTTTTATGTATATGTAGTGCGGCCTTATGTTTACTTATGATAACAGCAGGGGTGGCACTTGCTAATCATGGTTTGAAAAGTATGAAAGGTTATCAGCAAATGTCGTATGAACAAATCGCTCATATGACAGGAACAGAGGGTGCGGGTGCTGAATCAGAAATTTTGGGAAGTTCGTTTTCTGTTGCTGAAAAACAAAAACAATTAGAAAGCTTAAAAAGCTTTAATGTTGTAGAAGGAATTGGTATGGCAATAGCAAGTGCTACTTATGAAGTAACAAAGTTCGGAACGGATATAGTTGTTGGGAAAGTGAGAGAGATTTTTAGTTAAGGGTAGTAGGAAGAACGGTTGTCTTACCATTTTGTACGACAGCCGTTTTTAAATTTGAAAAAGGTTTGTCTCTTATGGTTTGTTCGCATAAGATATAAATAGAATGATTTGTATTGTAAGCAGCACGAGTTTTCATTGAATCTTTGCTGCTCTATTGATATAATCAGTGCTAGTGTATATTGGCGAGACTATTAGGAGTTGAGAACATAGATGAACAAAGAAGAAAGAGCAAAAAGACAGTCTAAAATCCGTAATTTCTCTATCATTGCTCATATTGACCACGGAAAATCAACGTTAGCAGACCGTATTTTAGAGAAAACAAACGCGTTAACACAACGTGAAATGAAAGCTCAATTGCTTGACTCTATGGATTTAGAGCGTGAGCGCGGTATTACAATTAAATTAAATGCAGTACAACTAACGTATAAAGCGAAAGACGGTGAAGAGTATATTCTTCACTTAATCGATACTCCAGGACACGTCGACTTTACGTACGAAGTATCTCGTAGTTTAGCGGCTTGTGAAGGTGCGATTCTTGTTGTGGATGCAGCACAAGGGATTGAGGCGCAAACATTAGCGAACGTATATTTAGCGCTTGATAATAATTTAGAAATATTACCAGTTATTAATAAGATCGACTTACCAAGTGCGGACCCAGAACGTGTACGTCAAGAGGTAGAAGATGTAATTGGTTTAGATGCATCGGAAGCTGTACTTGCTTCAGCGAAAGCTGGTATTGGTATTGAAGATATTTTAGAACAAATCGTTGAAAAGGTACCAGCTCCAACAGGGGATTCAGAAGAGCCTTTACAATGTATGATTTTCGATTCTTTATATGACCCGTACCGCGGTGTAATTGCATATATCCGTGTTGTAAATGGAACGGTAAAAGTTGGCGATAAAGTACGCATGATGGCAACTGGAAAAGAATTTGAAGTAACAGAAGTAGGTGTGTTTACACCGAAAACAACGCAACGTGACGAGTTAACAGTAGGTGATGTAGGTTTCTTAGCAGCATCTATTAAAAACGTAGGTGATACACGCGTAGGTGATACGATCACACATGCAAAACGTCCGGCTGCAGAGGCGTTAGCAGGTTATCGTAAATTAAACCCGATGGTATTCTGTGGTTTATATCCAATCGATTCTGCACGTTACAACGACTTACGTGATGCGTTAGAAAAATTAGAGTTAAACGATTCTGCTCTTGAGTTTGAACCAGAAACATCTCAAGCGCTAGGATTTGGTTTCCGTTGTGGTTTCTTAGGACTTCTTCACATGGAAATCATTCAAGAACGTATTGAACGTGAATTTAAAATCGATTTAATTACAACAGCACCAAGCGTTATTTATAAAGTTTATTTAACGAACGGTGAAGATGTTATTGTTGATAATCCATCTAATATGCCAGATCCACAGTCTATTGATCGTGTAGAAGAGCCGTTTGTGAAGGCTTCAATTATGGTTCCGAATGACTATGTTGGAGCTGTAATGGAAATTTGCCAAGGTAAACGTGGAACGTTTATTGATATGCAATATTTAGATGAAACACGTGTTACACTAACATACGAAATCCCGTTATCAGAAATCGTATATGACTTCTTCGATCAGTTGAAATCAAATACGAAAGGATATGCATCGTTTGACTACGAGTTAATTGGTTACAAACCATCGAAACTTGTGAAAATGGATATTCTTTTAAATAACGAACAAGTCGATGCTCTATCATTTATCGTACACCGTGATTCAGCGTATGATCGTGGTAAAGTAATCGTAGAGAAATTAAAAGAATTAATTCCAAGACAACAGTTCGAAGTACCAATTCAGGCGACTATCGGAAACAAGGTTGTAGCACGTTCTACAATTAAGGCAATGCGTAAAAACGTACTTGCGAAATGTTACGGTGGTGACATTTCTCGTAAGCGTAAACTTCTTGATAAGCAAAAAGAAGGTAAAAAACGTATGAAGTCTGTTGGTTCTGTAGAAGTACCGCAAGAAGCATTCATGGCTGTACTGAAAATGGATGACAACTAATAATTGATTGTTATTTCATGCGGATTGAGATAAAAAAAGAAGTCGTTTATACGGCTTCTTTTTTATGTATAATTACTTTTTAGACAACGTAGCTTCTCTCATTTACAATAGTGAGGTGGCTATATTTATGAATGATTGATATAAAGTTAGGAGACTATTAATGTCCGAAAATATTCGAAAAGATATTCACGAAAAAATACAAAATGGCAATTTTAATTGTGAAAAGGAATTGACGCTTTCTATTATTAGCGGGAAGTGGAAAGTTGTGATACTGTGGCATCTTGGTGTGGAAGGGCCTCATCGTTTTAGTGAATTACAACGATTATTCCCAAGCATTTCTCATAAAGTTTTGTCGAACCAATTAAAAGAGTTAATGGAAGATGGGATTGTTGACCGAACAGTATACCCAGAAATTCCTCCGCGAGTAGAGTATTATATGACGGAATTAGGCATGTCGCTTTTACCGATCGTTGAAATGATGTATGATTGGGGAAAAATGCGAATGGAACAAATTCGTAATACGTTAGAGAAGTGAAGATTCCTCCGGAGTGCGGAGGTTTTCTTTTTAGAAAGGTAGGAGTTATATTTGGTTCAAGCTGCATATATTCATATTCCATTTTGTCAGCATATTTGTCACTATTGTGATTTTAATAAAGTGTTTATTGAACGCCAACCGGTCGATCAATATTTAGAGTATTTAGAGAAAGAAATAATAAATACAGTTCAAAAAGTACCGTTTGATAGTATGAAAACGATTTTTGTTGGTGGAGGAACTCCGACAGCGTTAAATATGGAACAGACAAAAAAGTTACTAGATATTATAAACCGTCGCTTACGTCCATTTGCTCCAAATTGTGAATTAACATTTGAAGCGAATCCAGGTGATTTACCGAAAGAGAAGTTAAATGTATTGCTAGAAGGTGGAGTGAACCGAATTAGTTTTGGTGTGCAAACATTTCGGGATGAGTTGCTTGAGAAAATTGGGCGTAAGCATACGAGGGAAGATGCATTTGTAGCAATTAGAGAAGCGCAGGAAGTGGGCTTTAAAAATATAAATGTAGATATTATTTATGCTCTGCCAGGGCAGACGATAGAAGATGTAAAAGAAACATTAGACATTGCTTTTACGCTTGGTGTACAACATTTCTCAGCATATTCATTAATTGTGGAACCGAAAACTGTGTTTTATAACTTAATGAATAAAGGGAAATTAAGACTTCCAGGTGAAGATCATGAAGCGAAAATGTATGAAATGGTAATGGATGAAATGGAGAAACACGGCTATAGCCAGTATGAAATTAGCAATTTCTCAAAAGGTGATAATAAAAGTAGACACAATCTCACATACTGGAATAATGAGGAGTATTATGGATTTGGAGCTGGAGCGCATAGTTATGTAAATGGAGAACGTATCCAAAATGTAGGGCCGCTCAAGCAATATTTCAATAAAATCGATGAAACTGGATTTCCATATTTAGATGTTCACGCGGTGACGGAGAAAGAAAGAATGGAAGAAGAGTTGTTCTTAGGACTTCGAAAAACACAAGGTGTATCTAAAATATTGTTTCAAAAGAAATTTAATATGGAGATGAATCAAGTTTTCGCGAAGCAGTTGCAAAAAAATCAAGAACAAGGATTGCTTGAAGAGAAAGATGGATATGTTCGTTTAACGCGAAAAGGAAAATTATTAGGGAATGAAGTATTCCAATCATTTTTGATTGACTAATTAAATGTTCCATAAACGTGAAAAAGTTTCATTATTTCGTGACGTTTCCGTTGACAATTCAATGTCAATTTTGGTAAGTTATTAATAGATTTAGCACTCGAAGACAAAGAGTGCTAACAGAGGTGATGATGAGATGCTTACGGAACGTCAGCTCTTAATTTTACAAACAATTATTGATGACTTTATTGGATCAGCGCAACCTGTTGGGTCGAGGACGTTGGCTAAGAAAGATGAAATTACGTTTAGTTCAGCTACTATTCGAAATGAAATGGCTGATTTAGAGGAACTAGGATTTATTGAGAAAACGCATAGTTCTTCAGGACGTGTTCCTTCTGAAAAAGGATATCGTTTTTATGTAGACCATCTTTTAGCGCCGCAAAACTTACCGAACGATGAAATTGTACAAATTAAAGATTTATTTGCTGAAAGAATTTTTGAAGCGGAAAAGATTGCACAGCAATCGGCTCAAATTTTATCAGAGCTTACGAATTATACGGCCATTGTTCTTGGACCGAAGTTAAGCACAAATAAACTTAAAAACGTACAAATTGTACCGCTTGACCATCAAACTGCAGTCGCTATTATTGTAACGGATACAGGGCATGTACAAAGCAAAACGATTACCGTTCCGGAATCTGTTGATTTATCAGATTTAGAAAAAATGGTTAATATTTTAAATGAAAAGCTGTCGGGTGTACCAATGGCAGAACTGCATAACAAAATCTTTAAAGAGATTGTTACAGTTTTACGTGGATATGTTCATAATTACGATAGTGCAATAAAAATGTTAGATGGTACATTTCAAGTTCCTTTATCGGAAAAGATATACTTTGGAGGCAAAGCAAATATGCTTTCGCAACCAGAGTTCCATGACATTCACAAAGTAAGATCCTTGCTGACGATGATTGATAATGAAGCCGAGTTTTATGACATTTTGCGTCATAAACAAGTAGGTATTCAAGTGAACATTGGTAGGGAAAACTCTGCGACGGCCATGGAAGATTGTAGTTTAATTTCTGCAACATATTCGATTGGAGAAGAACAGCTTGGAACAATTGCTATTTTAGGTCCGACAAGAATGCAATACTCTCGGGTAATTAGTTTGTTACAGTTATTTACGAGACAATTTACTGATGGACTTAAAAAGTAAATGAGAGTAATACATTCGCTCAAGTAATGAAATTTTCATTGCTGTGTGTAATATATAATGCTTAAGGAATTGTGTTCAGCATAATACCTAATACCTTTTAAGGAGGTGAATATTGTGGAAGAGCGTAACGAACAAGTGGTAGAAGAAGTAAAAGAAGCGCAAGTTGAAGAAGCTGTCACGACAGAAAACAGTGAAAAAACTGTAGAAGAAAAAAGTGAGGCTGCTCTTTTACAAGAAAAAGTAGATGAGTTACAAGCGAAGCTAACGGAAACGGAAGGTCGCACATTACGTCTACAAGCTGATTTTGAAAATTATAAGCGTCGTGTCCAAATGGATAAACAGGCTGCTGAAAAATATAGAGCACAAAGTCTAGTTTCAGATATTTTGCCAGCTCTTGATAATTTTGAAAGAGCGATGCAAGTGGAAGCAACTGATGAGCAAACGAAATCCTTGTTACAAGGTATGGAAATGGTGCATCGTCAATTGCTAGAAGCGTTGACTAAAGAAGGCGTGGAAGCGATTGAAGCTGTTGGTAAACAGTTTGATCCTAATGAACACCAAGCTATTATGCAAGTGGAAGATAGTGAATTTGAATCAAACGCGGTAGTTGAAGAATTCCAAAAAGGTTATAAACTAAAAGACCGTGTGATTCGCCCATCAATGGTAAAAGTAAATCAATAATTTACATAAAAGTAGGAGGATTCGCCATGAGTAAAATTATCGGTATTGACTTAGGTACAACAAACTCTTGTGTAGCTGTTATGGAAGGTGGAGAACCAAAGGTTATCCCAAATCCAGAAGGAAACCGTACAACACCTTCTGTTGTAGCTTTCAAAAATGAAGAGCGTCAAGTTGGGGAAGTTGCAAAGCGTCAAGCAATTACAAACCCAAATACAATCATGTCTGTTAAACGTCATATGGGTACAGACTACAAAGTAGAAGTTGAAGGTAAAGATTATACACCTCAAGAAATTTCTGCAATCATTTTACAAAACTTAAAAGCTTCTGCTGAAGCATACTTAGGTGAAACAGTAACGAAAGCTGTTATTACAGTACCTGCATACTTCAACGATGCAGAACGTCAAGCAACAAAAGATGCTGGTCGTATCGCTGGTTTAGAAGTTGAGCGTATCATTAACGAACCAACAGCAGCAGCGCTTGCTTACGGTTTAGAAAAACAAGATGAAGAGCAAAAAATCTTAGTATATGACTTAGGTGGCGGTACTTTTGACGTATCTATCCTTGAGTTAGCAGATGGAACATTCGAAGTTATTTCAACTGCTGGTGACAACCGTCTTGGTGGAGATGACTTTGACCAAGTTATTATTGACCACTTAGTAGCTGAGTTCAAAAAAGAAAATAACATTGATTTAAGCCAAGATAAAATGGCACTTCAACGTTTGAAAGATGCAGCTGAAAAAGCGAAAAAAGATCTTTCTGGCGTAACACAAACACAAATTTCATTACCATTCATTAGTGCTGGAGCTGCTGGTCCATTACACTTAGAATTAACGTTAACAAGAGCGAAATTCGAAGAGATTTCAGCAGGTCTTGTTGAAAGAACGTTAGAGCCAACTCGTCGTGCATTAAAAGACGCTGGTTTTGCTCCAAGTGAATTAGATAAAGTTATCCTTGTTGGTGGATCTACTCGTATCCCAGCTGTACAAGAAGCTATTAAACGTGAAACTGGTAAAGAACCATATAAAGGTGTAAACCCTGATGAAGTTGTAGCATTAGGTGCTGCAGTTCAAGGTGGCGTACTTACTGGTGATGTAGAAGGCGTACTATTATTAGACGTAACTCCACTTTCTTTAGGTATTGAAACTATGGGTGGTGTGTTCACGAAATTAATCGAGCGTAACACTACAATTCCAACAAGTAAGTCACAAGTATTCTCAACAGCTGCTGATAACCAACCGGCAGTAGATATTCACGTATTACAAGGTGAGCGTCCAATGTCAGCTGACAACAAAACATTAGGTCGTTTCCAATTAACAGACCTTCCACCAGCACCACGTGGTATTCCACAAATCGAAGTAACATTCGATATTGATGCGAACGGTATCGTTAACGTACGTGCAAAAGACTTAGGAACAAGCAAAGAGCAAACTATTACAATCCAATCTTCTTCAGGTCTTTCTGATGAAGAAGTAGATCGTATGGTACAAGAAGCAGAAGCAAATGCTGACGCTGACCAAAAACGTAAGGAAGAAGTTGAACTTCGTAACGAAGCTGACCAACTTGTATTCCAAACAGATAAAGTTGTAAAAGATTTAGAAGGTAAAGTGGATGCGGCTGAAGTTGCAAAAGCAACAGAAGCGAAAGAAGCATTACAAGCTGCGATCGAGAAGAACGAGCTTGAGGAAATCCGTGCGAAAAAAGACGCTTTACAAGAAATCGTACAACAATTAACTGTTAAATTATACGAGCAAGCTCAAGCAGCTGCAGGGCAAGCAGAAGGTGCACAAGGAGCACAAGATGCTGGCGCGAAGAAAGACAATGTAGTAGACGCTGAGTTCGAAGAAGTAAAAGAAGATAAGTAATATAAATAAGTAAGATGACAAAAAGTCAAAGTCAAGCGTGCCTTGACTTTGGCTTTTTTCACGAATGAAAAGAAAAGTGTGAGGTTCTTAAGTTTTTTACTTTGCATACTGTAAGTGAGGAAACTTTGTTGCAAAGCACTTTCTTTCGGTGTTAAAATTACGTTTATGTGAAAGATTCGGGGGTTGTAAATTTATGAGTAAACGAGACTATTATGAGGTCCTTGGACTTAGCCAGGGTGCTTCAAAAGATGAAATAAAAAAAGCGTATCGTCGTTTGGCTAAAAAATACCATCCAGACGTAAGTAAAGAAGAAAATGCAATTGAAAAGTTTAAAGAAGTACAAGAAGCATACGAAGTATTAAGCGACGATCAAAAGCGCGCGCAATATGATCAATTTGGTCATGCTGGTGCAAATCAAGGTTTCGGTGGCTTTGGCGGCGGAGGAGACTTCGGCGGTGGCTTCGGTTTCGAAGATATCTTTAGTTCGTTCTTTGGCGGCGGTGGCGGTAGACGTCGTGATCCAAATGCTCCGCGTCAAGGTGCTGACTTACAATATCAAGTTACTTTAGAGTTTGAGGAAGCTATTTTTGGTAAAGAATTAAATGTTGAGATTCCAGTAGAAGATCCATGTGATACTTGTAAAGGTAGCGGAGCGAAACCAGGAACTTCAAAAGAAACATGTAAACATTGTTCAGGATCAGGGCAAGTAAGTGTAGAACAAAATACACCATTTGGTCGTATCGTAAACCGTCAAGCTTGTGGTCATTGTTCAGGAACTGGTCAAATGATTAAAGAAAAATGTACGACATGTCACGGTTCTGGTAAAGTACGTAAACGTAAAAAAATCAATGTTAAAATTCCAGCAGGTATTGATAATGGTCAACAAATTCGTGTATCTGGAAAAGGTGAAGCGGGCGTAAATGGCGGACCGGCAGGAGATTTATATGTTGTTGTTCATGTGAGAAATCATGAATTCTTTGAGCGTGAAGGAGATCACATTATTTGTGAAATGCCATTAACATTTGCGCAAATGGCACTTGGTGCTGAAGTGGAAGTTCCTACTGTTCATGGGAAAGTGAAGCTAAAAATTCCAGCAGGAACACAAACAGGAACAGAATTCCGCTTAAAAGGAAAAGGTGCTCCGAACGTACGTGGATACGGTCAAGGAGATCAATATGTAGTCGTTCGTGTTGTTGTACCGACGAAATTAACTTCACATCAAAAAGAGTTATTACGTGAATTTGCGGGACAAGAAGAGCAGGATGATAGTTTATTTGGAAAGCTTAAACGTGCTTTCAAAGGGGAATAATGGAAATGAAAAATGGAGTTGGTAAATTGTGAAATGGTCAGAAGTTAGTATTCATACAACAGAAGAAGCAGTAGAAGCTGTCTCTCATATTTTACATGAAGCTGGTGCTAGTGGAGTTGCGATTGAGGATCCAGCGGAGTTGACGAAAGAGCGCGAGCAACAATATGGTGAAATTTATGCATTGAACCCAGATGAATATCCGGCGGAAGGTGTATTAATAAAAGCATATTTCCCACAAACGGATTCTTTACAGGAAACGATTGCGGGTGTAAAATCATCTATTGATATGCTTCCATCTTACGACATCGAAATTGGTACTGGAAATATTACCGTTAACGAAGTCAATGAAGAAGATTGGGCTACTGCTTGGAAAAAATATTACCATCCAGTACAAATTTCTGATACATTCACAATTGTGCCGACGTGGGAAGAATATACACCAGCTTCTCCGGAAGAAAAAATTATTGAATTAGATCCAGGTATGGCGTTTGGAACAGGAACTCATCCGACAACAACGATGTGTATTCGTGCTTTAGAAAAAACAGTTCAGCCAGGTGATACTGTCATTGATGTAGGAACAGGTTCTGGTGTACTTAGTATTGCAGCGGCAAAATTAGGTGCGTCTTCTGTTCAAGCGTATGATTTAGATCCGGTTGCAGTGGAAAGTGCAGAAATGAATGTACGTTTAAATAAAACAGATGATATCGTGTCTGTTGGGCAAAATAGTCTTTTAGAAGGTATTGAAGGTCCTGTTGATTTAATCGTAGCTAACTTATTAGCAGAAATTATTCTTTTATTCCCTGAGGATGCAGCAAGAGTTGTGAAGTCGGGCGGATTATTTATTACATCGGGCATTATTGCAGCGAAGGAAAAGATAATTTCTGAAGCGCTAGAAAAAGCTGGATTTACAATTGAAGAAGTATTACGAATGGAAGATTGGGTAGCAATTATTGCACGAAATGCGTAATATAGATTTTAGTTTATAATGAAAAGGGGGAGTCTCTCACTATAAGGTGAGGGACTTGCCGTTTGTTATATGAAAAAATGATAACGTTTCGTTCTTTTCGTAAGTGTTGACTTACGAAAGGAACGAAACTCTACTAAGGTGATTATATGCAACGTTATTTTGTAGAAGAGAAATATGTAAATGAGACAAGTATTCGCATTGTAGGTGATGACGTACATCATATCGCAAGAGTGATGCGTATGTCAGCTGGAGATCACATTTATTGCTGTGTAAACGGAAAAACAGCAATATGTTCAATTGATGAAATTACCAGTGAATTTATTAATACGGCTATTGTAGAATGGGTAGAGGCGTCAAGTGAACTTCCTGTTTTCGTGACGATTGCAAGTGGACTGCCAAAAGGAGACAAGCTAGAGTTAATTTTCCAAAAAGGAACTGAGCTTGGGGCGGCCGCATTTTTACCATTTCAAGCATCTCGCTCTATTGTAAAATGGGATGCGAAAAAAGCTGATAAAAAAGTTGAGCGTTTAAGAAAAATTGTGAAAGAAGCTGCGGAACAATCGCATAGAAGCGAAATTCCAGAAGTGCATGCTCCGGCATCATTTAAGCAATTGCTTTCAATGAGTAATGAGTATGATGTATGTCTTGTTGCGTACGAAGAGGAAGCAAAACAAGGTGAGAAATCCAATTTTGCTAAAGCTTTAACGACGATGAAACCAGGCCAAAAACTATTGATTGTATTTGGACCAGAAGGTGGTTTAGCGGAGGAAGAGATTACTACGCTTCGTGAACATAAATTTGTACCATGTAGTTTAGGACCAAGAATTTTAAGAACAGAAACGGCGCCGTTATACGCGTTAAGTGCTGCTTCGTATCATTTTGAATTGATGGGGTGATGATCAATGTCAACTGTTGCGTTCCATACGTTAGGTTGTAAAGTAAACCACTATGAAACAGAGGCCATTTGGCAATTGTTTAAACAAGGTGGATATGAAAGAACTGAATATGAAAAGAAAGCTGATGTATATGTTATTAATACGTGTACAGTAACGAATACGGGAGATAAGAAAAGCCGTCAAGTTATTAGACGTGCTGTTCGTCAAAATCCGGATGCGGTTATTTGTGTAACGGGATGTTATGCACAAACATCTCCAGCGGAAATTATGGCGATTCCAGGCGTAGATATTGTAGTTGGTACACAGGATCGTGAAAAGATGTTAGGATACATCGAAGAATTCCGCAAAGAGCGTCAACCAATTAATGCTGTCCGCAACATTATGAAAACACGTGTATACGAAGAACTGGATGTACCTTATTTCACGGATCGTACACGTGCATCTTTAAAAATACAAGAGGGTTGTAATAATTTCTGTACATTCTGTATCATTCCTTGGGCACGTGGTTTAATGCGTTCTCGTGATGGAAAAGAAGTTATTAAACAAGCGCAGCAATTAGTAGATGCAGGTTATAAAGAAATCGTATTAACAGGTATTCATACAGGTGGGTACGGTGAAGATATTAAAGATTATAACTTAGCTGGATTACTTCGTGATATGGAAGCGGAAGTAGGCGGATTAAAACGTCTACGTATTTCTTCTATTGAAGCGAGTCAGATTTCAGATGAAGTAATTGAAGTGTTAGATAAGTCTGAAGTAGTTGTACGTCACTTGCACATTCCATTGCAATCTGGATCTAATACTGTATTAAAGCGTATGCGTCGTAAGTATACGATGGAATTTTTCCAAGAGCGTTTAGATCGATTGAAAGAAGCGTTACCAGGCCTTGCAATTACATCGGATGTAATTGTTGGTTTCCCAGGTGAAACAGAAGAAGAATTCATGGAAACATACAATTTCATTAAAGAGAATCGCTTCTCTGAGTTACACGTATTCCCTTACTCAAAGCGTACAGGAACACCTGCAGCGCGTATGGAAGATCAAGTTCCTGAAGATGTGAAGAATGATCGTGTTCATCGTTTAATTGAACTATCTAACCAATTAGCGAAAGAGTATGCATCACAGTTTGAAGGGGAAGTGCTTGAAATCATTCCGGAAGAGCAATTTAAAGAGGGCGACCGTAAAGGGTTATATGTAGGCTATACGGATAACTACTTAAAAATTGTATTTGAAGGATCAGAAGAGTTAATTGGTAAGCTAGTGAAAGTGAAAATTACGAAAGCTGGTTATCCATATAACGAAGCGCAATTTGTTCGTGTTCTTGAAGATGATGTAAAAAAAGAATCAGCAAGCGCATAAAATGAAACTTTAATGAGTGGGGTTTTTGTTCCTTCCCACTAATTATCAGCCGGATTCCTACCTAAGTTCTTTGCTTTTGCTGAATTTTGAGGTGGGGGTCTTAATGCCCGGCAAATAGCGGGATAAAAAAAGCATGCAAACGGAAACGATTTGCATGCTTTCTTTTTTTCGTGGAGAAGTTAAGTACTGAAAAGACAGGTACGTCGAATGAGTAGTTGTTTCGTACATTCCTGCATTAAAAAAGATGTAATGATAAAAATATAGTTGTCTTCAGGGGAAAAGGATAAAAGCTATCTATATAGCTTTTGAACAGGGAAGGGCATCTATTCTTCTTTTATTCTGCCAAATAGTTGACCTGAAGTGATAAAATGTATTATAATCGTAAAAGACATGCTGAAGAAGGGTTTCTTTTTGCATGCTGAAATTAGTATGTAAGTGTGATGTTTCGGAGGGAGGGAAAGAGAATGTCAAAAACAGTCGTTCGTAAAAACGAGTCTTTGGAGGATGCACTTCGCCGTTTTAAAAGATCGGTTTCTAAAACTGGTACACTTGCGGAAGCAAGAAAGCGCGAGTTTTATGAAAAACCAAGTGTAAAACGTAAGAAGAAATCTGAAGCGGCAAGAAAGCGTAAATTCTAAGAGAGGGTGTAAGTTATGAGTCTTCTCGGTCGTTTAAACGATGATATGAAACAAGCGATGAAGAATAAACAAAAAGAAAAATTAACCGTTATTCGTATGGTTAAGGCTGCTTTACAAAATGAAGGTATTAAACTGCAACATACTCTTACTGAAGAAGAGGAATTAACAGTTTTAGCTCGTGAAGTAAAACAGTATAAGGACTCCCTCCTTGAATTTAAAAAAGCTGGTCGTGAAGACCTTGTTAATAAACTGCAAAGTGAAATTCAGATTTTAAGCGCATATTTGCCGGAGCAATTAACAGAAGAAGAACTAGCGAATGTAATTAAGCAAGTTATTTCTGAAGTTGGTGCAACTTCTAAAGCAGATATGGGTAAGGTGATGACTGCTGTTATGCCGAAAGTAAAAGGTAAAACAGACGGATCACTTGTGAATAAGTTGGTTATCCAGCTATTAGCATAAAAAAACGTCTCATTTCGTATGAGACGTTTTTTTATGCTTTTTTTCAGTTTGGACGTGATATTACAAGCTCTTTTTTCATACATATGGGATGAGAGGGGGTCTTTTGAGATGAAAAAATTAGAACAAATGAAGAATTGGTTAACAAAGCAAATAGACCTGCCAGTGGATGTGCTAATGGATCTACCTCGGATCACGCTTGTTGGGCAAGTGCATATCTATATAGAAAATCATCGGGGTTTATTAGTGTTTTCAGATAAAGAAGTAAGATTGTTATTAAAGCACGGTCAATTATTAATTAAAGGGCAATCCTTTATTATTAAAACAATCCTTCCAGAAGAACTTTTACTTGAAGGAATAATTGAGCAAGTGACGTTTTTAGAAAACGAAAAAAAAGAGGAGTGAGGGAAACTTCCATATGTGAAGTTTTTCTTCGTTATTTTCGTGATTCGACCTTACTATTCAGTTTATCTCGCTATTTATGGGTGGTAGAACTCTTTATTTCATTTTCGTACGAGCTATTTTGCTAATTAAAGTGAAAAAAGTAGTGTGTATACTTTTGGAAAGGTAGTGGAGATAGTAGATGAAAAATAAATGGTTTATAAAGTGGCTTGGATATGTAAAAGTACGAATTGAAGGTAGAGGTGCGGAACGGTTCGTTAACGAATGTGTACGTAGAAAATTATTAGTTTGGGATGTTAAGAAGATTGCTGATGAAACGTTAGTTTTTTGTATGTTATTACGAGATGTGAAGAAAATAAAACCAATTTATAGAAAAAATGAATGTAAACTATATTTTATTGGGCGTTACGGTTTTCCTTTTTTGAATAAGCGTTTAATTAAAAATAGTGGATTCTTAATTGGTTTTTTAATTTTCTTTTTTGGCATGATTGCATTATCCAATATGGTTTGGAAAATTGAAATTACAGGAGCGAAACCTGAAACAGAATATATATTGATGAAAGAACTGGACAAAATGGGTATTAAAAAAGGAAAATTACAATTCCAAATGCCTAATGTAGAAGATGTACAACGTCATTTGACAGACAATATTAATGCGATTACTTGGGCGGGATTAGAAATAAGAGGAACGACGTACCATTTTAAAATTGTTGAAAAAAACGAGCCGAAAAAAGAAAAGGAACAAAGGCCGCAAAATTTAGTTGCAAAAAAAGAAGCGATTGTGACAAAAACATTTGTTGAAGTAGGAAAACCAGTTGTCTTGAAAAATGACCATGTCGAAAAAGGACAGCTTCTCGTATCAGGGATATACGGTAATGAGGAGAGTCCGACGATTGTTTCGGCGAAAGGTATTGTATATGGAGAAACGTGGTACACATCTGAGGTGAGTGTACCACTAAAGACGCAATTTCAAGTATATACTGGCAATGCATATAATGAGCATTACCTTACATTTGGGAGTGCGAAAATAAAAATATGGGGATTTCAACATGATAAGTATAAACGCTCTCGTACTGAAAGTGTAAAACACGATGTGAAACTATTTGGTTTTACACTGCCGATCGCGTATGAAAAAGATATTGTACGAGAAGAGGAAGAAGCGAATCGGGAATATACAGAAAAACAGGCAATGAAAGTAGCGAAAGAGATGGCTGAAAAAGAACTAAAGAAAAAATTGGATGAACATGCTATGATTGTAAGTGATAAGATTTTGAGTAAAGAGGTTGAGGCGGATCAACTAAAAGTCACATTGCATTATACTGTGATCGAAAATATTGCAGAGCCACAACCAATATCCGAATCCGATATTCAAGGAGACTGAGTAATGGCAGAACAATTAGTAGAAATGAACCAACAATTGGAAAATGCTAACGAAGCAATCGCTCTTTTTGGAGTCAATGATGCTCATTTGAAAGTAATTGAACGGGAATTGAATGTATCGATTGTAACTAGAGGTGAAACTGTTCATGCATCTGGAGCAGTTGAAACTGTGACACTCGTAGAAAAAATCTTACAGCAATTACTTGTTGTTATTCGAAAAGGTATATCAATTACAGAAAGAGATGTTGCGTATGCAATTCAGCTCGCACAACAAGGGAAAATTGCTCAATTTGAAGAGTTATATGAAGAAGAAATCTTTAAAACGGCAAAAGGTAAATCCATTCGTGTAAAAACAATGGGGCAAAGAAGATATATTCATGCAATGAAGAAGAATGATATTGTATTTGGAATGGGACCTGCTGGGACTGGGAAAACATACTTAGCTGTAGTAATGGCTGTGAGAGCTTTAAAGCAAGGGTATGTAAAGAAAATTATTTTAACGAGACCGGCTGTAGAAGCTGGAGAAAGTTTAGGTTTTTTACCAGGAGATTTGAAAGAGAAGGTAGATCCGTATTTACGTCCATTGTATGATGCTTTGCACGATATTCTTGGACAAGAATATACGCAACGTATGATGGAGCGAGGGGTAATTGAAATTGCACCTCTTGCTTATATGAGAGGGCGTACGCTCGATGATTCATTTGTTATTTTAGATGAAGCGCAAAATACAACGGGTGCACAAATAAAAATGTTTTTAACTAGATTAGGTTTTAGTTCTAAAATGGTTATTACGGGGGACCCTTCACAAGTAGACTTACCAAAAGGGGTAAAATCAGGGCTTTCGCTAGCTTCTAACATTTTATCTGGTGTATCAGGTCTTTCATTCATTACATTAGAACAAACGGACGTTGTGAGGCATCCGCTGGTGCAACGTATTATTGAGGCATATGATAAAATGGAATGATCCTATTTGTCAGGATCATTTCTTTTTGTATTAAGGTTGGCGACCGGCATATTTTTTACTATCATAAAAGATAAGAGAAATAAACTATAGGTACTGGTGTATCAAAATGTTACCTAAAAGTATCGTTGGCTAGAAGAAATGAAAGCTATAAATAGTTTCACTTTATTTCTAGAGAGGAGAAGGTATTGAAATCATGTTAAGATCTGAAGAAATTTCTAAGTGGTTTCGTAATTTACAACATTCGAAAAAACTAAGTTGGATTTCTTACGTTTTATTAGGAGCAGTGCTGTTTTTTGCACTTATGAATAATGTGAAACCAGAGCAATTAGATGTTGATATGTATGCTATTGCGAAAAAAACAATTCATTCTCCTATTAAAATTGAAGATAAGGTTATAACGGACAGAAAAAAACAAGAGGCCGCTCAAAAAGTCGGGGATCAATATACATATAGAAGTGAATATAAACAAAATAGAGTAGATATTGTAAATGATGTTTTTGCTAAGGTAACTGAAGTAATTCAAGAGATGAAAGCTGCTGGACCTGAAGAGCAAAAAAAGATGACCGATGCAAATAAATTAGAAAAGTTGAAGAAGAAGTTGCCGGCTAATTTAACAAAGGAATTATCGGATGAGAATTTATTATACTTTATTAATGCAGAACCGGATCAATTAGAATTAGCAAAGAACGCGGCTCTAACGTCTGTTAGTGTTATTATGGGTGGAAATATTAAAATGTCCGAAGAAATAGCAGCAAAAGAGCGATTTGTTAATGAAATGAAAAGCCTCAATGTGAATAGCGGATTGAAGGAAGCTGTGAACGCGCTAGGATCATATGCAATTACAGCAAATTATTTTTATGATCCGGTTGTAACGAAAGAGAAGAAGAAAGCGGAAGAAGATTTAGTTCCACCTGTTTATATTCTTCAAGGACAAGTTATTGTTAGAGAAGGTGAAACAATTTCAAGTGATATGTATAATCAGTTGAAATTAGTCGGTTTATTAGAGAAAGGTAATAGTTTTCAGCCTTATGTTGGATTAGCAGTGCTCATTGGTGTGTTACTGTACTTTATGCATAAGCAGTTTGAAGTATTTTTACAGCGTAAAAGAGAAGATAGACCGTATATTTTAGCGTATATTACAATTTTGTCTATCACGATTGTTTTAATGAAAACGATTAGTTTGTTTCAAAAGCTTGAATATGCAGGAATTGCGTATGTTGTCCCAGTTGCGATGGGAACAATACTTGTAAAACTAATGATTGGCGATCGATTTGTATTTTTAACAAGTATGATTTTTTCTGTGTGCGGAAGTATTATGTTTAATGAAGGGGTAACAAGTACACTGAATTATAGTGTAGGTATTTATGTGTTGTTAAGTTCATTATCAGTAAGTATTTTCTTAAGAGAAAAAAATCGTCGTACGATGATTTTGCAAGCTGGTATACTCGTTTCTATCTTAAATGTAGTCGTCTTAGCGGCGTTATTATTATTACGTAATGGGAATTTTTCGCCTCTTGAAATTGGAACGCAATTATTGATGGCTTCCGTTTCAGGAATTATCTCATCCGTTTTGGCTATGGGGATATTACCATATTTAGAGAGTGGACTTGGAATTGTATCAAGCATGAAGCTTATGGAACTATCAAGTCCGAATCATCCGCTTTTGCGTAGAATTTTGTTAGAAGCGCCAGGAACGTATCACCACAGTGTAATGGTAGCGAATCTTTCTGAGGCAGCGTGTGAGGCGGTTGGAGCAAATGGTGTATTAGCACGTGTAGGGGCGTATTATCATGATGTAGGAAAAACAGTACAACCGCAATTCTTTATTGAAAACCAGATGGGAATTGAAAATCCACATGATAAATTAGATCCTGTGACGAGTAAAGATATTATCATTGCTCATGTAACAGATGGAGTCAGAATGCTCGAAGAATACCATATTCCGCAAGAAATTATCGATATTGCTGGACAACACCATGGTACAACATTACTTAAATATTTTTATTATAAGGCGATTAAAGAAGATAAAGAAAAATATACAGAAGAGATGTTTCGCTATCCGGGATCAAAAGCAACTTCTAAAGAGTCGGCAATTGTTGGTATTGCTGATAGTGTTGAGGCGGCGGTACGTTCTATGAATCACCCAACGCCAGATCAAATTAATAATTTAGTACAAAATATTATTAAAGATCGCCTGCAAGATGGGCAATTTAGTGAATGTGATTTGACGTTTAAGGAACTACAAATCGTTGGAAAAACGTTATGTGAAACGTTAAATGGTATTTTCCATTCGCGTATTACATATCCGGAACCACCGGAAGAGAAGGAGAAAGAATGAGTTTATTAATTGATTTCATTGATGAAACAGAAGAAGTGAAAGAAGAATATGTGAATTTAATTCGTGAGATATTAGAAAAAGCAGCTCAAATGGAAAAAATAGAGGATGGTGCGGAGTTATCAGTGACATTTGTAGATAACGAACGCATTCGCGAAATTAATCGTGATTACCGAGATAAGGATCAGCCTACTGATGTCATTTCCTTTGCTATGGAAGAAATGGGAGAAGGAGAAATGGAAATTGTAGGTGCAGAGATGCCTCGTATGTTAGGTGACCTTATTATTTCTATTCCGAGAGCGAAAGAACAAGCTGAAGAGTATGGACATTCTTTTGATCGTGAACTTGGCTTTTTAGCGTTACATGGCTTTTTACATTTACTTGGTTATGACCACATGACAGAAGAGGATGAAAAAGAAATGTTTGGAAGACAAAAAGAAATTTTAGAGGCATTTGGATTAGGTCGATGAAAAAAGGAAAACTTATAAATAGTTTTGGATATGCTATAGCAGGTATATTCTTTTGTCTTCGTCATGAACGAAATATGAAAATTCATTATTTAGCCGCAGTCATTGTTATATGCTGCGGCTTTTATTTCCATATTACGAAAGTAGAGTGGATGGTATTACTTATTGTAATAGGAATTGTAATGAGTTTAGAGATGGTAAATACGGCTGTGGAGAAAACAGTAGATTTAGCGACTACCGATATACATCCGTTTGCTAAAATTGCAAAGGATGTCGCAGCCGGATCGGTTTTATTGTTTGCGATAATAGCCGTTATAATTGGTGCTATTATCTTTTTGCCGTATGTGGTATAGTTGCATTCCAAAGCTTTTATGAAGCTTTGAAAGTGCTGTAAAGGCCTTTAATAAGAGAGTGTATCTTATTCACAGCTGTGGACAGGAAGGATGCGGGAATATGAATAGTAAACAATTAATTCAAGAAGCAATCGAAGCGCGTAAACAAGCGTACGTACCATATTCTAAATTTCAAGTAGGTGCAGCATTATTAACACAGGATGGAAAAGTATATCGTGGATGTAATGTTGAAAATGCATCATATGGTTTATGTAACTGTGCAGAAAGAACAGCTTTATTTAAGGCGGTTTCTGAAGGAGATAAAGAGTTTGTAGCTATCGCGATTGTGGCGGATACAAAGCGTCCAGTACCTCCTTGTGGAGCATGTCGACAAGTTATGGTAGAATTATGTAAACAGGATACGAAAGTATACCTATCAAATTTACATGGTGACGTTCAAGAGACTACAGTTGGAGAATTGTTACCAGGAGCATTTTTAGCGGAGGATTTACATGAATAGAAAAGGTTATAAATCAGGTTTTGTCTCTATTATTGGCAGACCGAATGTTGGAAAATCTACATTTTTAAATCGTATTATCGGCCAGAAAATTGCCATTATGAGTGACAAGCCACAAACAACTCGTAATAAAATTCAAGGCGTATATACAGAAAATGATTCACAAGTAATTTTCATTGATACACCAGGAATACATAAACCTAAACATAAATTAGGCGACTTCATGGTGAAGATGGCTCAAACGACATTAAAAGAAGTTGATATTGTTCTGTTTATGGTCAATGCAGTTGAAGGATTTGGTCGTGGTGAGGAATTCATTATTGAGAAATTAAAAGAAACGAAACAACCAGTATTTTTAGTAATTAATAAAATTGACCAACTTCATCCAGAGCAATTATTAGAGTTAATTGATCAATACCGTAAACTATATGAATTTGCAGAGATTGTACCAATTTCTGCATTAGATGGAAATAATGTGGATGCTTTAATTGGAACAATTAAAAAGTATTTACCAGAAGGACCGCAATACTACCCGGATAATCAAGTAACGGATCATCCAGAGCGATTTATTATTTCAGAGCTTATTCGTGAAAAAGTATTACATTTAACACGTGAAGAAGTGCCGCACTCTGTAGCGGTTGTTATTGATGCAATTCAAAAACGTGAGGGCGGAGCGGTTTATATAAACGCAACGATTGTTGTTGAACGTGCATCACAAAAAGGAATTATTATAGGTAAGCAAGGAAAGATGTTAAAAGAAGTCGGTAAGCGAGCTCGTTTTGACATTGAAGCATTACTTGGTTCTAAAGTATTTTTAGAAGTATGGGTAAAAGTGCAAAAAGATTGGCGTAATAAAATGTCTCAGCTTCGTGACCTTGGTTTCCGCGAAGACGAGTACTAAAATAGAGTAAAGCTGTAATCAGCGGATGTTTTGTTCATCCGCTGATTATTGGTTTTTATGAGTTTTGATAAATTAGGAAAAATTTTTCTCACATGAAAATGGACAAAATGGGTCAATTTAATAACAACAAAGGAAATTGGTTTATAGGCTACGCTTATTGAGAAAGGTGGATTCTTATGCTAGATTTTACCTGGAAGTTTTTCTCCAAAACAGGAAGCATTGAAACGTACTTGCTTTTGAAAGAAATGGAAAAAGACGTAAACGATGAGATGGATCAACATGAAGAGGAGCTAGCGCATCTAGACTCTCCAATTTCTTGACCCGTTTTGTTCAAACCTTGGATGGTGACGAACATGTTTCAAAAAGTTGAGGGCATCGTTATCCGTACGACAGATTACGGAGAAACGAACAAGATTGTTACAATATTCTCAAGAGAATTGGGTAAGGTAAGTGCAATGGCAAGAGGAGCGAAAAAACCGAAAAGCCGGTTAGCATCTGTTTCGCAACTTATGACCCATGGTAATTTTCTTATTCAAATGGGATCTGGACTTGGAACTTTGCAACAAGGCGAGATTATTTCAACTATGAAAGAAATTCGCGAGGATATATTTTTAACTGCTTATGCATCATTTATTGTTGAGTTAACTGATAAAGCAACAGAAGATAAAAAACATAATCCATATTTATTTGAAATGTTATATCAAACGTTGCATTATATGTGTGAGGGTGTTGATTCAGAAGTATTATCATTAATTTATCAAACGAAAATGCTTCCGGTATTAGGGATGCGCCCGTACTTTGATACATGTGCGATTTGTCATCAAGAAACAGATTTTGTCGCCTTCTCTGTCCGGGAAGGCGGTTTTCTGTGCTCGCGTCATGCTGAGCAAGACCAGTATCGTATACCAGTGGGAGAAGCTGTTCATAAATTATTACGTCTTTTCTACCACTTCGATTTACATAGACTTGGCAATGTATCGGTGAAGGATAGCACAAAAAAACAAATGCGTTTAGTATTGAATACATATTATGATGAATATTGCGGGATTTATTTGAAGTCAAGACGTTTCTTAGAACAACTTGATAAGTTTCAAATATAATTTGGGGCCGTATACGGTCCTTTTTACATCCTATCTTTTTCAAATAACATATTTAGTATATAATATTTAAGAGATAGTATAACTTTTTTCGTTGTGCATTAAAGGTGGTGATTATCATAGAGCTGAATAAACGGCAAGAACATATCATTCAGATTGTAAAAGATCACGGTCCTATTACAGGGGAGTCAATTGCTGCGCAATTAGGATTAACACGTGCAACGCTAAGACCAGACTTAGCAATTTTAACGATGGCTGGTTATTTAGAAGCGCGTCCACGCGTAGGTTATTTTTATACGGGTAAAACCGGGGGGCAGCTATTATCTGAGGCTGTTAAGAAAATTAAAGTACAAGATTATCAATCTAGACCAGCTGTAATTGATAAAAATGTATCAGTATACGATGCGATTTGTACAATGTTTTTAGAGGACGTAGGTACCTTATTTGTTGTAGATCAGGCGATTCTATTAGTTGGTGTTGTGTCTCGTAAAGATTTATTAAGAGCTAGCCTTGGAAAGCAGGATTTAACCTCTCTTCCGGTTAATATTATCATGACAAGGATGCCAAACATTACGATGTGTCGTAGAGAGGATTCTTTATATGATATTGCGATGGAATTAATAGAAAGACAGATTGATGCGATGCCGGTTGTGAAAGATACGAAGCAAGGTTTAGAAGTGATTGGACGAATTACAAAAACAAATATTACACGTGCGTTTGTAAACTTAGTAAATAACGAATAAGTGTAATTTGTTTAAAGTGAGGTAATATAATGGATAATAAAATCGTATATGTCGTATCTGACTCTGTTGGAGAAACGGCTGATTTGGTTGTTCGAGCAGCGATGGGGCAATTCCCATTTGCTCCTGATATTAGACGTGTACCGTATGTAGAAGATACAGGGACATTAAAAGAAGTGATTTCGATTGCTAAGAGCAATCAAGCGCTTATTTGTTTTACGTTAGTAAAGCCTGACATGCGTCAGTATTTAGTGACAGAGGCTGCGAAAGAAGGCGTAGAGGCATATGATATTATCGGGCCTCTTATCGATCAAATTGAAGAAATTACAGGGCAAGTACCAAGATATGAGCCGGGTGTTGTTCGTAGATTAGATGAAGAATACTTTAAAAAGATTGAAGCGATTGAGTTTGCTGTAAAGTATGATGATGGTAGAGACGCGCGTGGTATTTTAAAAGCAGATATCGTGTTGATTGGGATTTCGCGCACATCAAAAACACCGCTTTCTCAATATTTAGCTCATAACAAACGTTTGAAAGTTGCTAATGTACCGCTCGTACCAGAAGTAGATCCGCCTGAAGAGTTATATCAAGTGGCTAAAGAAAAATGCTTCGGTTTGAAAATTACGCCAGAGAAGTTGAATCATATTCGAAAAGAGCGATTGAAATCACTTGGACTAAGTGATGGTGCAACATATGCCAATATTAATCGTATTAAAGAAGAAATTGATCACTTTGAGAATGTAGTTGGTAAAATAAATTGTCAAGTAATTGATGTATCGAATAAAGCGATTGAAGAAACAGCCAACATTATTGTGAATGCAGTGCAAAACCAAAAATTGTTTTAGCACATTTACCAAAGGTGAATGTGCTTTTTTCGCTCGTGAGAAACATAATACCTGTTGATTTCGTAATAGATTATAGCGGAGTGGTTATACTTATATTCTTCTGTCTTTTTATTATGCTAAAGGCAGGGTTTCGTTATCCTGAAATAGAAGATGAAAAAATAAAGGGATATGTAGCGTAGTTGAAGAAAATATATTATAATAAAAAATTGTGATAAAAACCTATATTTTACGTTTAGACTTTAATTTTTCAGAATAAACTAGGGATAGGATTTACGAAAAGACATGTAATTACGTTAAATCGACAAAATCTATACAAGAAAACGCACATTATGGAAGGATTCGCAGAAGGGATGTAGAATACAGAAATATGCAAAACATCAATATCGTATTAGTTGATGCAGATGTATAGCCTGTGAATGCTGAAAACTGTGCAAGTTGGAACGAAAGTTCATGTCGAAATTTTGTTTGTCACATCGTATGCTCATCGTTTAAGGAAGAAGCAAGGGAAATTGGATCTATGTAGATACTGAATAAGCTAAAGTTGATTTTTTATATGTATCAACATGCAAAAAAACAGATCTCGTGATCACATAGGATATGGTGCTTGCTAGTCTTCTTGTAAAAAAGTGTATATGTATTGTCTCCAGGAGGTACATTTGTAACAGGTGAGCAAATGGATACAATTTTATATAGTAGTACGTATCTGCGAAATTACGCAGAAAAGGGCCTACAAAATCGTTTGATAACGTGATCGACAACACTTTCTAATAAGTTTAGAAAAAATATTGTCGAATTATAAAGGAATTTTTTAATTTTTATCGAATACAAAATACGACACGGAGATGGATTTATGGGGAACAGAATTCCCGAAGAAGTTGTTGAACAGATTCGGACGTCATCGGATATTGTAGAAGTGATTGGTGAATACGTTCAACTTAGAAAACAGGGGCGTAACTATTTCGGCCTTTGTCCATTTCATGGTGAGAATTCTCCTTCATTCTCTGTTTCATCTGATAAGCAAATTTTTCATTGCTTCGGATGTGGAGAAGGTGGAAATGTATTTTCCTTTCTAATGAAAATGGAAGGATTGGCTTTTACCGAGGCTGTTCAAAAGCTAGGTGAAAGAAATGGAATGGCGGTTGCAGAGTATACATCAGGGCAAGGACAACAAGAAGACATATCTGATGACACTGTCATCATGCAACAGGCTCATGAACTTTTGAAAAAGTATTATCATCATTTATTAGTAAATACAGAAGAAGGAAATGAAGCACTTTCGTATTTGTTAAAACGTGGTATTACGAAAGAGATGATTGAGAAGTTTGAAATTGGTTATGCGTCACCTGCTTGGGATGCAGCAACGAAAATTTTACAAAAAAGAGGTTTATCGCTGTCTAGTATGGAACAAGCTGGTCTTCTCATAAGAAGCGAGAAGGATGGTAGTCATTATGATCGCTTCCGTGGAAGAGTTATGTTTCCAATCTATACGTTACAAGGTAAAGTGATAGCGTTTAGTGGAAGGGCATTAGGAGATGACACTCCGAAATATTTAAATAGCCCTGAAACACCGATTTTTCATAAAAGTAAATTGTTGTATAACTTCCACCAAGCGAGGCCGTTTATTAGAAAACGTGGGCAAGTGGTCCTTTTTGAAGGGTATGCCGACGTAATGGCTGCGGTAAAAAGTGGTGTGGAAGAAGCTGTCGCGACAATGGGAACAGCTTTAACTGAAGAACAAGCAAAACTTCTGCGACGTAACGTTGAAACTGTTGTTCTTTGCTATGATGGTGATAAAGCAGGGCGAGAAGCAACGATGAAAGCAGGGCAATTATTGCTAAAAGTTGGTTGCCAAGTGAAAGTTACATCCTTGCCAGATAAGCTTGATCCTGATGAATATGTGCAACAATATGGGACAACTGCTTTTGAAAATCTTGTGAAATCAAGTATAAGTTTTGTTGGTTTTAAAATAAATTATTTGCGTTTAGGGAAAAATTTGCAAGATGAGTCTGGCAAAGAAGAATATGTGAAAAGTGTTTTAAAAGAGTTATCGTTGCTACAGGATGCGATGCAGGCAGAATCATATTTGAAGTCATTATCGCAAGAATTTTCGTATTCAATGGAAACTCTTTTGAATCAATTGCACCAATATCGCAAAGAACAAAAGGTACAGCAAAAACAAGTAAAGCAGGTTTCTAAGCCGTCTCAAATTGTTCAAACAAAACCGAAGTTAACAGGTTTTGAAAGGGCAGAAAGAGAAATTATTTATCATATGTTGCAAAGTCCAGAAGTGGCTGTTCGTATGGAATCCCACATAGAAGATTTTCATACAGAAGAACATAAAGGGATTTTATATGAACTATACGCATATTATGAAAAGGGAAATGAACCTTCAGTCGGAACATTTTTAAGTTGGCTCTCTGATGAGAAGTTGAAAAATATTATCACTGATATTTCGACGGATGAATTTATTAATCCAGAATACACAGAAGAAGTGTTACAAGGCCATTTAGAGACGCTCAGCCGTCATCAAGAAAAACTTGAAAAGATGGAAATCATCTTTAAGGTAAAACAAATGGAAAAAACAGATCCTGTAGAGGCTGCTAAATATTATGTAGCATATTTACAAAATCAAAAAGCGAGAAAATAGCTTTTTTGATAAATTTTTAGTATAATGAATGTTTGTATCTCGCGTAAGGAGGGGAACAGATGGCTGACAAACCAGCTCGTTCTAAACAAATTGAAACTGAAATGACCCTTGAGCAAGTGAAAGAGCAACTCACTGAGCTCGGAAAAAAACGTGGCGTTCTTACATATGAAGAGATTGCAGAACGCATGAATGGATTTGAAATTGAATCCGATCAAATGGATGAATACTATGAATATTTAGGTGAACAAGGGATTGACTTAGTTGGTGACAATGATAACGACGAAGGTCCTAATAATCGCCAAATTACAAAAGCGGAAGAAGAATTCGACCTTAATGATTTAAGTGTACCACCTGGGGTTAAAATCAATGATCCTGTTCGTATGTATTTAAAAGAAATTGGTCGTGTAGATTTACTGTCTGCAGAAGAAGAAATTCGACTTGCAACGCGTATTGAAGAAGGCGATGAAGAAGCGAAACGTCGTCTTGCAGAAGCAAACTTACGTCTTGTAGTAAGTATTGCAAAGCGCTACGTAGGCCGTGGTATGCTTTTCTTAGACTTAATCCAAGAAGGGAATATGGGTCTAATTAAAGCGGTTGAAAAGTTCGATTATCGTAAAGGTTTCAAATTTAGTACGTATGCAACTTGGTGGATTCGCCAAGCGATTACACGTGCGATTGCAGACCAAGCACGAACAATTCGTATCCCAGTTCATATGGTTGAAACGATTAATAAGTTAATTCGTGTACAACGTCAATTACTACAAGATTTAGGACGCGAACCATCTCCTGAAGAGATTGGTGAAGAAATGGATCTTGCTCCAGAAAAAGTACGCGAAATTTTAAAGATTGCACAGGAGCCAGTTTCTCTTGAAACACCGATTGGTGAAGAAGATGACTCCCATTTAGGTGATTTTATTGAAGACCAAGAAGCAACATCGCCTGCGGACCATGCAGCGTATGAATTGCTAAAAGAACAATTAGAAGATGTGTTAGATACACTAACAGATCGTGAAGAAAATGTTCTACGTCTTCGTTTTGGTTTAGATGATGGACGAACTCGTACGCTTGAAGAAGTTGGGAAAGTATTCGGCGTAACGAGAGAACGTATCCGTCAAATTGAAGCAAAAGCACTTCGTAAATTAAGACATCCAAGCCGCAGTAAGCGTCTTAAGGATTTCTTAGAATAGGTTACCTTTAAGTTTACTTCACCTTTGTGAAGTAAACTTTTTTATTTTGTTAACTTTTGTTAAACTTTAGCTATCGGCAACGATTACAATTTCTTGTAATTTATTTTACAGAATTGTCTTTTGATTTGCAAATGCTCATTTTTCGATTTTTCGATTAATTTTGTGTATTCTATACAAAAATATATGTAGAAAAGTGAAAAATATGATGAGAAACGTTAATAATTATCGAAATAATAAGCGATATAACAATAAAAAACAATAAACTGAATTTATGGAATATTTTCAACGATTAGTAGTTTACTCTTTTCTGATAGAACGTTTTCAAGTACAATGGAAATGACTGAATCATCTAACTATTTAGGGGTATAGAGGGGGGAGAAGAGATATGAAACGTAATCCGCTGATTCCGTTCGCTCTTATTGCAGCATTAGGTATTATCGTTATGTTTGTATTTTCATTTCAGGGGCTAAATAAATCTAAAGAGTTAGCTGATGCAAAAAATGGTGGGAAGCCAGCACAAACAGCATCAAAGCCAGAGGATATTGTGAAGCAAAGCTGTACGAGCTGCCACGGTGACCAGTTACAAGGGGCAGTAGGACCTAATTTACAAAAAATTGGTGGGAAACTTTCAAAAGATGAAATTAAAGAAATTCTTTCGAAAGGAAAAGGAAATATGCCACCAAATATAGTTCCAGCTGATCAAGCCGCTAAAGTAGCTGATTGGTTATCGAAGAAAAAATAAAGTTCCGTATGACAAGTCTTTTGCTTATGCAAAGGGCTTGTTTTTCTATATTTTCTAAAATACGATGAGTGATAGAGAAGTGAATTGTTTTTATAGGCTTGCAACAACTACTATAAATTCATTATCATGGAGACAGACTGACAAGAGAAGGAGTAATGGAAATACATGAATGAAGTAAAGCTTTCAAAACGATTAGAAGAAGTAGTGCGTGAAATACCGGTAGGATCTACAGTAGCTGATATTGGATCGGATCATGCGTATTTACCGTGTTATGCAATTATAAATAATATTGCTACAAAAGCAGTTGCTGGAGAGGTTGTAGATGGACCATTTCGCTCTGCACAAGCAACTGTAGCTGAAAGTGGCTTACAAGATAAAATAGATGTGCGTAAAGGGAATGGATTAGCTGTTATCGCGCCAGGAGAAGTAGATGTAATTACGGTTGCTGGAATGGGCGGAGCGTTAATTCGTGACATTTTAGAAAGTGGTAAAGAAAAATTAGAAGGGGTAACTCGTTTAATTTTACAGCCGAATATTGCAGCGCATCACATTCGTGAATGGTTTATTGAGAATGGATGGGAGCTTATCCATGAAAAAATCGTAAAAGAAGATGGGAAAATTTACGAGATTTTAGTAGGTGGGCGAGGAAACATCGCGGTGCCTTATTCTGAGAATAAACAAGCGGAATTATTTATGGGGCCATTTTTAATAAAAGAAAAAGGTGAAGCTTTCGTTGAAAAATGGGAAGGGGAATTAAAAAACTTCCAAAATATTTTAAAGCAGTTAGAACGTGCGGCTGATTCTGAAGAAACAAAAGCGAAGCGTGCGGAAGTAGAAGCGAAAATGAAAATGATACGGGAGGTTTTATCATGAGTAAAATTCCAAATGGCCATGAAATTATTTCTTTATTTGAAAGTATGTATCCGAAGCATTTGGCGATGGAAGGAGATAAGATTGGCCTGCAAATTGGAGCGCTTAATAAACCCGTACAACACGTATTGATTGCGTTAGATGTAACGGAGGAAGTTGTGGATGAAGCAATTCAATTAGGGGCGAATGTCATTATTGCGCATCACCCTTTAATTTTTAATCCGTTAAAAGCGATTCATACAGATAAAGCGTACGGAAGAATTATTGAAACGTGTATTAAAAATGATATTGCCATTTATGCAGCACATACAAATGTGGATGTTGCTAAGGGCGGGGTAAATGATTTACTTGCTGAGGCGTTAGGATTGCAAAATACAGAAGTTTTGGCACCGACATATGCAGAAGAAATGAAAAAAGTTGTTGTGTTTGTGCCAGTAACTCATGCAGAAGAAGTACGAAAAGCATTAGGAGACGCAGGTGCTGGTCATATCGGCAATTATAGCCACTGTACGTTTAATAGCGAGGGTACAGGCACGTTTGTACCTCAAGAGGGAACAAATCCTTATATCGGGGAAACTGGGCAGTTAGAACGCGTAGAAGAAGTGCGAATCGAAACGATAATTCCAGCTTCATTACAACGAAAAGTGATTAAAGCAATGGTAACGGCACATCCATATGAAGAAGTAGCATATGATGTGTATCCACTTGATAACAAAGGTGAAACATTAGGGCTTGGAAAAATAGGATATTTACAAGAAGAAATGACACTTGGACAGTTTGCGGAACATGTAAAGCAATCATTAGATGTGAAGGGCGCAAGAGTTGTTGGGAATTTAGATGATAAAGTGCGTAAAGTAGCTGTACTTGGTGGCGATGGTAACAAATACATCAACCAAGCTAAATTTAAAGGAGCGGATGTATATGTAACAGGTGACATGTATTATCATGTTGCTCATGATGCTATGATGCTCGGTTTAAATATAGTTGACCCAGGACATAACGTTGAAAAAGTAATGAAGCAAGGTGTACAAAAGCAATTACAAGAAAAAGTGGATGCAAAGAAATTCAATGTACACATTCATGCTTCGCAATTACATACAGATCCATTTACATTTGTATAAGAAAAATAAAAACCGTTGCTCGTATAGGCAACGGTTTTTATTATTGTTCTTTTTTGACTTTTACACGAGGTAATATTTTTTGTAACGGTACTTTTCGAACTCTCTCCCATGTAGCGGGATTCATTGGATCATATTGATCTAAGAAAGCGATAACTTCTTTTGTAATTGGAGTTGGAGTAGAAGCACCTGCTGTAACAGCTACGTTTTCTACACCTTGTAGCCACTCTAATTTAATCTCACTTACGTCTGCAACGCGGTATGCTTTCGTACCAGCGATTTCTTGTGATACTTGTGCTAAACGGTTTGAGTTGTTACTTTTCGGATCACCGACAACAATTGTTAAGTCTGCAACATCAGCTTGTTTAGCGACAGCTTCTTGGCGAACTTGAGTTGCTAAACAAATTTCTTTATGGAATTCTGCTGTTGGGAATTTTTTCTGAATGTCCTCCATTAAATGTTGAACATCCCATTGGCTCATCGTTGTTTGATTTGTAACTAAAATTTTATCTGTTGGAATTTCTAATGTTTTTAAATCATCAGCTCTTTCGATAAGGTGAACGATGTCAGGTGCAATACCAACTGCGCCTTCTGGTTCTGGATGATTTTTTTTACCGATATAAATGACATGGTAACCTTCAGCTTTCTTTGCTTCAATAAGATCATGTGTTTTTGTAACATCTGGACAAGTGGCATCGATTGTCGTTAAACCTTTTTCTTTTGCGCGTTGTTTAACTTCTGGAGAAACACCGTGTGCTGTGAAAATAACAGTACCAGATTCGATTTTATCTAAAATTTCTAATCGACTTGGACCGTCTAACGTAATGATGCCATCTTCTTCGAATGCATCTGTTACATGTTTGTTGTGAACAATCATACCTAAAATATAAATAGGTCTTGGTAATGATGTATCTAATGCGGCGTTACGTGCAATAACCATCGCGTCCACAACACCGTAGCAATAACCACGAGGGGAAATTTTAACAATTTTCATATGAGTAATCCTCTCCTTCTAAACAAGGGATACTTTTGTGCATAGTCTTTTACATTATAAAGGAGGAATGGATAGAAAACAAAGGATTGTTACACATATAGTTTTGGTTTTGTTGCTATTTTTTGAACAGGCTCCTCTCGTAATTCTTTTTCTATGACAGGCTCAATCACTATTTTTTTTCTTTTTCTTTTTTTTTGTGGAGGAGGTGGAGTTGCTACCTCAACCTTTTCTGTTATGTCTTCAGTTGGATTTTTAGTTGGATCTTCTTCCGTACTTTTCCCAGAGGTGAGGATTTTAACGATGCTTGGTAGGTTACGCATAATAGGACCGTACTGTTCGACGACAGGGCTTACAGATTGAACGACTTGGGATACTTTTTCAATATTGTTTATCATATTAGTTGGATTCGAAATTAAATTTGCAAAAAAACTGCCGATGCCGCTACTTGATGCTGCTGTAGTTGCTGCACCGCCGCGCGTTTCATTTGATTCATACATTTGAGGGGGGATCATTTGCTCTGGATGTTGCTGCATGTATGGTTGATATTGTTGTGAGTACTGCTGCGGGTATTGCTGTTGGTATCGGTATTGTTGTTGATATTGGGGCGGCGGTTGTTGGTGCATCATTGGCGGCGGTCCATCCATTTGTCGATAAGGTGGAACCATTTGCATGAAAGGCTCGGTTGGATCGTGTTTTTTAAAGAGTTTAGCAAGGAAACCTTTCTTTTTTTGCGCCATCGGTGGTAGTTGTGGAATTGGATATGGTGTATAAGGTTGCTGTCCTTGATTCGGATACATTTGCCTTGTATGGGATTTTGGAAACATGTGAGAAATCCTCCTTTCTTCAGTTAGGTATATACACATACAATATGCAATAAGAGGGAAGAAGGTTAGTTTTTGAAGTAAAAACCTAAACTAAAGATGGATTTTACTTGTAGATTTCGATATAATGTAGACTTGGCTGATTTGTGCGCGCAGTAGAAATTTAGAAAGAAGGTGTAACTTATGACACAACAAACTTTTACACAGTATGATTTTAAACCATTTTTAATAGATGCAGTTCGTGAACTACGCTTTACAGAGCCGACAGGAATTCAAAAGAAAATTTTCCCGGTCGTGAAAAAAGGTGTAAGTGTAATTGGACAATCCCAAACAGGTTCTGGGAAAACACATGCATACTTACTTCCTACATTGAACAGAATTAATGCAAGTCGTGAAGAAGTACAACTTGTTATTACAGCGCCTACTCGTGAGTTAGCACAACAAATTTACGAAGAAATCGTGAAATTAACAAAGTTTTGTGCGGAAGATCAAATGATTACAGCACGTTGTTTAATTGGTGGAACTGATAAACAACGATCAATTGAAAAGTTGAAAAAACAACCTCATATTGTAGTTGGAACACCAGGACGTATTAAAGATTTAGTAGAAGCACAAGCATTATTTGTTCATAAAGCAAATACTATTATTGTCGATGAAGCAGACTTAATGCTTGATATGGGATTCATTCATGATGTAGACAAAATTGCATCACGCATGCCTAGAAACTTGCAAATGCTAGTTTTCTCTGCAACAATTCCTCAAAAACTAAAACCGTTTCTGAAGAAATATATGGAGAATCCAGAGCATATTCATATCAATCCAAAACAAGTTGCGGCTGGGAATATTGAGCATTATTTAGTACCTTCTAAACATCGTAACAAAATCGATTTAGTGAACAAAATGTTGCTACAATTTAAACCGTATTTAGCAGTTGTTTTCACGAATACGAAGAAGATGGCGGATCAGGTTGCTGACGGATTAATGGAACGTGGCTTAAAAGTTGGACGAATTCACGGAGATTTATCACCGCGTGATCGTAAAAAAATGATGAAACAAATTCGTGATCTTGAATTCCAATATATTGTTGCAACTGATTTAGCAGCACGTGGTATTGATATTGAAGGAATTAGTCATGTTATTAACTACGAACTTCCATCAGATTTAGATTTCTTCGTTCACCGCGTTGGAAGAACAGCACGTGCGGGGCATTCAGGTATTGCAGTGACGATTTATGATCCAGCAAACGAAGAAGCGTTAGATAGTTTAGAAAAACAACGTCATATTGAGTTCAAGCATGTAGAGTTACGCGGAGATGAGTGGGCGGATTTAGGTGAACGTCGTCGTCGTAAGAGCCGTAAAAAACCAAATGACGAACTTGATGTTATGGCAACGAAAGTTATTAAAAAGCCGAAAAAAGTAAAACCAAACTATAAACGTAAACTTGCAACAGAACGTGATAAAGTGAAGAAAAAATATAGCAATAAAAAAAGATAAGGGGAGCCCCCTTATCTTTTTTTATCCGGATATTTGCGGGATAATAATCGGTGGGGAATGGAAAAACACTGATTAAAGTTTCGGTGTAGCTAGTTACAATTTGCGTAGTGTTTTAAGAACAAACAATTCGCTACATATTTCTACAAATTATGCTATCATTATATCTATTGTATATTGAAGAGGTGATTGTATGTTAAAGATTGGATCTCATGTTTCTATGAGTGGTAAGAAAATGTTATTAGCAGCAAGTGAAGAGGCTGTTTCATACGGTGCAACGACGTTTATGATTTATACAGGTGCACCGCAAAATACACGAAGAAAACCAATTGAAGAATTGAACATAGAAGCAGGAAGAAAACATATGGAACTAAACGGTATTGAGGAAATTATCGTACATGCGCCATATATTATTAATCTTGGGAATACGACGAAGCCAGAAACATTCCAATTAGGTGTAGACTTCCTTCGCATGGAAATTGAAAGAACATCGGCATTAGGTGTAGCGAAACAAATCGTTCTTCACCCAGGTGCGCACGTTGGTGCAGGAGCGGATGCTGGTATTCAACAAATTATTAAAGGGCTTAATGAAGTATTAACGCCAGAGCAGACGGTTAACATTGCGTTAGAAACGATGGCAGGAAAAGGAACAGAATGCGGTCGTAGCTTTGAAGAAATTGCAAAGATTATTGATGGTGTAAAATATAATGAAAAATTATCAGTATGCTTTGATACGTGTCATACGCACGATGCAGGATATGATATTGTAAATGATTTTGACGGCGTATTAAATGAATTTGATAAGATTGTTGGTATGGATCGTTTGCAAGTACTTCATATTAATGATAGTAAAAATGTATGCGGCGCAGGAAAGGACCGTCATGAAAATATCGGCTTCGGTCATATCGGTTATAAAGCGTTACATCATATTGTGCATCATCCGCAGTTAATGCACGTACCAAAAATCCTTGAAACGCCATATGTAGGTGAAGATAAAAAAGATAAGAAGCCGCCATATAAATTAGAAATCGAAATGCTGAAAAATGGTACTTTTGATGAAGGGATTCTTGAGAAAATTAAAACGCAATAAGCAATAAGGAGGGGATTTTCCCCTCCTTATTTTAGTAGTTGCTGAAATAAAGTATTTACTTGTTGGGCAGTAGCAGGGGAGGTTACTTTTGCTATTTGTTTTAAGAGCTCTAGCCGTTCGTCATTATCGTAAATGTTAATATTCTTTCCTTTCATAAGTAAAACAATTTGATCCGCTTGTGCAGTCGTAATAGAAACTTCATACTCTTTACTATATTTCAATAACTCTTTTGTAGAAATATGATTTAATTTTTTATTTACAAGTTGTTTAATGAGGTTCATTGAGTTATCCTCCTTCACACGTTCTTCTATCGAAATATATGAGTACGTAGCTTGTACATATTCGTATAGAGTTTCTTTTTTCATGAGAAAAAGAAGCGTATGTTATAATATAAGGACAAAACTATAGAAAAAGAGTATAAGGAGGACTTATGGAACAAAAGCAACACCGAAAAGAAAGTGTTATCCATCTTATTTATCGTTTAGTTATGATTATTTTTGGGGCAGCATGCGCAGCGGTAGCGATTGAACTATTTTTAATGCCAAATAAAATTATTGATGGTGGAATTATTGGTATTTCTCTTATATTAGATTATCTTACTCCTAATATTTGGTGGTTAAGTTTCTCTACTTTAGTCGTTATTCTCAATATCCCATTTATGTATTCAGGTTATAAGCAAATCGGAAAAACGTTCATGTTATCTTCGGCGTTCGGTATTGTAGCTTTAGCGTTTATTGAATCAACGTTACATGCTGTTCCGCCATTTACAACAGAGCCGATTTTAGCAACAGTGTTTGGTGGTCTTATTTTAGGTATTGGTGTAGGGCTCGTTATTCGCCATGGTGGATCAATGGACGGAACAGAAATTATGGGTATTTTATTAACGAAGAAATTACCTTTCTCTGTTGGCGAATTTGTAATGTTTGTGAACTTATTCATTTTTGCATGGGCAGCATTTGTATTTGGTGTTGAACAAGCTATGTATTCTGTTATGACGTACTATATCGCATTCAAAACAATTGATACAGTCATTCAAGGTTTAGATGAAACGAAAGCAGTTTTAATTGTATCAGATCAATATGAGGAAGTATCAAATGCGATTTTGCATCGTCTTGGTCGTGGAACTACAAAGCTTGTAGCGAAAGGCGGTTACACGGATAAAGAAAAAGAAGTTATTTATGCAGTTGTAACGCGTCTGGAAGTGACGAAGTTAAAATCAATTGTGTATGAAATTGATGCGAATGCGTTTGTTACGATTATGAATACACAAGAGACAAATGGTGGCAAGTTTAAATCGGCTATCCACTAGAAAATTTATCTAGTAAAAGCCCTCGCCAATCGTTAGGGGATGGCCTCATCTGATTAAGGTTTCATTTTATAGGAATATTTTTCGGAAGCAGAGAATTTTTCTCTGCTTTTTGTTATAATAGTAAGGTTTCTTGAAAAAATTGATATATTTTAGGCAGATTGGTTTACAACTATAATAAGCTGTACTATAATTCAAATAGATATAAATCGGAATCATTCTGAATTAAAATAGGTGAGATGCTATGAATAATATATTAGAAATAGAAGGATTGTCATTTCGATATGAAGATCGAAATGTGTTAGAAGATATTAATTTGCAAGTTCCGAAGGGAGCTTTTTTAGGTTTAGTTGGGCCAAATGGTTCTGGGAAATCAACTTTGCTAAAATGTTTATTAGGCGTTTTAAAGCCAAAACAGGGAAGTATTCGTTTGTTTGGTGTTGACAGTAAGAAGTTTAAAGAATGGAACAAAGTTGGTTATGTGTCGCAAAAGGCAAATAGCTTTAATTCTGGTTTTCCGGCCACTGTTTTTGAAGTTGTATCAATGGGACTCGTTTCGAAAAAAGGGCTGTTTCGCTTTTTCACGAAAAACGATAAGGAAAAGGTAGAAAAAGCGATTGCTGATGTAGGGATGAGTGCGTTTCAAGGGCGCAATATCGGAGAACTTTCTGGTGGACAACAACAGCGTGTATTTATTGCTCGTGCGCTCGTTAGTGATCCTGAATTACTTATTTTGGACGAGCCTACTGTTGGAATCGATGTGAAGAATGTAGAAAGTTTTTATGAGATATTAGAGGATTTAAACAAAAGGTTAGGAATCACATTAATTCTCGTTACTCATGATATGGGAGCTGTTACTGAGAAGGTAACACATGTTGCATGCTTAAACCAACATCTACATTTCCATGGAAATGTAGAGAAGTTCCGAGAGTTAGAAGATGCAGAAATGTCCGTCTTATATGGACATCATGTTCATCGTTTAGAACACGAGCATGAGCATCACGGGAGGATATAATGATACAAGATTTTTTACAATATGACTTTTTACGGAACTCTTTATATGCAGGGATTTTAATAGGACTTGTTGCGCCGCTTATCGGTGTATTTGTTGTCATTCGCCGAATGTCGCTTATTGCGGATGCTTTAAGTCACGTGACATTATCGGGTATTGCTGCAAGTTTACTACTAGAAAAAACAATTTTCACAGGAGGATTTTTAAATCCGTTATATATGGGAATGATTTTTTCTATTGGTGGGGCGTTACTAATTGAAAAATTGCGTACTGTATATAAACATTATCAAGAATTAGCAATTCCGATTATTCTTTCAGCAGGAATGGGGATTGGGGTTATTTTTATATCACTTGCAAATGGATTTAACACTGATTTATTTAGTTATTTATTTGGGAGTGTAAGTGCTGTAACAAGTACGGATTTAATAATCATCGGCATTGTAGCAATTGTTGTTATTGTAACGATTACTTTATTATACAAAGAGTTATTTTTACTATCGTTTGATGAGGAATATGCTGTATCAACCGGTTTGAGTGCAAAGTGGATTCACTTTATTTTCATTATATTGGTTGCTCTTGTTATTGCAGTATCAATGCGTGTAGTAGGGGTTCTTCTCGTATCATCATTAATGACGTTACCAGTTGCAGCAAGTATTCGTATTGCAAATGGATTTAAACAAACAATTTTCTTTTCCATTTTATTTGGTGAAATTGCAGTAATTGGTGGAATGTTTGCTTCATATCAACTTGATCTAGCACCAGGTGGTACAATTGTTATGATAGCAGTTCTTATTTTAATTGGTGCGATTTTATGGAAAAAGAAAAAAACTGCATAAAGTAGGGATAGATATGAATCTAACAGAAGCTTTACGCCTAATGAAAGATAAAGGATACAAACATACTGGGAAAAGGGAAGAAATGCTCAGGTTATTTGCAGCTCACAATCGTTATTTAACGGCGAAAGACGTTTTAGAGCATATGAAGGATGATTATCCAGGTCTTAGCTTTGATACGATTTATCGTAACTTAACGGTGTTTGCTGAAATCGGTGTTTTAGAACAAACGGAATTAAATGGTGAAAAACATTTTCGTTTTACATGTTCTATTATGGAACATCATCATCATTTTATTTGTTTAGATTGCGGGGGGACGAAAGAGATTACTTCCTGCCCGATGGATTTTATGAATAAAGATTTTAACGGTTATGAAGTAACCGGGCATAAGTTTGAAATATACGGCCGTTGTCCAAAATGTGCAAAATAAGAACTCGTCGGTTACATAACTGACGAGCTTTTTTACGTAAAAAAGAAGGTTGCCCACAAATATTGTGGCAACCTTCTTTTTATTGTTCTTGTGTTTCTTTTTCTTTTTCTTTTTCTCGTTCAGCAGCCATTTCAGCAGCAATTACATCGATTTCTTTTTTCAGTTCTTCTACCATTATTTCTTCTGGTACTTTACGAACAACTTGCCCTTTACGGAATAATAATCCTTCTCCACGTGCACCGGCAATACCGATATCAGCTTCACGAGCTTCACCAGGACCGTTTACAGCGCAACCAAGTACTGCAACTTTAATTGGTACTTTTAGTGTAGAGATGTATTCTTCCACCTCGTTAGCGATGCTAATTAAATCAATTTCAATACGACCACAAGTTGGACAAGAAATAAGTGTTGCTGCATTAGATGCAAGACCGAATGACTTTAATAGTTCACGCGCAACTTTTACTTCTTCAACTGGGTCAGCACTTAATGAAATACGTAGTGTATTTCCGATGCCTTTATTTAAGATTGCGCCAAGACCAGCGGCACTTTTTACAGTTCCGGCAAATAATGTTCCGGATTCTGTAATACCTAAATGTAATGGGTAATCAAAAGCACGAGCAGCTTTTTCGTATGCTTCAATTGCTAAGTTAACATCAGAGGCTTTCATAGATACGATAATATCGTGGAAATCTAAGTCCTCTAAAATTTTAATATGATGTAGGGCACTCTCAACCATACCATCTGCAGTTGGGTATCCGTACTTTTCTAAAATGTGACGTTCTAATGAACCTGCGTTTACACCGATACGAATTGGAATACCGCGTTCTTTTGCCGCATTTACAACAGCTTCTACTTTATGGCGACGACCAATGTTACCTGGATTGATACGTACTTTATCAATGCCGCCTTCAATTGCTTTTAAAGCAAGACGATAATCAAAATGAATATCAGCAACAAGTGGAATGTTGATTTGTTTTTTAATATCAGCAATAGCATTTGCTGCGCGTTCGTCTGGAACAGCAACACGGACAACTTGACAGCCAGCTTCTTCTAAACGTTTAATTTCAGCAACTGTTGCTTCAACATCATGTGTTTTTGTTGTTGTCATACTTTGTATAATTAATTCATTATTACCGCCAATTGTTAAATTACCGACTTTAACTGGACGTGTTTTTGTACGATGAGTCATTTCATTCACGAATAGATCGCTCTCCTTATAAAAGAAGTTTCTTATTTAGTCCCTCATATCAATGAAAGTATACGTGATACAGGGCTATAGAAACCGAAGTGCTCGGTTTCACTTTTACTATTGTATCAGCGCCTTTATGTAATTGACAAGGATTAAGTGATTGCTCATTGATATAACGGGAATTTATAAGACTTTCCAATTTGTATTTTTGTAGCAGATGTACTTTTGTTTAGTTGTTTAAAGTCATCAATTACCTTTTCAATGGAAGGGATTTTTTTCTTATTAATTTGTTCGGTAATAGAAAGAACTGTCTCACCTGTTTTGACTTCAATTGTTTTATAAGTTACATCTGTTTCTTTTTCTGCTTTGTTCTCTTTATTTTGTTTTGTATCTGTATTTTCTTGCTTTATCGTTTGGGCCGCGGTTGTTTTTTTATATGAACTTAACATCGGTAAAGTGCCGATTTTTATATCGTAATAAAATATATAACCAAGAACAAGCACGAATAAGAATATACCTAATCTTTTCATATTCTTCACTCCTTTGCTAGGAATATATGCTTGTCCAAAAAAAAAATGCCTATTTAGGCATTTTTTCGTTTTTATTTTTCTTTCGGTTTTGGAACTTCTTTAATCGTTAAGTAAAGAACAATTAAAACAACTGCGATATAAATAAATGTTGAACCAGGTACAACGATTTTGAATAGATCCATAATCATAAAGAAGATTGTTGGGATTGTGTAGCTGTATGCAGTTAACGTCCATACTTGCTTATAAGATAATTTACGTTGACCACTCATAGCAGAACCTATAAACGCAAGTAAAGTAATTCCTAAGAAAGTAATAAACAATTGGAATAGGTATACTAACACGCCGATAACGGCTAGTAAAATTGGATAAATACTATCGAATACAGAAATGAAATCTTGTAAATCTTTCTTCTCAAGAGATGTCCCTAATAAATCATTATAGGAGTATGTTTGTGTTTGACCATTTCCTATAGAAACTACTTTATCTTTTAAAATAAATAAACCAGTTTTGTTTTTATATGTTTCTATATCTGTTGTATTGGGATCAAATACGAAAAGAGCATCTCCTTCTTCCTTTTGAATAGGTTGTTCAATATCTGCTTTTAGTTCACCGTTTTCGATTTTAAAATCAGGTAAATCTTTTTCAATCGCTTGATTTACCATGCTGACACTATCTTGGATAAAGCTGCCGTAAAAGAATGTTCTTGGAATAGTAGTGATTAGACAAAGTAGCATAATATACAAAATGGTTTTTCCGATTTTTTGAAAACGGAATAGCGCCATATCTTTAGGCGAATATACGCTTTTTGCTAATTGGGTAAATATGGACATAGATTCACTTCCTTTATGTATGTATAAAATCATTGTAACGTAGGAATCTAGAGAATCTCAAGATATATTATATTTACATATAGTGGAGATAACTAAATTTCTTTTTATTAATTTTCTTCTTTTATATGAGAAAAATACAATTGACACTTTTCTTTGCCATATGGTAAATTTATCTTACATTTCTTAAAGGATATATCCGATAGGAATGCCTTTATTTGATATGTTGTTACACACATAATTGTGGACCCTTAGCTCAGCTGGTTAGAGCAGACGGCTCATAACCGTCCGGTCGTAGGTTCGAGTCCTACAGGGTCCATATCCATTTCGCATGTTTATTATGTCAGTGGGAAGCTTCCTTGTAGAAGGGAGCTTTTTTTACGGAATATATGAGCATTTTAATTGAAAAGAAGTGGGATTTTTGCTACGTTAATGATAGCAAGACAATGTGATTTATTTGTTTGCACCCTATGGCAATTAGGGTAGAATGAAGTTGTATGTCACTTAAGTGGCAATACATAAACTGGGAGGAATATAACAATGGCAAAACACGAATTACCAAATTTACCTTATGCGTATGATGCTTTAGAGCCTCACTTTGACAAAGAAACAATGAACATCCATCATACAAAACATCATAACACTTACATTACAAACTTAAACGCTGCTTTAGAAGGTCATGCAGAATTAGCTGACAAAAGCGTAGAAGAATTAGTTGCAAACTTAAACGAAGTACCAGAAGCAATCCGTACAGCAGTACGTAACAATGGTGGCGGACATGCTAACCATACATTCTTCTGGACAATCTTATCTCCAAACGGCGGCGGACAACCAGTAGGCGAACTTGCAACTGCAATTGAAGCGAAATTCGGTAGCTTCGATGCATTCAAAGAAGAATTCGCAAAAGCTGGCGCAACTCGTTTCGGTTCTGGTTGGGCTTGGTTAGTAGTAAACAATGGTGAGTTAGAAGTAACAAGCACGCCAAACCAAGATTCTCCTCTAACTGAAGGTAAAACTCCAGTTGTAGGTTTAGATGTTTGGGAACATGCTTACTACTTAAATTACCAAAACCGTCGTCCTGACTACATCGGTGCATTCTGGAACGTTGTAGATTGGAACGCTGCTGAAAAACGTTACCAAGAAGCAAAATAATTGTAATAACGATAGAAAAAGCTAGGAGAATGCTCCTAGCTTTTTTCTATGCTTTCCTTTTACATAATTGGGCTTGTCTTTGGAAGACTAGAACATGAAGTAAAGGAGAGTTGTGTATGAAGTGGAAACATATAATTGGTGACGTTGAAGTGAATCGGGATTTAGTGTTGTTGCTCCTTATTGGAGGTTTATACACGCTCGCAATTTCTTTATCGAATACGTTTGTTAACATTTATTTATGGAAACAAACACAAAATTATGTGAATCTTGGCTTGTATAATTTGGCCAGCGTTGTATTACAGCCTCTCACATTTCTTATAGGTGGGAAATTAGCGAAGCGTATTGATCGCTCAATCTTGTTACGAATAGGCGTAGGCACGTTAGCTATTTTTTTTATCGTTGTTTTAGTAGCGGGAAAAAGCGCTTCTCACTATATTTTATTAATGGGGGCTCTTTTAGGAGTCGGATATGGTTTTTACTGGCTCGCGTTTAACTTATTAACATTTGAGATTACAGAACCAGAAACAAGAGATTTCTTTAATGGGTTTCTTGGACTTCTTACATCCTTCTCTGGCATGATTGGACCGATAGCAGCTGGATACACAATTTCACGTATGGAAAAATGGAGTGGCTATACGGTCATATTCTTTCTTTCGTTAGTGTTATTTGCAATTGCTGTTATTTTAAGCTTTTTTGTATCTAAGAGAGAATGTGAAGGACGGTATGAAATTGTACAAGTATTGAAAGAGCGGCAGATTGATAAAAATTGGGGAAGAATTACACGTGCTCATTTTTTTCAAGGGTTGAGAGAGGGAACGTTTATTTTTGTGATTTCCGTGTACGTGTATTTAGCGACGGATAGCGAACTCGCCTTAGGAAAATATAGCTTAGTAAATTCTGCTGTATCATTTGTATGTTACTACTTAGTCACTCGTATGTTAAAGAAAGAGTGGCGGAAAAAAGCAATTTTGCTTGGAGGCATTATTTTATATGCTGTCGTATTTTTAGTTATATTCAACGTTACATACGCAAAATTACTTATTTATGCAGCGTGTATTGCGGTTGCATACCCTATTTTGCTTGTTCCGTACGGGTCCATGACATATGATGTAATTGGCAGAGCGAAAAATGCGAGAGAGTGGCGTGTAGAGTATGTAGTTGTCCGAGAATTATGGTTAAATGCAGGAAGAATTTGCTCGATTTTAAGTTTTTTATGTGCTGTACTTTTCTTTCCGCCCGAAAAAAGTTTACCTTACTTATTATGTATTTTAGGTGCAGGACATTTTCTTATTTATTTTGCAGTTAAAAATGTCAAATATGATGAGGGAAATGCAAGTAAAACAAGTGTTGTAACGCAAGCAAATGCGCAGAATCAAACAGAACCAGAAGGTTAACTTCTCGGTTGTTTTATGCTAGAATAGAAAAAGATGTAAGACAGCAGTGAGGACACCTGTATGAAGGTGTCCCTTTCACATTACATAGCTGTTGGTAGAGGGGGTTTGTATGAGCAAGAAGCAGAAACAACAAAAGAAAAAGACTCACGTTCCTTTTCGGTTAAACGTGCTGTTTTTCTGCGTGTTTTTAATGTTCTCCGCGGTTATTGTAAGGCTTGGGTATGTACAAATTGTTCGCGGTGAGGAATATAAGAATGAAGTGGAGAGGAAAGAAAACTCGACGATAAGTAATCCTGTACCACGTGGGAAAATATTTGACCGTTTTGGGCGAGCTGTAGTAGATAATGCAGCTGTACGTACGATTACATTTACAAAAATGAAAGGATCAACTGCAGAGGCTCGCTTAGAAACAGCGAAAAAGCTAGCAGATTTGATTGAAGTACCGACAGATAAATTAACAGATCGCGATAAAAAAGATTATTGGCTTGCTATGCATAAAGAGGAAGCGAAAGAAAAAATTACGAATAAAGATCGTCAAGAGTTAAAAGATAAAAAAATTGACGATAAAGAATTAGATGAGCGTCAACGAAACCGCGTGACAGAAGAAGAAGTGAATCAATTATCTGCAAAAGATTTAGAAATACTAGCAATTAAAAGCAAAATGGACGGCGGATATGCAATGACACCACAAGTCATTAAGAAGGATGCCACAGAAAAAGAATATGCGATTATTAGTGAAAACCTAGCAGCATTACCAGGCGTAGATACGAATGTTGATTGGGATCGAAAATATACGTATGATGATTTATTCCGAAGTGTACTTGGCGGGGTGTCAACGTCTGATGAAGGTTTACCGAGAGAAAGACTAGATTACTATCTTGTTCGTGATTATAATCGAAATGAACGAGTAGGAAAAAGTTATCTTGAACAGCAATATGAAGATAGTTTGCACGGTACGAAAGCGGAAGTGAAAAATATTACAGATAAAAACGGTAATATTTTAGAAACGATTAATGTATCAAAAGGGCAAAGTGGTAATGATCTGAATTTAACAATTGATATGGAATTACAAAAGCGTGTAGAAGAAATTATCACTAAAAGTTTATTGAAATATAAAGGTGGGCAACCTCTTTTAGATCGTGCATTCGTTGTAATGATGAATCCGAAAAATGGTGAAGTTTTATCTATGGCAGGGAAACAGTTAGTGAATGAAAATGGCGAAACGAAAGTACAAGATTTCGCATTAGGAACGATGACAAGTTCTTATCCGATGGGATCAACTGTAAAAGGCGCGACAATACTTACTGGATATCAAACAGGCGCGATTCAACCAGGTTCAGTTCAACTCGATGAACCAATTGTATTAAAAGGACCGCTAAAAAAATCGTCTTGGAAGACGATGGGATATATTAATGACCTTACAGCGTTAAAAATGTCTTCAAACGTTTATATGTTTAAAACAGCGATGAATATTGCTGGTGTTCCCTATGTAAGAGGCGGTACGTTAGATATAAAACAAAAATCATATGATACGATGCGTTACTATTTCGGTCAATTTGGACTTGGTGTAAAAACTGGCATTGATTTACCGAATGAAACGGCTGGACAAAGAGGTAGAACAGATCATATGCCAGGTTTCTTATTGGATTTATCAATTGGACAGTATGATACGTATACACCACTTCAATTAGCACAATATGTTTCAACAATTGCAAATGGTGGTTACCGTATGCAGCCGCAAGTTGTAAAAGAAATTCGTCAACCGGCAGTGAAACCAGATGAAGTTGGAAAAGTTGTTCATTCAATGGAACCGAAAGTACTAAACCGTGTAGATATGCCTGAATCACAAATTAAACGTGTTCAGGAAGGATTTAGACAAGTATTTAACGATACAGGTGGTACAGCTGCGAAATACTTTACAGGTGCACCGTATAAAGCTGCTGGTAAAACAGGTACAGCCGAAACTGTGTATGGCGGAGATAAAGAGATTGGTAGAAATGCAAAAGGTGAGCGCAAAGAGACATATAACTTAACGTTAGTAGGTTATGCGCCATTTGAAGACCCTGAAGTAGCATTTTCTGTTGTTGTACCTTGGGTAGATGATAAATCAGGTATTAATGGATATATTAGCCGTGACATTATGGACGCGTACTTTGATTTGAAAAAGGTAGAAAATGGCGAAGCTACAAAAGATGAAATAGATAAGAAAAATAAAGAGCAAGATGATGAATAAAAAAGTTGTAAAAAAAGCACACTATCTGAAAAGATAGTGTGCTTTTTTTTATGGTTCATGCATACGTTTTAATAAAATGGACAAGCATATCATATCGGAAAATTAAGGGGCCTCATAAATGATACTTATGCATCTTTCTGGAGGATAACGGTTTTATGGACCAATCATCAGTGAAGATGAACAATGGCTACGGATTAGAATTTCATCTAATGTTGATTCTTGTGGAACTTTACAAAACTTTTACAAACAATTAAAACCGAATTAATAGTTTAGCAGTATTCTTATATCTGTAATCCTGTTATTTCCGGTTACTTCTAGGAGGAAGAACACGTGAAATGGATAAGTGCATCGATTAAAGTTTTCATATTGTCGACATGTTTCTTTTATGTTGGCACGTCTACTGCATTTGCTGTGAATGAAATGGGAGAAGTGAGAGTTGATGGATCCTCAACAGTTTTTCCTATTATAGAAGCGGTAGCGGAGGAATATACAAAGGTGCATCCAAACGTGAAAATTTCCATCAGTGTTTCTGGAACAGGAGGAGGATTTAATCGTTTCAGTAAAAGAGAAGTAGATATAAATAATGCTTCGAGAGCAATGAAACCAGTGGAAGAAAATGAGATGAAAAAAAACTCCATTCAGTTTACACCGTTTGAAGTCGCTTACGATGGCCTTACGATCGTTGTGAGTCGCCAAAATACTTGGGTAGACAATATGACGGTAGACGAGTTACGTCTATTATGGAGTGAAGATGGAAGCGAAAAGCGATGGTCACAAATTCATTCATCATGGCCACGTGAACAGGTGAAGTTTTATGCGCCAGGTGTAGACTCGGGTACGTATGATTATTTTCAAAATGTCATCTTACAAAATAGTCGCATTGTAAAAAAAGTCTCTTTGTCTGAAGATGATCAAGTTATTATGCAAGGGGTAATGAATGATAAAAATGCCATTGCTTTTGTAGGATATGCTTATTATATGGCCAATCGAGATAAGGTGAGAGCAATAAAAGTGAATGGTGTACTTCCGACGAAAGATACCATTCAATCAGGTAAGTATAAGCCATTATCTAGGCCGTTATTTGCTTATGTAAATGATGCATCTATCCGAAATAAAATGAATGTAGCAAATTATATTGAGTTTATGATTCAGCATGTAGGTAATCTTGCTGAAGAGGTTGGATATGTAAAATTACCAAAAGAAAAATACAATGAACAGCTGCGGATGTTAACAGAAATAAAAAGGTAATGTCAGGGTGGAAAGGGGTTTTCATCTTTGGCTCATAATGACAAAAGTCAAATTACATTTTCTGTACAACATTTGATTGAAAGAAATACAAAACAAAGAAAAAAAACGCAGCGAATCAATCGAATCGTTCCATTATTACTAAAAATAATTGCTAGCGTGTCTATTGTAACGACACTTGGAATTATTTTTACATTGGCAAATGAAACATTGATGTTTTTCCAAGAGATACCATTACTCTCCTTTTTGACGGGAAAAGAATGGTTACCTTTTTTTGAAGATCCTAAATTCGGTATATTACCACTTATATGTGGAACGTTCCTTGTAACAACAATTGCCATGCTCGTAGCAATTCCTATCGGTTTAGCCTGTGCTGTATTTTTAAGCGAATATGCTTCAAACGGTGCAAGGAAAGTATTAAAACCGATGTTAGAACTATTAGCAGGTATTCCGACAATTGTATATGGTTTTTTTGCATTAACAGTTGTCACACCGCTTTTACAACGGATTATACCAGATCTACAGTTTTTTAATGCGATCAGTCCAGGTATTGTTATTGGCTTTATGATGATACCTACAATTGCATCTCTATCTGAAGACGCGATGAGAGCTGTAGCGAAAGGAACGAAAGAAGCTTCGTTAGCACTTGGAGCAACTCGGTTTGAGATGGTAAAACAAGTCGTGTTTCCTTCGGCTTTTACAGGGATTATGGCAGCGATCATATTAGCTGTTTCCAGGGCAATTGGTGAAACGATGATAGTTGTAATTGCAGCGGGATCTACACCGAATGTATCGCTCGATCCGACACACTCTATTCAAACGCTAACAGCCTATATTGTGCAAGTGAGTTTAGGTGATGCTCCGCATGGAACAATTACGTATTACAGCATGTATGCTGTAGGCGCAACTTTATTCTTATTTACTTTTATCATGAACATCATTTCGCAGTCTATTATGCGCCGCTTTAGGAGGGTGACATAATATGCGAATGTTGAATCATAAAAAAATACAAGAGAATATGGCATCACGCTTTTTAAAAGACCGAGTTTACAAATTGTTATTTTATATAGCAATTTTGTTTTCAATAGTAATACTGCTTATTTTACTTTTTCAAATTTTTGAAAAAGGTATAAGTTACCTTTCGTTAGATTTCTTTACAAACTTCGCTTCGCGTAATCCGAAAGAAGCTGGGATTGCTGCAGCTTTGTCAGGAACAATATTATTTATGAGTATTGTTATACCGGTCTCCTTTATATTTGGAGTCGGAACTGCTCTTTATTTAGAGCAATATGCGAAGGAATCTATATTTAAAAAGGTAATAGAAATTAATAATCAAACGTTAGCAGGAGTACCTTCCGTTGTATTTGGATTACTCGGCTTAACTATTTTTGTATATGCTCTTCATTTAGGTGAGAGTATTATTGCGGCGGCACTGACGATGAGTTTACTCGTTTTACCGACAGTTGTTGTAGCGAGTCAAGAAGCGATACGATCTGTATCAAGTTCATTATTAGAAGCCTCTTACGGATTAGGTGCTACGAAGTGGCAAACGATGTATCAAATTGTATTGCCATCTGCTTTCCCAGGAATTATAACGGGTTGTACGTTAGCGATATCAAGGGCGATCGGAGAAGCGGCACCGCTATTAGTTATCGGGGCACTTGCATTTGCAAATTATGTTCCATTTAGTATGTTTGATAGATTTACAGTTTTACCAATTCAAATTTTTAATTGGATGAGTAGACCGCAAGAAGAATTTCAGTACGTAGCAGCTGCTGGGATGATTGTTTTGTTAGGTTTATTACTCTTTATCAATATATTTGTCTTATGGTTACGAAATCGAAAATAAGTTGGAAATGGATGAAAGGGGAATTCAAATGGTAGCAACAGTAGTAAATGTACAGGTGAAAAACGAGGAGAAAATCGAGAATGCACCAAAGAAAGTAGTATTTGATACGAAAAACTTAAATTTATGGTACGGAGAAGACCATGCTTTAAAAGATATTAACTTAAGCATTCATGAGAATGAAGTTACAGCAATTATCGGGCCAAGTGGTTGTGGTAAATCAACGTACTTAAAAACATTAAATCGTATGGTAGAGTTAGTACCAATCGTGCGAACTACAGGTGTAATTGAATACAGAGAGCGCAATATATTTGAAAAATCATACCCAGTTGAAGAATTAAGAACTCATGTGGGAATGGTGTTCCAAAAGCCAAACCCATTTCCGAAATCTATTTATGAAAATGTAGCATATGGCCCGAAAATTCATGGTATTCGTGATAAAAAAACATTGGATGAAATTGTTGAAAAAAGTTTACGTGGAGCAGCGATTTGGGATGAGTTAAAAGATCGTTTGCATGATAATGCATACGGTTTATCTGGTGGACAGCAACAGCGTCTATGTATCGCACGTTGTTTAGCAATTGAACCAGACGTTATTTTAATGGATGAGCCAACATCGGCACTAGATCCAATTTCAACATTAAAAGTAGAAGAATTAATTCAAGAGTTAAAGAAAGACTTTAGTATTGTGATCGTAACGCATAACATGCAACAAGCAGCACGTATTTCAGACAAAACTGCTTTCTTCTTAAGTGGAGAAGTTGTGGAATATACAGATACAAATAAATTATTTACGACACCTTCAGATAAGCGTACAGAAGACTATATTACAGGCCGATTCGGTTGATATCGTTGCAAGGCTAAGAGCAAATACCCTCTTAACAGAGGGTATTTCTTATTTTTACCTCATTTAATTAGAGAAGTAATACTTCTCCTATCTTAAGGCTTACTACAAGTAGGCTAGGTAGGAGATCTATATATAATGGCACATAATATTGAGGGGGAAGAAACAATGGTAAGAGAACAGTTTCAATGTGATTTAAAAATGTTACAGCTAAAGGTGATTGAGCTTGGAGAGCTAGCGAGGGAAGCTTTATTGCTTGCTATGGAAGGTCTTCATAAAAGGGATGTAGAGAAAGCGTTAGAGGTAATAGATGGTGATTATCGTATGGATAATTTAGAAGAGGAAATAAATGATCTTGCGCTTATGCTTATTACGAAGCAGCAACCTGTAGCAAGTGATTTAAGAAGGATTTTCATTTCAATTAAAACAGCGACAGATTTAGAGCGTATTGCAGATCATGCTGTTAATATTGCGAAATCAACAATTCGTCTTGGGGAAAAAGAGGTGGTTGTTAGTTTGCACAATCTTGATGAAATGTTTGCAATTGCAAATAAGATGTTACAGTTAGCGTTAGAAGCATATGAGCAAGAAAATCTAACTTTTGCGAAACAAATTGCCGAAATGGATGATTCAGTTGATGAAATATATGGGAAAGCGATTCGTGAATTTATATCTTCAGTTCCAGCACAACCAGAAGCAATTACACAAATTACACAATTATCCTTTGTGGCGAGATATATTGAGCGTGTAGCAGATCATATTACAAATATTGCTGAAAATGTTTTTTATTTAGTAAAAGGAAAGCATTACTTATTAAATGAATAAAGAAAAAGGCAGGTGAAACATCACCTGCTTTTTTTAGTCAAAACATGACAAAAAAAGCTCGTTGTTTCCTTTAGTTTATGATGATAAGATGTATCATAATATAATGGAAAAAATAGGACATATATGTTGTTCACTTATTAAGGGATATTTTACTAAGTTAATGGTAAGCGCTTTCTTTCGTGATATTGAAAAGGTATATGTATATAGACAGTTTTACCGCCTGTAAAAGCCCGAGTGGTCAGGGCTAATAATCAGTGGGAGATGCACAAAATCCCTACTAATTAAAGTTTCATTTTATACTGCTAGTTAATGCGGGATAGATAATATACATATCGTATATGAAGTTACTGATCATTATATAAGTGGAGGCTGAAGTATATGAAGGGGGTTATTTTAGCTGGAGGAAAAGGACGACGCCTTAGACCATTAACATGTAATACTCCAAAGCCGATGTTACCATTATTAGAAAAGCCAGTTTTGGAATACAATATTGAATTATTACGTCAGCATGGTATTCGTGAAATTGCAATTACTGTTCAGTATATGAGTACGGCCATTAAGCAATATTTTGGAGACGGTAGCAAATGGGGAGTTAACTTGTACTACTTTGAAGATTCTCCCCCGCTTGGAACTGCAGGGAGTATTAAACAAGCGGAAACATTTTTAGATGAAACGTTTGTTGTGATAAGCGGGGATGCGTTAACTGATTTTCAATTATCAGAAGGAATTATGTTTCATGAACAAAAGAAAAGAATGGTAACTATGTTTGTAAAGGAAGTAGAAAACCCACTCTCATTCGGTTTAGTTGTAATGAACAAAGAACAAGAGGTTACACGATATATAGAAAAACCTAGCTGGAATGAAGTAGTCTCTAATATTGTGAATACAGGTATATATATTATGGAGCCAGAAATTTTTTCTTACATACCGCCCCGAGAGTTTTTTGATTTCAGTCAAGATGTGTTTCCGCTATTGGCAAATAAGAACGCGTTATTTGCATATTTGTCAGAAGGTTATTGGTTAGATATCGGTACATTTGATCAATATCGACAAGCACAATTTGATTTGTTAACGAAAAAATTGCAAGTACCTATTCCTTACACGGAAGTATTGCCGATGGTATGGATGGGGGAAGGTGTGACGATTGGAAAAGGAACGAAAATTCACGGTCCTTCTTTTATTGGAGAAGGAGCAAAGATTGGTGCTGGAGCTGTAATTGAGCCATACTCTATTATCGGGAAAAATAGTGTGGTTTCAAGTTATTCTCATCTTCAAAAAAGTATTGTTTTTGCAAATGCGCACATTGGTCAGTATTGCGAGCTATTAGAAACGACCATAGGAGAGCATACAATGGTGGAAGATGACGTTACACTGTTTCAAAAAAGCATTGTAGCGGATCATTGTCATATAGGGAAAAGTACGGTAATTAAGCAAAAGGGAAAACTATGGCCATATAAGGCGATTGACAGCTATTCAGTAGTAGGATCGGCTGGTGTTCAAGAAAGTGAAAAGAGTGCAGGATGGTTGCAAAAAAGCCGTATTGTAGGAAGAGGTAATGTTGAAATCACTCCTCAATTTATTGTGAAGGTTGCGATGGCGTATGGATCTCTTTTTGCCAAAGGAGAAAGTATATTAATTGGAAGTCAAGAACATATAGAAACGACTTCTTATAAAAATCTCTTTCTTCATGCGATTCATGGTATCGGGATTCATACGATGGAATGCAAAGAAATAAACGAGTCACTTTTTCAGTATAGCATTCAGGATTTACAATGTGCAGGTGGGGTTTTCATTCAAGTGGAAAACGAAAAAGAGGTTGTTATAAAGTTATATGGTAAGGAGGGGGTACAATTAACCTATAAGCAGCAAAAAGCGATAGAACAAGTATATATGTCTGAGTCGTTTTATTACGTATGTGAGAAAGAAATGGGGCGGAATAAGCTAGTCCACGTTTCTTTACATGATTATATAGAGGCTGTATTAGAGCGCGTTGATATTGAGAAAATACAAAAACAAAAGTTTCATCTTCTTATTAATAAGAGGAATGATATGTTACAACATTTACTGATGCTCTTTTTACAAAGGCTCGGATGCACAGTTACATGGATTTATGCGGGCGAACAAAAGGATCATGTGAAAGCTTTGATGAAATCAAGCAAAGCAAATATGGCACTTATGTTTTCAGAGCAAGGAAATTATTTCGAGTTATATGATAATCATAGTAATATTTACCAAGGAACAGATTTTGAAGAGGTAGATATTCCAGATTTATTACTTGAATCAGCAGGAAATATTTACCCGATGTCTTTGAAATTAGGAGAATGTTACCTTCTATTTTATACGCAGGATGAAAAAAAGTCGTTTCAAGCGAGATGGAAGCGAGATATTTTATATCGAATTGGAAAATTATTCGAGTTAATAGCATTGCAGGGGAAAACATTTCTCAGCATAGTAGAGCAATCACCGCCGCTTTATCTACTTTGTGATGAAGTTGTATGTTCATGGAATGAAAAAGGAAAAGTAATGAGGAAATTATTGGCTGATATGGAAAGAAAGGAAGAAGGTATATTTGAAGGAGTACAGTTCAAATATACCGAAAAAGAGTGGTCTTATATCGTTTCTGACACAAAACAACCGAAATTTTTAGTGTATTCGCATGCCAGAAACCCAGTAATAGCAAGGGAAAACATGAAAAATCTTATAGAAAAAATTAGACAATATCAAAAGGTGTAGAATTTTTATTTTAAAAGTGGTATTATAGTATAGTCTGATTTAAGTTATTAGTACTGGAGGGAATAAGAATGCGTGTGAATATTACTCTAGCATGTACAGAATGCGGAGATCGTAACTATATCTCAAAGAAAAACAAACGTAACAACGCTGAGCGTATCGAGCTTAAAAAGTATTGCAAGCGTGACAAGAAGTCTACGTTACACCGTGAAACAAAGTAAGCAGTAGGAATATTTTCCTACTGTTTCTTTTTTTATTCGATTCCTCTGTTAAAAGTGATACACTATCATCGTAGAGCAAAGTATCACTGTGAGGGGGAAAGTGTGTGAGAGAAGAGAAAGTACGTTTACGTAAACAAATAATAGAGCACATGAATTCTTTATCAGAAGAACGGTATACAACTTTATCAGAGCAAATTGCATTTTCGTTGTATGCGCAAAAAGAGTGGGCTGAAGCTAAAACAGTTGGAATCACTCTCTCAATGGAAAATGAAGTGAATACATATTCTATTATCGAAAAAGCTTGGGAAGAAGGAAAGCAAGTTGTTGTTCCGAAGTGTAATAAAGGAACACGAACAATGTCTTTCCGGCAAATTAGTAATTTTGATCAATTAGAAACAGTGTATATGAATTTACGTGAACCAATTCCAGCGTGTACGGAAGAAGTGAATGCAGATGACATTGATCTTCAAATCGTGCCAGGTGTAGCTTATACAGAGCGAGGAGAACGGATTGGATATGGCGGTGGGTATTATGATCGTTATCTCGTGCATTATAAAGGGAAAACGCTATCATTAGCTTATAGTTTTCAAATAGTCGAACATATTCCAGTAGAGCCGTTTGATAAAAACGTAGAAAAAATTATTACAGAAAAAGGAACAATGGTTAAAAATGGGCTTGTATAGACAAATAAAAATTGACGAGACTTTTTCTTCTTGATTATAATAAAATATGTGAACGTTTTCTTATTATAATTTTTTATAGTAAGTGAGCATAGAGGGTGATAAAATGGTATCTATTTATGATATTCAGCAATTGCTAAAGAAATTTGGTACGATTATTTATACGGGTGATCGAATTGCAGATTTACAATTAATGCAAGATGAATTGCGTGAATTAAATCAATCACAGTTAATCGATCCACAAGACTATCAAACAGCTTTATTTTTATTGAAGCAAGAAATTCAAAAAGAGCTAAATAAGAATTAGATAAAGGTAGGTAAGCAACATGGAAGAGAAATGGTTAGTTGGGGTTGACCTTGGTGGTACAACAATTAAATTAGCATTTATTAATGTGTACGGTGAAATTTTACATAAGTGGGAAATCCCTACGAATACAAATGAGCAAGGAAAACATATTACGCTTGATGTAGCGAAAGCTATTGATAAAAAGTTAGAAGAGTTAGGTGAATTGAAAAGCAAGTTAATCGGTATTGGTATGGGAGCTCCTGGTCCTGTACACGTGGCGTCTGGAATGATTTATGAAGCGGTCAATTTAGGATGGAAAAACTATCCGTTAAAAGATTTATTAGAAGTAGAAACAGGATTACCTGTTGTTATTGATAATGATGCAAACTTAGCAGCGCTTGGTGAAATGTGGAAAGGTGCTGGTGAAGGAGCAAAAGATTTAATCTGTATGACACTTGGCACTGGTGTTGGTGGTGGTGTAATCGCCAATGGTGAGATTGTACACGGCGTAAGCGGAGCTGCTGGTGAGATTGGACATATTACAGTAGTTACAGAGAATGCTTTCCCATGTAATTGCGGGAAGTCTGGTTGCTTAGAAACTGTAGCATCTGCAACGGGTATTGTGCGTGTTGCTATGCAAAAAATACAAGAGACTAATAAAGAGAGTGTTCTACGTTCTATGTTAGCAGAAGAAGGGCGTATTACATCAAAAGATGTGTTTGAAGCACTTGGACAAGGTGACGAGCTAGCAGGCGAAGTAGTAGAAAAAGTAGCTTCTTATTTAGGGTTAGCTGTAGCGAACCTTGCTAGTACGTTGAACCCAGAGAAAATTGTTATTGGCGGGGGCGTGTCTAAAGCTGGAGATGCACTATTAGAGCCAATTCAACGTTATTTCGAGCAATATGCTTTCTCACGTGCTGTAAAGAGCACAAAGTTAGCGATTGCAATACTTGGTAATGATGCAGGTGTTATCGGAGGAGCTTGGCTTGTAAAAAAGCACAAATACGAAGCGAAGATGGTATAAGTTGTGAAATATGAAAAGAGGAAGGGGAAACCCTTCCTCTTTTTGTGTGAAATCTTGATGAAGAATAACATGTAAATGAATTAAGCTGCTGGTGGGTACCCGTTATATAGAACAGTCATGATCGTAAACCATCCGAAAACGAGTACAGTTGCAATTGCAAAGCCGCCCGCGAATAAGTTTTTTTCGCGAAGAGTTCTAAGCGTAGCGAATACAGCTAACAGAGTGACTAGCGCAAAAATAATAACAAGGCCCATACAATATCCTCCTCTGTCTACCCATTCCTCAATATGAGTTTTTAGAATATTAACTCTTTTATATTGTACATGTTTTAAAAATGATTGTCGAGATAGCATCCTTTCTTTTCCTAAGAGAAAAAAATGTTGTATCATTGAAAGTAAGTTTAATAATTGGAGGAGATTTTCATATGAAATGGATACAAATGCCGTTAGGCCCATTACAAACGAATGCTTATATTTTAACGAATGATCAAAATGAGTGTATTATCTTTGATCCTGGTCACGAAGGAGAGAAGCTCGTTACATATTTACAAGAAGAACAATTAAAGCCACTTGCTGTTTTATTAACACATGCTCACTTTGATCATATTGGTGCTGTTGACGCAGTAAGAGACGCTTTTCATATTCCTGTGTACGTACATAAAGAAGAAGCAGATTGGTTAGGCGATGCAACTGTAAATGGTTCTCAAATTTTTATGATGAATCGCAGTATTACAGCAAAACCAGCAGATCATATTATTGATACAGAAGGTGCATTAGCAATTGGTTCATTTAATTTTGAGATTTTTGAGACGCCAGGACATTCTCCAGGCAGTATTTCTTATTATTGTAAAGAGGCGAATGCTGTATTTTCTGGAGATGTATTGTTCCAAATGAGCATCGGAAGAACAGATTTACCCGGTGGAAGTTTTGCTGAATTGATTGGAAGTATTGAAGAAAAATTATTTGTATTACCAGATGAAACAGCGGTGCTATGTGGACATGGTCCAGAAACAAGCATTGGTTTTGAAAAAGAAAATAATCCATTTTTACAGTAAGGAGCTAGTATGGAGATGGAGCTCATTTTAAAAGAATGGATGGAGAAAGAGAAGGATTATTCAATTTCATATAGTACGTATATGAACCTCGTATTGTACACAGAGGGACATGGCTATTATATGAAGGAACGTGAAAAAATTGGAAGACAAGGGGATTTTTTTACAAGTAGCAACGTATCCTCTGTTTTTGCAAAAACATTTGCTAAGTTTTTTATTCGTCTTGTTGAAAATGGTGAAGTTGCTCCGAATATTTGTGAGATTGGTGGGGGAACAGGAAGGTTTGCCTATGATGTTTTACAAGAGTGGAAGCAAGTATCTCCAAAAACCTTTATTGATTTAAACTATTCAATGATTGAAATGAGCCCTTTTCATAGAAACTTACAGCAGAAAAATCTTTGTTCGTTTTCTAATGTGTCGTATTATACGTCGCATAGTGAAATGGGAGAATCATTCGAAGGGATTCTTTTTTCGAATGAGTTATTTGATGCATTTCCTGTTGAAGTAATTGAGAAGAGAAATGGAATATTGTATGAAGTACGCGTTACGTACACAGAGGAAGGGAAACTCGCAGAAGTATGTAGACCGCTACAGAAAAATATTGGTCGATACTTATTGAAATATAATATTCATCTTGCTGAAGGTCAGCGTTTTGAAGTGCCACTTGCGATGGAAGAATATATAGTAGAAATTGCGAAATGGTTTCAACGAGGTGTATGTATTACCGTTGATTATGGATACACAAAAGAAGAATGGATGCATCCTGCACATCAAGAAGGAAGTTTACGAGGATATTACGAGCATAAGTTAATCCGTAATCCTTTAGAGCATCCAGGTGAAATGGATCTTACTACTCATATTCATTGGGACGAACTGAAAGAGATGTTTAGCCTGCAAGGCATGAATATAGTATGGCATAAGAAGCAATCTGAGTTTTTGTTAGCAGCAGGAATATTAGATCAGCTTACGGGTCACCAAGATCAAAATCCTTTTTCTGAAACTCAAAAACAAAATCGTGCAGTTCGTTCTATGATTTTGAGCGGAGGATTAGGGAGTGCATTTGATGTTGTGATACATACGAAACATATGCAACAGTTACACTTGGATCAGTATTTGAAAATATAAAAAAACAAGACACAGCATATTTCTGTGTCTTGTTTTTTAATACGACTTTTTAATTATGTAGCATCATATATTTCCTCTCATGATATATATTTATATTAAAGATATGAGATAAAAAATATAAAATACGCCCTTTTTCTCTGTTTATGAGCTCTTAACCTAATAATACGCGAACGAGTTGAATAATTGTCTCGTTTTCTACTTTGTAATAAATTTCCAATCCTTTTCTTTCACTTGAAACGATTTTAGCACTTTTTAATTTTGCTAAATGCTGTGAAATTGTAGATTGTGGCATGTTTAAGCCAGTGTACATTGTAGAAACGTTGCTTGGACCACGTTCAATTAATCCTTTTACAATACATAAGCGAACAGGATGAGCAAGTACTTTCAATAATTCTGCATTGCTTTCATATAGTTCTATTTCTTTTTGAAAGGTTTCTAACATGTTCTTTTCCACCTCCGTGTGAGCTGTTATACCATACTATACATACCAAAAAATTAAAGAAAAGGAAACAGTTGTTGCAGAAAAAAAGTCCTAAAGTAAAGAAATTGTAAGAAAAGAGACCCTGATGTAAATAAAGTAGATAAATTTGCATGGTTTTGTAAAATGACATTTTTGGGCGAAAATTTCGATGCGTTTTAAAAATTGAAAGATATAGATATATTTGTAACACAATTTTATCATGATTTTCTTATTCTTTCAAATGAATATACAAAATTTTTAAAATAATAAGAAAAAGGAATTATAATGTTATATATAGAATATAAAACAGGTTAAAAGAAAGGAAGCTGAATATAGTCAGCTTCTTTATGGTGATAACAAAATATTTGAGTATAGCTGATAAATTTTAGAATTACCAAGACATTAGTTATATATTCTAGAGTTCATCTTTTATCAGCTTTAAAAATCTGCGGTTCCATATGTTCTCATAAAAATCAATTGTCTCTTTTGCGGACATAAATGGATTATTTAACGTAGAGGTTGCTTTCTGTACCATGAAGTTTTCGTATTCTAGTCCATGGGAAAATTTAATCGTAGCATCCATACAGTACTCTGTTTGGGCACCACAAAATTCAATACGGTGTACAGATAATTGTTCTAAAATCTCTTTCAAGTTTGTTTTATAAAATGAATTGGCATGTGTTTTTCTTACAAAAAAATCTTGTTCCTGAACATCTAGATCAGCATGAATAGCCCAAAGTTCTTTTTCGGGTACTAAATCATCGTCACAATGTTGAATAAAAATGATTGGTTTATTTGATTTTCTGTATGAAGAAATTCTTTTATTTACTTTTGTAAGTAAATTTTGTAAATCGAATAAATGCTCTTCGCTATAACATACTCCATTTTGTAAATCGATAACGATTAAAACATCTGCACAAGTATCCATTATTTTTGCCCCCTTTTTTACTTCTTAATATATCAATTAATTCATTATTTAGAAATAGATGGTGCTCTTTTGTTTTTTTATGGACTATACGAAAAGTAAAAAATATACTTAACGGTATAAAAAAGAAGATATGAAAACTTAATTTCATATCTTCTGTTCGTTCTATGCATTTACAGGTTCTTCTACATAAGAAAGGGCATTTTCAAAATCGGATATTAAATCGTCAACATTTTCAAGGCCGACGGATAACCGAAGTAATGAATTAGAAATCCCTCTTTCATCACGAGCTTCTTGCGACAGTGCTGCATGTGACATTTTAGCTGGGTAGGAAAGAATCGATTCGACAGCTCCTAAACTAACTGCAAAGACAGGTAATTTTACTTTTGATAAAAATTGGCGGAGTGCGTCTTCTGATTGTAAAGTGAAAGATAGGACAGCTCCGGCTGATGTAGCTTGAGATTGTTGAATATCAAATCCAAGATGTGTTTGTAAGCCAGGATAATAGACATTTTTAACTTTAGCGTGCTCTTGTAAATAATGTGCAATTTTATTGGCGTTTGCAGCTGAATGCTCAAGACGTACATGCAATGTTTTTAGACCGCGAAGTACGAGAGAACAATCTTGAGGACCTAAAATAGCGCCGAATGCATTTTGTAAAAATCCAAGTTTTTGAGCGAGTTCGGCATCTTTTACAACCGCTAATCCGGCAGTAACATCACTATGACCGGCAATGAATTTTGTGGCACTATGAAGAACGACATCGGCGCCAAGATCAAGTGGTTTCTGGAATAGTGGTGTCAAAAATGTATTATCAACAAAAGTAAGGGCGTCAATAGATTTTGCAAGTTTAGAAACAGCACGAATATCTGTCACTTTTAAAAGTGGATTAGAGGGTGTTTCCACATAAAAGAGTTTTGTGTTTGGCTTAATGTTTTGCTTTATTTCTTCTACATTTGTCATATCAACAAATGTATGTGACACACCGTAACGGGAGAGCACTTCAGTTATAATTCGGTAAGTTCCTCCGTATACGTCTTCTGAAATGAGTACGTGATCGCCTTGTGAAAGAAGGAGGAATGCAGTAGAAATCGCTGCAATTCCTGATGCGAAGGCAAATCCCTTTGTTCCTCCTTCTAATAAAGCAATGATATCTTCAAGAGCTTCACGAGTTGGATTACCAGAGCGACTATAGTCATATTTTCCGAACGTATCTACATCAAACTGGTGGAATGTTGATGTATTATAGATGGGAACGTTAACAGCTCCTGTTTGCGAGTCATGTTTATATTGGTTGTGCAGTAAGAGTGTATCTATAGAATAACTCATATTCTTACACCTTCTTTTACAAGTTTAATGGCTTGCTTTAAGTCTTGGATTAAATCGTTACTATTTTCAATGCCAACGGAAAATCGCAGAAGACGATTACATACACCGTTTGCTGTTCTGATTTCTTCAGGAATATCAGCGTGTGTTTGCGTTGCTGGATACGTCATTAAACTTTCAACACCACCAAGACTTTCAGCAAATGTAATTAAGGATAAAGATTGTAAGAATGGATTAATCCATGTTTCATCTTTCAGACGAAATGAGATCATGCCGCCTCTTCCAGGATAAAATACATCTGTCACCCCGTCTTCATCATTTAAATAAGCAACAACTGCTTTTGCATTTTCTTCATGTTGTCTCATGCGAAGCGCTAACGTTTTCATACCACGAATTAATAGCCATGAGTCAAATGGACTTAAGACCGCACCAGAGGCATTATGATAATGAGCGATTTCCTCACAAAGTTCCTTTCCTTTTGCAACGACAAGTCCGCTTAGGACATCGTTATGTCCCCCTAAATATTTCGTTGCGCTATGAAGTACAATGTCGGCACCTTCTGTTAATGGCTGCTGTATATAAGGCGTATAGAATGTGTTGTCTACAATAAGAAGTAGTCCGTGTCTTTTCGCTACAGTTGCGACAGCGGCAATATCAGTAACTTGCATTAACGGATTAGTTGGAGTTTCTATGAAAATAGCTTTCGTTTCAGTTGTGATAGCTTGCTCAATTTGTTTAATAGATTGTGTATTTACGTATCTACATCGAACATTCCACTTTTTTTCGTGCTCAGAAAATAATCGATAAGTGCCCCCGTATAAATCTTCAGATACAATAAGTTCGTCTCCGGAACGGAATAGGGAAAGGACGAGGAGAACAGCTGCCATCCCTGAACTACAGGCATAACCTTGTTCACCGTACTCTAAATCTGCGATTGCCTGCTCTAAAAGACCGCGAGTTGGATTGCCAGTTCGTGAATAGTCAAAGCCAGTAGAGTTACCAATTCCTTCGTGACGATAAGCAGTTGAAAAATAAACAGGTGGGTTAACAGTTCCTGTTGTAGTCTCGCTCCGGTTTCCGATTTGTGCTAGTTTTGTTTCAATAGTTGACATGTGAAAATTCCTCCTTTTTAAATTAACAATTAAGTGAATGTAAAATAAAAAAAGCCTTCTAAAGAAGAAGGCTTTCGGTTTGAATAGAGTCTTCTTCTCATCTGTCAAATCTTTCACAATTTGCTGGAATTAGCACCTTATTAACAAATGTTAATGGTTGCTGAGGCGTCAAAGGGCCAGTCCCTCTACCTCTCTAGATAAGAATGTTCGTATGAAATTTTATTATGTTTTTAACTTTACAACAAAAGATAATTGAATTGCAACTTTATTTTAAATAATTTTTATTTTTCCGCAAGTGTCATTGACTTTTGCATTTGTGCATGCTAAATTTATTAAAAAATTAACAAACATTGTTAAAAGGGGAACGTATTTCCTTTTAGCTACATAAATAAAATAATAAAGACAAACTCTTATTGAGAGCGGTGGAGGGAAAGGCCCTGTGAAACCCGGCAACCTTTAAACGAAATGTTTGAAACGGTGCTAATACCTGCAAAACGAATGTTTTGCATAATAAGAGGAGGAACGATTATGTCCCCCTCTTCAAAGTGAAGAGGGGTTTTTTTATATTGATAGAAATGAGGGAGATTTGTGAAATTACTAGATTTATTATCAAAAGGAATTGTAATAGGTGATGGTGCGGTCGGGACATTATTACATTCACATGGTTTGCAAAGTAGTTTTGAAGAATTGAATATATCTGATCCAGATTTAATTATATCGATTCATAAACAATATGTAGCTGCTGGGGCAGATGTGATTCAAACAAATACGTACGGAGCAAATGAAGCGAAATTACGTATGTATGGCTTAGAGAATCAAGTTGTTCAAATTAATAAAGCGGCAGTGAAGATTGCGAAAGCATCTGTTACAGATAGAAATGCAATTTTAGGGACAATTGGTGGTATGAAACATATCGGAGCTGTTACGACAACTGATATGGAGCGAGAATTTATGTTACTGGAACAGGCAAGTGCATTACTAGAAGAACAGGTTGATGGACTGCTATTAGAGACTTTCTATGATGAGTTTGAATTACTTCATGCTGTTCAGGTGTTACGAAAACAAACGAATATTCCAATTGTAGCTCAATTAGCGTTACATGAGGCAGGTACGACTCAAAATGGAAATGATGTAAATGAAATATTAAAACAGCTTTTAGATTACGGTGCAAATGTCGTTGGATTGAACTGTCAACTAGGGCCACTTCATATGACGGAAGCTTTTAAAATGATATCGATTCCTCAAAATGGCTACTTGTCAGCATATCCAAATGCAGGTCTCCCGAATTATGTGGAGGGACGCTACGTATATGAGGGAAGTCCGGCTTATTTCGAAGCGATGACACCGAAATTTATTGAGCAAGGTATCCGGTTATTGGGGGGGTGTTGTGGCACTACTCCAGAACATATTGAAAGTATGAAACGTGCTACTCTAAATATTACGCCTGTAATAGAAAAGGATACGATTCAAAGACCGAAAGTAGTTCATACACATGAGAAACGTTCGAAAGCTCATGTCACTTTAGCAGAGAAAGCAAAAAAACAAACGACAGTAGTAGTGGAATTAGATCCACCGAAAACGTTAGATACGCAGCGATTTTTTGAAGGGGCAAGAGCATTGAAAAGAGCTGGTGCAGATGCTATTACTCTAGCAGATAATTCATTAGCATCGCCTCGCATCTCGAATATGGCAATGGGGGCATTATTAACGAAGCACGATATTCCGGTATTGACGCACTTAACGTGTAGAGACCATAACGTCATCGGACTACAATCTCATTTACTAGGCCTATCAGCGTTAGGTATGGAAGAAGTGTTAGCTTTAACTGGGGATCCAGCACGCGTTGGTGATTTTCCAGGTGCCACTTCTGTATATGATTTGTCCTCTATTGAGCTCATTAAAATGATTAAAGAAATGAACGACGGGCGCTCGATTTTAGGGAAATCAATTGGTCCAGCAACAAGGTTTTCAGTGGGAGGTGCGTTTAATCCGCATGTAAGACATTTAAAAGCAGCGGTTAAGCGAATGGAACGGAAAATAGATGCTGGAGCGGAATATTTCTTAACGCAGCCAATTTATGATATCGCGTTAATTGAAGAAGTGTATGAAGCGACAAAGCATTTGGAACAACCTATTTTTATTGGGATTATGCCATTAATAAGTAAAAGGAATGCAGATTTCCTTCATTTTGAGGTGCCGGGTATTACTCTACCTGAAGAAATAAGGGAGAGAATGGATGGACATGAAACGAAAGAGGCAGCAATTGAGGAAGGGATTCGCATTTCACAAGAATTGATCGATGCGGCGATGAAATATTTTAACGGCATTTATCTTATTACACCATTTCTAAAATATGAAATTACAGAACATCTTGTTAAATATGTGAGAGAAAAGCAAGAAGTGAAAGAAGGTATTAACTGATGAAATGTATAGAAGAAAAATTAAAAAATGACATCTTAATATTAGATGGTGCAATGGGAACGATGATCCAGCAAGAGGACTTAACTGCGGAAGATTTCGGAGGAGAAGAGTACGAAGGCTGTAATGAATATTTAGTAGAAACAAGGCCTGATGTCATTTTAAAGATTCATAAAGCTTATATTGAAGCTGGAGCGGATATTATTGAAACAAATACATTTGGGGCGACGAATATTGTATTAAGTGATTATGAGTTGTCTCATTTAGATGAGGAATTAAATGAGAAGGCAGCACGTTTAGCGAAGCAAGCGGTCAACGAAAGCGGAAAAGAAGTATATGTTGCGGGAGCAATGGGGCCGACAACGAAAGCGATTAGTGTTACAGGTGGTGTGACGTTTGAAGAATTAATTGAAGCCTATACACGGCAGGCTAGAGGCTTATTAAATGGCGACGTAGATGTATTACTCGTTGAGACGAGTCAAGATATGCGTAACGTGAAGGCTGCTTATATTGGAATTCAAGCAGCTTTTGATGAGCTAAATAAAATTGTACCTATTATGATTTCAGGAACGATTGAACCGATGGGAACGACTCTGGCCGGGCAAACAATTGAGGCTTTTTACTTATCAGTAGAACATATGAAGCCACTATCTGTTGGATTAAACTGTGCGACTGGTCCGGAGTTTATGAGAGACCATATTCGTTCACTATCTGATTTGTCGGAGTGTTACATTTCTTGTTATCCAAATGCAGGTCTTCCTGATGAAGATGGACATTATCATGAATCTCCATCTTCTCTCGCTGAAAAAGTGAAGCGATTTGCTGAAGAAGGATGGGTTAATATTATCGGTGGTTGTTGTGGCACAACACCAGAACATATAAAAGCAATGAAATCTGCGTTAGCTTCTCTTAAGCCGCGTGAACACCACGAAAGAGATGGACACGGGGTTAGTGGATTAGAGGCACTTCAATATGATGACTCTATGAGACCATTATTTGTTGGTGAAAGAACAAACGTTATTGGGTCACGTAAATTTAAACGATTAGTAGCAGAAGGGAAATTTGAAGAGGCTGCTGAAGTCGCAAGAGCGCAAGTGAAGAAAAATGCTCATATTATTGATATTTGTATGGCAGATCCTGATCGCGATGAAATAGAAGATATGGAAAACTTCTTGGCAGAAGTTACGAAAGTGTTAAAAGTACCGATTATGATTGATTCAACAGATGAAAATGTGATGGAGCGAGCTCTTACTTATATTCAAGGTAAAGCTGTTATTAACTCAATTAATTTAGAAGATGGAGAAGAACGATTTAAAAAAGTGACGCCGCTTCTTCAGAAATATGGTGCTGCTATTGTTGTAGGAACAATTGATGAAGATGGTATGGCGGTTAGTGCAGAACGAAAACTCGAAATCGCGAAAAGAAGTTATGAGTTATTGACGACGAAATATGGTATACGCCCGTCAGATATTATTTTTGATGCACTTGTATTTCCTGTAGGTACAGGTGATGAAGAATATATTGGTTCAGCGGCAGCGACGATAGAAGGAATTCGCCTTATTAAAGAAGCCTTACCAGAGTGTTTAACGATTTTAGGTGTAAGTAACATATCATTTGGTTTACCACCAGCTGGCCGCGAAGTATTAAATTCCGTCTTTTTATATCATGCAACGAAAGCAGGATTAGATTACGCGATTGTGAATACGGAAAAATTAGAACGGTATGCGTCAATTCCAGAGGAAGAAAAACGTCTTGCTGATGCACTACTTTTTGAAACGACGCAAGAGACGTTAGAAGAATTTACAAATTTTTATCGCGCGGCAAAAAAGAAAGATGTCGTTACCCAAGAAACATTAACTCTTGATGAAAGGCTGGCAAATTACATTGTAGAAGGTACGAAACAAGGACTACAAGAAGATTTAAGCCTTGCACTTACAGAAGGAAGAAAACCTTTGGATATTATTAATGGCCCACTTATGACAGGAATGGATGAGGTGGGACGATTATTTAATAATAATGAGCTTATCGTTGCCGAAGTATTGCAAAGTGCTGAAAGTATGAAAGCTGCCGTAAGCTATTTAGAGCCACATATGGAATCTAGCGAGAGTGCGAAAAAGGGGAAAGTATTATTAGCAACTGTTAAAGGTGACGTACATGATATTGGCAAAAACCTCGTTGAAATTATTTTATCGAATAACGGATATGAGATTATTAATTTAGGAATCAATGTTCGCTCAGATCGAATTGTACAAGAAGTACAAGAAAAGAAGCCTGACATTATTGGCCTTTCTGGTTTATTAGTAAAATCAGCGCAACAAATGGTAACGACTGCTGAAGATTTAAAAGCGGCAAATATTGATATTCCAATCGTTGTAGGCGGGGCGGCGTTAACGAGAAAGTTTACAGATAACCGTATATCCCCATCATATACAGGGCTCGTATGCTATGCGAGTGATGCGATGACGGGGCTTGATATTATTAATAAGCTTCAAAAAGAAGAAGAGCGCGAGAAGATGAAACAAGATAAAAAAGAGCGTCATCTTCATATCGTAAAAAAAGAGGAGAAGAAAGTAGAAATTCCAGCAGTAATTGAACCGTTACCGAAGGCTGAGGTTATGATACCTGATTCAACAAAGCGAATTGTATTACGTGATATCCCAGTTGCACATCTCGCTCCATTTTTAAATAGACAAATGCTACTTGGACATCACCTTGGATTAAAAGGAAATGTGAAGAAGCTTTTGCGAGAGGGAGATAAGAGAGCACACGAATTAAATGATTTAATAGACGAATTATTGCAGGAAGGAAAATATTGGTTAAAACCGAAAGCGGTGTATCAATTTTTCCCAGCGCAAAGTGACGGACAAAACATTGTAATATATGATCCAGAAGATCATACACGTGTTATAGAGCGTTTCACATTCCCAAGGCAAGGAAAAGCACCATATCGTACTTTAGGTGATTATTTACGACCAGTTGAAGATGAGATGGACTATGTTGCTTTCCTATCTGTTACGGTTGGGGAAGGCGTTCGGGACATTGCTGAAGAGTGGAAGGCGAAGGGGGATTATTTACGCAGTCATGCCATTCAATCGTTAGCGCTTGAACTAGCAGAAGGTCTTGCTGAAAAAACACATATGCTCATTCGTGATCGCTGGGGTATTCCAGATTCATCAGAACTGACGATGGAAGAACGTTTCCGTACGAAATATAGAGGGATACGAGTGTCCTTCGGTTATCCGGCATGTCCAGAACTTGCAGATCAAGAAAAGCTATTTCGCTTAATTCATCCAGAGGAAATAGGTATTTCATTAACGGAAGGATTTATGATGGAGCCAGAAGCGTCTGTAACGGCTATGGTATTTTCTCACCCTGAGGCAAGATATTTTAGTGTATTATAGTGTAGAAGGGGGAGACGTATGAAGAAAATAGTCTTTACAGGTGGCGGTTCGGCCGGGCATGTAACACCTAATTTAGCCATCATTCCACATTTACAAGAACGGAATTGGGATATTTCTTATATTGGTTCTCATCAAGGAATTGAGAAAACGATTATAGAACAGGAAGGCATTCCGTACTATAGTATTTCAAGTGGAAAGCTACGTCGTTATTTTGATTTAAAAAATATAAAAGATCCTTTTCTTGTAATGAAGGGTGTTATGGATGCGTATGTAAGGATTCGAAAACTAAAACCGGATGTGATTTTTTCAAAAGGTGGTTTCGTATCTGTACCAGTCGTAATTGGAGGCTGGCTAAATAGAGTCCCTGTTTTATTACATGAATCTGATATGACGCCAGGACTAGCAAATAAAATTGCGCTCCGTTTTGCTTCGAAAATATTTGTTACATTTGAAGAAGCTGCGAAACATTTACCGAAAGAAAAAGTAATCTATACAGGATCTCCTGTACGTGAAGAAGTGCTAAAGGGAAATCGTGAAAAAGGTTTAGCGTTTTTAGGTTTTTCACGTAAAAAGCCAGTTATTACAATTATGGGAGGAAGTTTGGGCGCAAAGAAAATTAATGAAACGGTTCGAGAAGCGTTACCAGAACTTTTGAAAAAATATCAAATTGTTCATCTTTGCGGAAAAGGTAATCTTGATGAAAGCTTACAAAATAAAGAAGGATATAAACAATTTGAATATATACATGGAGAACTGCCAGACATATTAGCGATAACAGATTTTGTTATTTCACGTGCGGGCTCTAATGCCATTTTTGAGTTTTTAACATTGCAAAAGCCGATGGTTTTAATTCCGCTATCGAAATTTGCAAGTCGTGGAGATCAAATACTAAATGCAGAGTCTTTTGAAAGACAAGGATATGCTTCCGTATTGTATGAAGAAGATGTGACTGTGAAATCACTTATAAAGCATGTCGAAGAATTAAATCAAAATAATGAGATGTATAAAACAGCACTAAAAAAATATAATGGAAAAGAAGCAATTCAAACAATCATTCAACATATTTCAGAGGCATGATGAAACAATCATGTCTTTTTTAGTAGGATGAAAGATTCCAAGGATTGATATTTTTATGTTACAATAAAGTGAAACTTTAATCAGTGGGGGAGGGGTTAATCCCCCACTGATTATTAGTTGGACCAATCGGGCTTTTACGGGCAGTTAATCCCACACCTAACTTCTTTATTTTTGCTGAATTTTGAGGTGGGGGTTTTACTGCCCTCGAATAGCGGGGTAACAAATGGATTAGTAGGGAAATTCCAATTAATGAAGCGTGAAAATACGAATGGATTAGGAGTGACTGTGTTGGAGCTAAGTCTCTATGAAAATACTGCACTTATTATATGCTTTGTGTTGTACGTTGGTAGTGTTATTGTTTATATTTCAAGGAAATTTTCGCAAGAAAGAGAGCTTGAAAAATCAGAAATAACAGCTGAACTAGAAATGTTAGCTGATGAAAGTTATAAAAAGAAGAAAATAAAAGAAGAGCATGAAGAATCCCATCATTTAAACGCAAATAAGTTTTAAAGAGGGGGATTTTTTTTTTTGAAGTCGTTCTTTATTATGTTTATAGCAATTAACGCTAAAAGGAGTTTCCCGTACATAATGAAGGAGTGTATATAAATGAATTTTTATGTCGCCTCAGGATTCCAAAATAAACATCTTGTACGTTCTATAGCAAATGAACTGAAACATGCAGGATGGCACCATACATATGATTGGACAAGAAACGAAAGAGCAGTGAATCAAGATCAATTAAGAGAAATTGGTCAGGCAGAAAAGAATGCTATTAAAGAAGCGGATGTCTTTTTACTTATATTAGATGGCGGAAAAGGGAGCCATACAGAGTTTGGAATGGCGATTGCGCTAGAGAAAAAGATATATGTATATCATGAAAGAAACCCGCTTCAAACAACGTTCTATCATTTGCCAGAAATAAATATTTTTGAAGGAGATGCAACTGAATTTGCATCTTATGTTATGAATCATGTGAAATAATAGTAACGACCTAAAAGGTTATAAAAGTGATCTTTTGGGAACAGTGATGATAAGAAACGTATATAAAGGAGTATATAATATGAAATTAGAAAATGGATGGGAAACGAGCTTTTTAGAAGTTGTACAAAATAGTGAATTTAAGAAAGGGGCCGTTCTTAGTCAATTGCTTTGTGAGGACAGTGAAGAAGTAGAAGAGCTTGTGGATGATTACGGATATGAAGAGATTATTGAACGCGAACATGATGATGAATTAGCAGAAGTTTTAGGTGAAGAACTTTTCGATGAGATGGAACGACACGTATTCTTATCTTCACAGCCAGAAGAAAAACTTATTTCATTCGTAAATGGATTAGGTTTTCATGTGTTAGATTGGATCGTTCTTCTTGAAACAGAATTTGGCATTGATAGTGTACACTTTACGTCGGACGCCGTGAAAATGTTAGAAAAGCGCTTTAGACAATTTCCATACATAGAGGATAAGACGATATTTGATATGACATTTGGAGAAGCAATGGATGTATTACAATCCATTACAAAAAAGAACGTGAGGATATCACGTTCTTTTTTTACATTATAATAATTTTGTCATCTAGTTTTGTTTGCCCGCTAAGAAGTGCGTTTAAATATTCCACTTTCCTTATACAGGCCTGTATATGTCTTTCAACCTCTTGTAACTCTGCTTGGTGATGTGTTTCAATCGGATGAATTTGTACGTTGAATTTTTCAAATTGACTACTATATGTTATTTCTGCATAGCCGCTCATAATATCCATTTCGTTATGAAATAAAAATTGTTTCGTTTTGTCACAGAATGATACATTCTGAAAGCCATATACTTTTAATGCGTCAATTACTTTTTTAATCATTTTTGTATTCATTTTTTTTAACCCTCTTTGCGAAGTTCTACTTATATATTATAACATAAAAAATTACATAGAAAGCGCTTCCAAGTGTATTTTATTATAAACTTTACGTTTCAATCACAAAAATGAAACAAAGAAAAAATAATTGTAAAGAAGGGAGGACTCTTTTATTGTTTCGTCATATATATAGAGAAATAGTGCAAGGAAAGGAAAATTTCCGAATTTGAGTTCGTATTTCAAATTTAAGCGCAATAAAAGAGGTGAGAGACTTGAACTTTGATATTGTAGGACAAAAAGCATATATAAAAGATGGACCGCATCGGAACCGAATTGGAATTGTAAAGAACAGCGAGACAAAATTAGAATCGCAGTTTGCTATTGTAATTGGAGAACAAATCATTGATGTAGAGCTAAAGGATATCGTGTTAGTTGGAGTAGACGTAGGACAATTTCATAAATGGTGCGAACAAAATGGTTATTTGTGAAAAGGACGGGCTGTGAGATAATGAAATATATTTGAGAAAAGAGAATATATTATTGTATTCTCTTTTTCTATGTGTAAGGAGACGGAAATGAAGTATAAAGAACGAGATTTTACATTGGAGTTAAAAGAGAAGGTTCAATGCATGGAGAAGGAAATAGAGAGAATATCATTTAAACTTTTTAAAGATTATTCACATTTGTACATAGAAAAAAACATGGAATTATTTATAGAACTCATCAGAGATAAAGAAAATCCTTTTGAAACAGGATATTATTCATCGATTTCGATAGCTGTATTAGATGAAGAAGGAAAGATGATTGAATTTTATACAGTTCCTATCTGGGAATGTTGTAATTATTTTTTAGGAGTACCGCTTCAAATAAGGTTTTGGGGAAGTAAGTTAAGTGGTGAACTTGTTGATGAAACTTATTGTGAGATAGAGGAGGAGTTAAAGGAGCGGTTGGAAGAGTTTTTACAGTTTGCAGATGAGGAATAATAGTTAGTCTTTAGTTTATAATTAATAGTTATTAAAAAAATGAAAAATGGTATTATTTCATTATATCTATGCGTAATAATATATAGGTGGTGTTTTACCATGGTTGAAGTAATTGGTAGAGCTTTACTTATATTATTTGAGACAATATGTTATGCCTTATGTATAAAAGAAAAAGAGGAAGATGGAAAGAACTAAAAAAGGACGCTAACAGTTTTGTTAGCGTCCTTTTCATTATGAAGCAATTTCACCAGTTTTTGTATCATCTTGATTGTACGTATCTTGATCTAATTCACCAAGCCATTTACTAGAAATAAGACCTGCTGTCATAGAACCACTTACGTTAAGAGCTGTACGACCCATATCGATTAATGGTTCAACTGAGATAACAAGAGCGACAATACCGATTGGTAAGTTCATTGTAGATAGTACGATTAACGCTGCGAATGTTGCACCGCCACCAACACCGGCAACACCGAATGAGCTAATAGCAACGACAGCGATTAAAGTTAAAATAAATTGTGGTTGTAATGGATCGATTCCTACAGTTGGAGCGACCATCATTGCAAGCATTGCTGGATAAATACCTGCGCAACCGTTTTGTCCGATAGATACTCCAAATGATGCTGCGAAGTTTGCAATCCCTTCGGAAATACCAAGCTTTTCTTTTTGCGCTTCAATATTTAATGGCATTGCACCAGCACTAGAGCGAGATGTGAATGCAAATGTTAATACAGGGAACACCTTTTTTAAATATTGAATTGGATTTAAACCAGATAGAGCAATTAATAATAAGTGGATAACGAACATTACGATAAGTGCTACGTAAGACGCTAACACGAAGTTACCAAGTTTTAAAATAGCATTTATGTCGCTACCAGCAACTGTTTTTGCCATAAGAGCTAATACGCCGTATGGAGTAAGACGTAAAATTAATGTTACCATACGCATTACGATTGCATATACAGCATCAAGCATTTTCTTAAATAGTTCTGCTTGTTCTGGATATTTTCGTTTTACCCCTATAAAGGCGATACCGATAAAGGCTGCAAATATTACAACAGAAATTGTTGATGTTGGACGAGCACCTGTTAAATCAAGAAACGGATTTGTAGGCAACAGCTCTAATAATTTATCTGGAATTGTTGTTTTTTCAATAGAAGTAAATCTTTCTTCAACTAACTTCAGACGAGCAGATTCTGCATCACCTTGTTGCAAGCCTGTTGCTGATACATCAAATCCTGCACTTGCAGCAATACCGACAGCTGCAGCGATTCCTGTAGTAAGAATTAAAATTCCGATAATAAGACCACTAATTTTACCAAGGTTTTTCGTTAACTGTAATTTTGTAAATGCGGAAATAATAGATACTAAAATAAGTGGCATAACGATCATTTGAAGTAATTTCACATAACCGCTACCGATTAAGCCAAACCAAGTATTTGATTCAATAATTACTTTAGAAGTTGGCTCATAAATAAATTGTAATATAAGACCGAATATAATTCCGACTCCTAAAGCAGTAAATACACGTTTATTAAAAGATACATGCTTACGTTGCATATAATATAATACGCCAACTAAGATGATCATGACTGCAACGTTAATTCCGACAAGCAGTGTATTCATGTTGATTCCCCCTAATTCCAATCTGTTATATAGAATATAAGGTAATAAAACCTATAAGTCAACTAGGAAATTACGGAATTAAAAAAAAGATGGCAAAATGCCATCTTTAATGTCCAGCTCCAGGGACAAGTAAAAACGTCGTGTAGTATGTAAATCCTATGAAGAAAACAGTTAAATATGCCCCGAATACGTATATATACATACGCTCTGTTAAATTTAAATAGCTTAAAAGTACGAAGAAACCTGTTTGTCCTAAAAATAGTAGTGCAGCCTGTTGCATATCCCCTACGTAAAACATAACCGAGAAAATTCCAGTCCAAAAGCCGAGAACGCGAAACATGCGCTCCATGCCATCTCCCTCCTTTTCTAAAAAAGTAAACCTCTCCTCATTATAGTTTATTTTTCTTACTATTGTAAATATTCGTTCATATAAAAAGAAGCCAATTATAATTGGCTTCTTTTTATATGAGAAATTAAATTGTTAGTTTATAATTACAAGATTTACATCCATCTAGTAGACTATCGTTTCGAGTTAATTCCATGTTAGGGAATAGGATTTCAAAAATCCCTTTCATCATATCTCCGTGCATATTACAAATTTCAGTTGGGTGATGAACAGCAACCTCTTTAAATGGACAATTGTGTACATCGTAGAAAATTTTCGTTCCATCTGCACTTAATTCAAATGCAGGTGATAAACCAGCTGTTGAGAAAGCTTCTTTTGCAATTTGGACTTTTTGCTCTACTGTTAAAGCATCTTCATTCACATGTAAACGCTGCATATGTTGTTGCATTAACTCGGCCCCGAATTGTTTTCCTGTTTCGTATAGCGCTTTTTCACCAGCGGCGCCAAGGCTAAGTAAAGAATTAAATGCTATTCTTGCTAACAATTGATAATCGCGGAATGGAAATTGTAATTGAATCACATCTTCAGATAATACATATAATCTGCTTGGTCTTCCGCCTTTTCCAGTTTTTTTCGTTTCCGATTTCAGCATATGAACATCTTCTAATTTAGATAAATGTAAACGTGCTACGTTTGGATGAATCTCAAACTCATCTGCAATTTCTTGTACAGTTACGTAACTATGTTTTTGAGAAATATATTTATAAATGTAATAACGAGTTGGGTCAGATAATACGCCTGTAATTTTTAAAGCTTGTTCCATGAGGATCTCCACCTTTATCACTTTATCCAAGATAATAACATTATAATACAGATAAACTTCCATATAGGTAATTTCAGACAATAATTCGGAAATTGTTCATAATTTCACAAACATATTTTCCCTTTTTTCTCTAGTGAAAATACAAAAATGCCGATTTTTCTTATCTGTTTTTTCATGCTATATACATAGTGGGGAGGGAAAAAATGATGAATGGAATTGAAATTTTTGCGAATACGATTTTGAAAGAGGCGTGCAGGGTACAAGCTTCGGATTTACATATTGTGCCCAGGAAGAAGGATGTAGTGGTTCAACTGCGTATAGGAAAAGATTTAATGACGAAACACTGTATCGAAAAGGAATTTGGAGAAAAACTTGTTTCACACTTTAAATTTTTAGCATCCATGGATATAGGGGAGAGACGGAAGCCACAAAATGGTTCACTGTATTTACAAATGGATGGACAAGAAGTGTATTTACGCCTTTCCACGCTTCCAACCGTATACCAAGAAAGTCTCGTTATTCGTCTTCATTTACAAGCATCTATTCAGCCGTTATCTCATCTTTCGTTATTTCCAAGTACAGCGAAAAAACTACTCTCTTTTTTACACTATTCACATGGGTTACTCGTATTTACTGGACCGACTGGTTCGGGGAAGACAACAACAATGTATGCATTATTAGAGGTAATTAAAAAAAAGAAAACACGTCGCATCGTTACACTTGAAGATCCAGTTGAAAAAAGAAATGACGATGTATTACAAATTCAAATAAATGAAAAAGCAGGTATCACATATGAGGCGGGACTAAAGGCCATTTTACGTCATGATCCAGATATTATTTTAGTCGGTGAAATTCGTGATGAAGAAACAGCGAAAATCGCTATAAGAGCAAGTTTGACTGGACATTTAGTAATGACGACACTGCATACTAGTGATGCGAAAGGGGCGATACTCCGATTTATGGATTTCGGTATAACGAGGCAAGAGATTGAACAATCTTTATTGGCTATAGCTGCACAGCGACTTGTCGAATTGAAGTGTCCGTTTTGCCAAAGAAAGTGCTCAACTTTATGTAAATCAATGAGGCAGGTAAGACAAGCGAGTATTTATGAGTTGTTATATGGATATGAGTTAAAACAAGCAATTAAAGAAGCAAACGGGGAATGTGTCACGTACAAGCACGAAACATTAGAATCTTCGATACGAAAAGGATACGCTTTAGGATTTTTAGAAGAGGATGTGTATGTTTAAGAAAATATGGAGTTTAAGTGATCAAGTAGTATTGCTGAAACGATTAGGAGAACTATTAGAAAAAGGATACTCCCTTTTGCAGGCATTAGAATTTTTACGGTTTCAATTACCTTTAGAAAAGAAAGTACAATTGCAGCGCATGATTGATGGATTAAAAGATGGAAAAAGTCTACACGATTCTTTTCATCAATTAATGTTTCATCAGGAGGTGTTAAGTTATTTATTTTATGCTGAGCAACATGGTGATATTTCTTTTGCGTTGCAACAAGGGAGCGCACTTCTTTATAAAAAGGATAAGTATAGGAAAGATATGATAAAAATAATGCAGTATCCTATGTTTTTGGCGTTCTTTTTACTAATCATGATTTTGATTTTTAATCGCATTTTATTACCACAGGTTGACATGGTATATAGTTCGTTTGGTTCCACAGCACCGTTATTTACAGAACAAATATTAAGTGCAATTAAGCTGCTACCCAGCCTTATTTTTAGCACTATTTTTATCATTATGATTGGATGTAGTGTATATATGTTTTACTTTCGGAAACTCCCGCATATGAAGCAGGTAAAAATTATGCTTCGTATCCCCCTCGTAAAAACATTTCTTATTTTAAAGCATTCACATTATTTCGCCACTCAATTGAGCGGTTTATTACAAGGTGGACTATCAGTACTTGAGGCCCTAACAATAATGATGGAGCAAAATTATCATCCGTTCTTTCAATATGAAGCGGGTCGAATTGAACGCCAATTAATTGCAGGAGAACCGTTGCAATCTATTATTGCTAAAAGCGGATATTATGAGGAAGAACTTTCTTATATTATTACGCATGGACAAGCAAACGGTAATTTGGCGATTGAATTAGGTGACTATAGCGATCTTATTATGGAAAAGATGGAGCAAAAAGTTAAACGTATGTTAGTGATCATTCAACCAATTTTATTTACGTGTATTGGAGGAATAGTCGTTCTTATGTATTTAGCGATGATTATGCCAATGTTTCAAATGATGAATTCTATTTAGGAGGCATTTACATGCAGAATGAAGAAGGGTTTACCCTTTTAGAAATGTTATTAGTTATGGTCGTCATAACTGTATTATTACTATTAATTATTCCGAATGTAGTTACACAGCGTTCATCCGTCGAAGGAAAAGGATGTAAAGCCTATGTGAAATCTATAGAAGCTCAAATACAAGCATACCATTTACAACATAATAAAATTCCCTCGCTAAAAGAGCTAAGGGATGAAAAATATATTACAGCTGATGAGTGTCCGAATGGTGAATCCATTCATATTTCAAATGATGGCACAGTAACAACTGGGAAACTGTGAAACAAAAAGGTTTTACTCTTTTAGAAATGCTACTCGTTCTATTTGCAATTTCTGTACTAAGTATGGTCACGTATTTTAACGTACATTCATTACATGAAAAACAAAAAGTGGAACAATTTTTAAGACAGTTTTCAAACGATATTTTGTATATGCAACAATTAGCGATAAACCGTCAAAAACACTATACATTACGATGGTATAAAGATAGACATACGTATTATATAGGGGAGCTAAGTGAGAATCTTACTATCATTAAAAGAGAATATGATAGCGATATACAAATTGATTTGAATACTTTTCCAAATCCGATGACATATAATCCGAGTGGAAATATTAATAGAGGTGGCACTATTTTACTTTCGTATCGAAGTTATAAATATGAGATTGTATTTCAGCTTGGGAGAGGGAGATTTACGTATCGTGAAATGTCAAAAAGGGTCAGTGATGGCTGAGATGCTTGTAGCATTAAGTATAGTAATGATGGCAGTATCTTTACTACTTCCGCAAACAGTATTGGTTATGCAAGAACGAAAAAACATACAAATTCGTTATAAAGCATTTGTATTATTAAAAAGGGAAGCAGCTTTATATATGTATGAGAATGGGGCGAAACGACCGCAAGAAAAAGTCGTAAACGGAAATGTATATTACACATATTGGGGAGGAAATGAAGTTTGTGCTACGTGGAAAGATGTGAAAGGAAGAATGATGGAACAATGCTTTTATGCAGGAGAAAAAATAAATTAGAAGTTGGGTTTACATTAATAGAAATGATCGTATGTTTTTTTCTGTTATCACTGTTCTTTTTACTTTTACCACGTTTGAATTTTATTGGAATAGAAAACAACCAATCAAAAGGATTAAATAATTGGGAATGGGATGTGTTTATAGGACAAGTACAGTTAGAGTTTCGTGAAGTATCTTTTGTAGAAAAAATAGTCCCTGAAAATAAAGATAATCTTTTGCGCTTCCGTCTTCGCACTGGAGATGAAGTGACGTATGAAAAATTGAATAATCATCTTATAAGAAAAGTGAATATGCGCGGAAGAGAAGTTATATTACAAAATGTTGAAATGGTTTCGTACGAAGTAACACCTCATCTGCTCTTTATAAATGTGAAAGATATGAGTGGGAAAATATATGAAGGTGTAGCTGTAAGATATAGCGAAATGGAAATAAATATATGAGAAAACAAGATGGATTTACGATGCCAGGAACAATTATTTTTCTTGTATTATTAACTTCGTTTTTTGTATACGAAACGAATATGTTGCTTATAGATAAAAAATTTTATATTGAAATAAAGCAAAAGTTTGTACTGGAGGAACTACTAAATCGATCTATTACAAATATAAAAAAAGACTTACAGCAAAAAGAAAAGGAAGATACTTTTTTCTTTCAATATGAAAAGGGCGAAGCAAGTGGGAATTACGTCTTTGAAAACGATGTTATACTCGTTTCGTTGCAGTGCAAAATAAAACAAGAAGTTTTCTACAAGGTTAGTTTCCGGTATAGAAAAAAGGATGAGAAAATATTCGATTGGATAGAAGGATAGTATGTGAAATATATGGATAAAACCATAATTTCTCATTTTAAAAGAGGCTATTTTTTCAAAGAAAATGGATAAATAAAACAATCAAAAGTTTAAATTTTCTCAAAAAAGAGAAAGGTAGAAAGAATATGATATATTCAAGCTATCCAAACATATATTTTTAGGGAGAATAGGGAAATGACAAATAACAATCAAATAGGTGAAAATAAGGAACAAACTATTTTTGATCATAAAGGAAATGCAATTATGACGGAAGATAGGGAAATACACATTATTTCAAAATTCGAAGAACCTCTTATTGTCGTGTTAGGAAATGTATTAAGTGATGAAGAATGCGACGAATTGATTGAATTGTCTAAAAGTAAAATGAAACGTTCTAAAGTTGGTTCATCACGTGATGTAAATGATATTCGAACGAGTAGCGGTGCATTTTTGGAAGACAATGAGCTTACTGTAAAGATTGAAAAACGAATTTCATCTATCATGAATGTTCCTGTAGCACATGGAGAAGGATTGCACATTTTAAATTATGAAGTGGATCAACAATATAAAGCGCACTATGATTATTTTGCGGAACATAGTAGATCAGCTGCTAATAATCGTATCAGTACGCTTATCATGTATTTAAATGATGTAGAAGAAGGCGGAGAAACGTTCTTCCCGAAATTAAATCTTTCTGTGCACCCTAGAAAGGGAATGGCAGTATACTTTGAGTATTTTTATCAAGATCAATCACTAAATGAGCTTACGTTACACGGAGGGGCACCTGTAACGAAAGGCGAGAAATGGATTGCAACGCAGTGGGTGAGAAGAGGCACTTATAAGTAAAAACGTGTATGTGACGTTTTGTTCTTCATTGTACAAGGAGAACAAAACGTTTTTTTATTAAATAATGAAATCTTTCGTTATAATAACAAATAATAACGGATGATTGAGAGGAACGAACATGAAATCTATATATATAACCGGCTATATGGGAGCTGGGAAAACAACAATTGGAAAAGCGTTAAGTAAAGAACTTCATATGGAGGTTGTCGATACAGACCAAAAAATTGAAGAGAAGCAGGAGAAGGCGATTCGTAATATTTTTGCTGAAGAAGGCGAAATCGCTTTTCGGGAATATGAAAGTGAAATGTTACGTTCACTGCCTGTTCATGATGTCATTATTACAACTGGCGGGGGAATCATTGAACGAGAGGAAAACAGAAAGTGGATGAAGGAAAATGGAACTGTCGTGTATTTATATTGTGATCCACATGTAATTGCAGAAAGGCTTCGTGAAGATACGACACGTCCACTATTTCAGAAGAAAGATATAGAGGCATTTGTAATGAAATTCGAATCGCGCCGAGCTCATTATGAAGAGGCTCATGTTCATATCGATACGACGAATAAGTCTGTAAAGCAAATTATGAATGAATTAAAAGAAAAGATTAATGGATAAAAAAGTGGACATACTAATCAAGTAGAGGTGATGATAATATGTCTACTAATGATTATGTTCGCTTTGTGACACAGCAATTTGTGTCGTACATGGATGCTCCAAAAGAAGATCGTAAACAAAAGAAAGAACAACGCCGTGCTGAAAAAGAACCATTTATGAATAAGTGGTTTGGTGTTATGCCGCTTAGTGCTGCTTTGTTTTATCGAAACGTAAAAGATAAAAGAAAAAAATCAAGTTAACGATTTCGTAATATGTGTAGCAAAATGAAAATCCCCTAGTAGTATGATGCTACTAGGGGGTTTTCATTTACTGTACGGATTCCTTTTCTTCTGTAACGGCATGTATTTTATTGTTTACCCAAACAAATCCAATTCCGATACAAATGGAAATGCCCCATCCAACAGCGGTCATAATTGCTCTCATTTCACCATAGCCATCTACACCGAAAACAGAGATGAAATAAATTTTTAAGAAGCTTTTTAATATGAATTGTAGGCCGAAAAATAGCGTTAAGTATTGTAGTGCTGGATAGATACGACTATCACGATACAGTTCACGACTTTTATCACGGTCATGGCCTTGCAATGCGGAAATATCTGCTGCGAAATATAACATAAGTGGTTTTTTTATAAAAATTGTACATATGACGATAATACCGAGTACGATGTGATAATACGCATCGTTCCACAACATTCGTTCAGCTGATCCAGATAATAGGTCTACTGTTGTATTAGAAATGAGTGTAATTAAAATAAAGAACCCTGTCACGTTAAACTGTTTTTCTTTTTTAAAGGTATACAGTGTATAAATAATCCCTGGAACAGAGGAAAGTAACATCGCGTAATAAGGATCGATATAAGGTTTTGCAAATTTCCAAATGAGGAATGGGATTACGAGATAAAAGACAAGATCTAATATAGCTTTTTTATTTTGATTCATATAAATCCTCCTTAAGTCATACATATATTTTATAATATAATTTCTGAAAATTGTATAAGGTTTAAGGGGAAAAGAAAAAATATATTACTTTTTGAGGGATTAGTAGATTAAAAAAATTGCCCCTAGCGTAGTAAGTTTTTTTAGTATATAATAAAGGAAACGCTTTCATTTTTGGTTTGTTCACAAAATGGACGGAAAATCACATATTTACTATCGATATGTTGCTTTATAATGAAACTAATTAAATATACATGCATACAATATTGTGAAATAAATAACATAAATAATCTATATAAATGTAAACGTTATCAAAATAGAGAGGTGGAGACAATGAGTAAATTTTTCTTCAATCATAATCCAGCAACAGTAGAGGATGGAAGGCTTGTTAAGTATGCTGAAATTATTTATGGAGAAGGTGGCCGTTCTGTATTAGAAAATTTAATGGTGAAGGCATCTATCAGATTGCGTGATCGTTATCCGAATAAATCTGACGAGCAGATCTCGAACCTAGTAAATAAAGGCATCCATGATATGTTTCAAAAATACGTGAGTGAGTAAGAGTAGCCAATGGCTGCTCTTATTTTTTTGTATAAGGATTGCATCTCTTGCTGAAAATAAGGGGGTATTTTGAAAGATATAAAAAGGGGTGAAAAGATGAGCAATGGAATTGGCCGTTCAAAAGAAAATCTTCCAACTGATGCAAATCATGTGAGTGCAAAGGATCGTGCGTATCAAAAACGTATGGCAAAGCAAAAACAACAAGAGCGTAATGAAGATAGAGAGTAACTCAAAATAAAGCTCCTTCTAAAACAGAAGGGGCTTTTTAAGAAAGAAAATGATTCGCGGTAACATAAAAGAGTCCGCCGTTAATAATTTGCACTGTAATGCGGGGTTCATATTGTTCTTGCAAGGCTTGTTTTTCAATTTCATAGCTTTCAGGAAGTTCATCACTTTCTTCATAAAAACGATTTAAAAGATCTAAATCGTGATTCCAGCGCACTCTTGCTTCTTTCGCCCACGTATGGTCATCTTCTGCAATTATATTCTTTAAAGCATCCTCTATACGTTGTAAACCGCTTTGCGGTTTAATGATAGGCGAGAGCGTAAAACAAAAGTCAGGTATTTTCGGTGTAAGTTTAATTTTAGCTAATGTTTCATGAAAGTTTGCAATCATTGTGCCAGAAATGAGATGAATACCAATAGAGTGAAGAATGTCTTTTTTTCGATCACATTGATAGGAAACTTTAATATTTACACCGAGCCAAGGATGGAGTGGTGTATGCGTTGCCCCGCTATGCCGTACTTCCTCATATAAACGTATGTAAGAGCCTAATTCTTTTGTCGTTTGGAAAATTTGATGAAGACGTGGTGAACCGTAGTGAATAAGCTCACCATCGCTTTCTTCACTTTCTGGATTTGTAAGAAGAGTAAGGCGCATCGGATTCGGTACGCCTCCTGTTTTCTCAAGATAGTGCCAATAAAAAGGGCGATTCATTAATAATTTATCCATCTCAATTGTTAACTGTACGTCTAATAGATGAGGGGAGCGCTGTAAAATTTCACAGTTATTCGCCTCGAAAAAATTGTATAAGTAATTATGAATTTCATGTTGCTGCATAGCCTTGCACCTCAGCTTCATTTCGTTTCGCGAAGTCGATAATAGATGTTAAGTTTTCCATCTTAATTCGGATTTCTCCTTCGCTTTTTGATTGCGCAAATATTTCTTGAATATGTGCGTCGATGTTTTTCATATTAATTCTCGTTAAAATTTCATCAAGTTCACCGATAACACGCTCAAATAAATTGATTTTTTCATATAACAGTTTCAAAATATGTTCTTCAACAGTATGTTTTGTAGCTAAGTTATAAATATGAACATCATTCTTTTGACCAAGACGGTGAATACGTCCGATTCTTTGTTCAAGACGCATTGGATTCCACGGTAAGTCATAATTGATCATATGGCTACAAAACTGTAAGTTAATCCCTTCACCACCAGCTTCGGTTGCAATTAATACTTGTGCGTGGTTTTGGAAAAGCTCCTTCATCCAATCTTTCTTCCCGCGTTTAAACCCGCCGCGGAATGGAACGGAAGAAATACCGTGTTGTTGTAAAAACCATTGTAAATACATTTGTGAAGCTCTATATTCAGTGAAGATAATGACTTTATCGTCAATTTCTTTTATAAGCTCTAGTGCTTTATTCGCTTTTGAGTTGAAAGGAATATGATTAATTTTGTCCATTAGCACATCAATATGCGGGTCTTTTATGTAATGCTCATTTTCTTTCTGCCTTTTTTCCACATGTTTTTTTAATGAATAGTAAACAGCTTCACGACTACTACACGCTTCCCGTTTTAAAGTTAACGATGAGAAGGCAGATGAGAAGGCATCTTGTCCTCGCCAATTTTCAATACCATTATACAAAGCTTGCTCTTCTTCATTAAACTCAACAAAAATTGTACGTACATGTCTCTTTGGCCAATCAATTCCGGTATTATGACGTCGATTTCGGACCATCACTTTGTTAATAAGAGCTTTTAAATCTTCATCAGATTCGGCTGAACGATTTTTTGAAGCGTAATATTCTTCAAAGTTGGATTGATTGCCTAAATGTCCTGGCTTTAATAAAGAAACGAGGTTGAAAATTTCATCAATCTTATTTTGAACAGGTGTAGCGGTTAATAATAAACAAAATTTCTTTTTTAATCGCTGTGCAAATTCATAGTTTTTTGTTTTATTATTTTTAAGTTTATGTGCTTCATCGATAATAATAAGGTCATATTCTAAGTTCAAAACGATATCGCGATGCGGTGAACGTTTTGCAGTATCAATTGATGATACGATCACATCGGCTTGTTCCCACGAGTAGCTTTTCTTTTGGGCTACAGCTGGAATAAAAAACTTTGTATTTAATTCGTATGCCCATTGTGATACGAGAGAGGCAGGGACGAGTATAAGTACTTTTTTCACAAGGCCGCGGACCATATATTCTTTTAAAATAAGCCCAGCTTCAATCGTTTTCCCAAGTCCCACTTCATCTGCTAGTATCGCTTTACCATTCATTTGTTCAATGACATTTTGAGCGACTTCTAATTGATGAGGAAGTGGTGTGAAATGAGATAAATGTTTCGGTGCTTGTAATCCATCGAAAGTAGGAACAAGTAATGATTTTTCTGTTTTATAAGCTAAATGATATAAATCCCAGTTTGTCCAAGGACCATCTTCGTTAATTCTATTTAAAAAATTGTTTTGCCACGTTCGATCTACGGAAATATCGACATTCATTACGACTCTCCCACCTTCTATAAACTAAAGTAATTATTAGAAAAATCTTTATTATATAAGCCTTGTAATAAGGCTCTATTACACATACTGAAAGTTAAAGAATAGACAAAGATAAAGGGCTAAATTTTGAAAGTTGTATTTAATAAGATTAAGAATGAAAAATTCTAAATTATTTTTTATGCTAGAATATTGATGAAATATAGCGAATGATGTTAGGATAATGGTGTGAAATGTGTGGAATCTTTCGTATTTTATCCAAGAAAGTGATTTTTTATTTACGCTTTCATAAAAAAATATAATGAGATTCCGTATATCCTATCTTTTCAGAGTGAAAATGTTTAGATATGGCGAGCAACTTTTATTGATTTGTCAAAGCATAAGGGGGAGAGAGCATGATTACATTACAACGTACACCGTTATTTGATGTATACGCGAAGTATGGTGGAAAAACAATCGACTTCGGTGGTTGGGAATTACCAGTTCAATTTTCAAGCATTAAAGAAGAACATGAAGCTGTACGTACGGCTGCAGGTTTGTTCGATGTGTCTCATATGGGAGAAGTTGAGGTAAAAGGTGTAGATAGTTTAGCATTTTTACAACGTGTTGTTACAAATGACGTTTCTACTTTAAAGGTAGGAGGCGCACAATATACAGCTATGTGCTACGAAAATGGTGGTACAGTAGATGATTTATTAATCTACAAACGTGGTGAAGAAGACTATTTATTAGTAATCAATGCATCAAATATCGAGAAAGATTACGAATGGTTAGCTAGCCATGTAATTGGCGATGCGACAGTAGTCAATGTTTCTAGTGAAGTTGCACAGCTTGCAATTCAAGGACCAAAAGCAGAAGGCATTTTACAAAAAGTTGTGTCAGAAGATTTGAAAGAAATTAAGTTCTTTAAATTTAAAAACGATATTCTTGTAGATGGAATTCCAGCACTTGTATCTCGTACAGGTTATACAGGTGAAGATGGATTTGAAATTTACTGTAAGAGTGAAGATGCTGCAAAACTTTGGGAGAAACTTCTTGAAGTTGGAGCAGAAGAAGGCTTAAAAGCATGTGGTTTAGGTGCTCGTGATACACTTCGCTTCGAAGCAACATTACCACTTTATGGTCAAGAATTATCAAAAGATATTACACCGATTGAAGCTGGCATTGGCTTTGCGGTAAAACCAAATAAAGAAGCAGACTTCTTTGGAAAAGAAACGTTAAAAGAGCAAAAAGAAAACGGTGCGCCTCGTAAGTTAGTCGGCATCGAAGTAATCGAACGTGGAATTCCTCGTACACATTACCCTGTATTTATTGGAGAAGAAAAAATCGGGGAAGTAACGAGTGGTACACAATCTCCAACGTTAAAGAAAAGCATTGGTTTAGCACTAATTGATGTAAAATACGCAGCAGTTGATACAGAAGTAGAAATTGAAATTCGTAATAAACGCGTCAAAGCAGTAGTTGTTCCAACACCATTTTATAAACGTTCAAAGTAACGGGGAGAGGGGTAGATTTCATGTTGCATCGTTATCTTCCAATGACAGAAGAAGACAAAAAAGAAATGTTACAAACGATCGGCGTTCAAACGATCGATGAGTTATTCTCTGATATTCCAGAGAGTGTTCGTTTTAAAGGGGATTTAAAAATTAAAGAAGCAAAATCAGAGCCAGAGCTTTTAAAAGAGTTAACTCAAATGGCTAGTAAAAATGCTAACTTAAAAGAATACGCTTCTTTCTTAGGAGCAGGTGTATACGATCATTACGCTCCAGTAATTGTAGATCACGTTATCTCTCGCTCAGAATTTTATACAGCTTACACGCCATACCAACCAGAAATTTCACAAGGGGAATTACAAGCGATCTTTGAATTCCAAACAATGATTTGTGAATTAACAGGAATGGATGTAGCAAACTCTTCTATGTACGACGGAGGTACAGCTTTAGCTGAAGCGGCAATGCTAGCAGCTGGCCATACTCGCAAAAAGAAAATTCTTGTATCTAGTGCAGTTCATCCAGAATCAAGAGCAGTCCTTGAAACGTATGCAAAAGGTCAACATCTTGAAGTTGTTGAAATTAATCATAAAGATGGTGTAACAGATTTAGACGTATTACAAAGTGAAGTAGATGATACAGTTGCTTGTGTAATCGTTCAATATCCAAACTTCTTCGGACAAGTTGAAAAATTAGCTGATATTGAAAAAATCGTTCATCAACAAAAATCATTATTTATCGTTTCTTCAAATCCATTATCATTAGGCGCATTAACACCACCAGGAAAATTTGGTGCTGATGTTGTAATCGGTGATGCACAACCATTTGGTATTCCAACGCAGTTTGGTGGACCACACTGTGGTTACTTTGCAACAACGAAAGCATTTATGCGTAAAATTCCAGGACGTCTTGTTGGACAAACTGTAGATTCAGATGGTAAACGTGGATTTGTATTAACGTTACAAGCACGTGAACAGCATATTCGCCGTGATAAAGCGACGTCTAACATTTGTTCAAACCAAGCGTTAAATGCATTAGCAGCATCAGTTGCAATGACGGCACTTGGTAAACAAGGTGTGAAAGAAATGGCACGTCAAAACATTTCTAAAGCACAATATGCAAAACGTCAATTTGAAGCGAAAGGCTTCACTGTAACATTTGCTGGACCATTCTTCAATGAGTTTGTTGTAGATTGCAAGCGTCCAGTGAAGGAAGTAAACGATGCCTTATTACAAAAGAATATTATCGGAGGTTACGACCTAGGCCGTGATTATAAAGAGCATGAGAACCATATGCTTGTAGCAGTAACTGAGCTTCGTACAAAAGAGGAAATTGACACACTTGTAAACGAAATGGGGGCTATCCAATGAAGAATCAAGACCAAGCACTTATCTTTGAAGTGAGTAAAGAAGGACGCATAGGATATAGCCTACCAAAATTAGATGTAGAAGAAGTGAAACTAGAAGATGTGTTTGAGAGCGATTATATTCGAGTAGAAGATGCAGAGCTACCAGAAGTATCTGAACTTGACATTATGCGCCACTATACAGCACTTTCAAACCGTAACCACGGTGTAGATTCTGGATTCTATCCACTTGGATCTTGTACGATGAAATATAATCCGAAAATTAATGAGAATGTAGCTCGTTTCGCAGGATTTGCAAATATTCATCCATTACAAGATGAAAAGACAGTACAAGGTGCAATGGAATTAATGTACGACTTACAAGAGCACTTAATTGAGATTACAGGTATGGATACTGTTACATTGCAACCAGCAGCGGGTGCACACGGAGAATGGACAGGCTTAATGTTAATTCGTGCATACCATGAAGCAAATGGTGACTTTAACCGTACGAAAGTAATTGTTCCTGACTCTGCTCACGGAACGAATCCAGCATCTGCAACTGTAGCTGGTTTTGAAACAATTACAGTAAAATCAAATGAACATGGTCTTGTTGACTTAGAAGATTTAAAACGTGTTGTAAACGAAGAAACAGCAGCACTTATGTTAACAAATCCTAATACATTAGGTCTATTCGAAGAAAATATTTTAGAAATGGCAGAAATCGTCCATAACGCAGGCGGTAAATTATACTATGATGGTGCAAACTTAAATGCGGTATTAAGCCAAGCACGCCCAGGAGATATGGGATTTGACGTTGTGCATTTAAACCTTCATAAAACATTTACAGGTCCTCACGGCGGCGGTGGCCCAGGTTCTGGTCCAGTAGGTGTGAAAGCAGATTTAATTCCGTACTTACCAAAACCAATTTTAGAGAAAACAGAAAATGGCTATCACTTTAACTATGATCGTCCAGAAGCAATTGGGCGCGTAAAACCATTCTATGGTAACTTCGGAATTAACGTTCGTGCATACACATATATTCGTTCTATGGGTCCAGATGGACTACGTGCAGTAACGGAGTATGCGGTATTAAATGCGAACTATATGATGAGAAGGCTAGCGCCATTCTATGATCTGCCATTCGATAGACATTGTAAGCATGAGTTTGTATTATCAGGTCGTCGTCAAAAGAAACTTGGTGTACGTACATTAGATATTGCAAAACGCCTGCTTGATTTCGGTTACCATCCACCAACAATTTACTTCCCATTAAATGTGGAAGAATGTATTATGATTGAGCCGACAGAAACAGAATCAAAAGAAACATTAGACGGTTTCATTGATAAGATGATTCAAATTGCTAAAGAAGTAGAAGAAAATCCAGAAGTTGTACAAGAAGCGCCACATACAACGGTAATTAAACGTTTGGATGAAACATTGGCTGCACGTAAACCAGTTTTACGTTATGAAAAGCTAGCTCCTGTACAAGTTTGATTAGCATAACAAAGGAAGAACTCGCTATATGCGGGTTCTTTTTTTGTATGGAGAATTTGTCCCACATTAACGGGCGGTAAAACTCCCACCTGAAAACTCGGCTGGTGCAAAGGAGTTAGGTGGGAGATAAACTGCCCGTAAATGTCCGATTGGTTCAACTAATAATCAGTGGGGATGAACAAAAATCCCCCGCTGATTAAAGTTTCACTTTATGCAGAACTAGTGAAGAAAATGTTAAAATTTTATATTTTTTGTTTCATAATGGTGTAAAGAAGTAGTTTCATAGGTGATTTTGTTGAAAAAGTCAGTTTGATAAAAGTATTTATTTTTGTTAGAATTTTATTGAAATTAAGAAGATGCAATGAGATAGGAATGACTCATTTTTATGTATATGTGAAAAAACGAGCAAGTTGGGGGTGAAAATGTGGGATATCGGTGTTATAGAATGATATACCATTTAGAAAACGGAAAAACGATTAAAGATGTAAAAGAATTTTGTTATCGAGATCAAGGAAAAGTATTAGAAAGAGTAGCACATCGTGTAATGGATAATAGAGAAGTGACGGCAATTGATAAGAAAGGAACAATCATTTCAATAGCATGTGAGGACATTGTAAAGGTGGAACTTGATTACATAACAGAAAGTTAACCTTGAGTCATATCGAATTATTCGATACAATATACTGTTGAATGGTGACGAGAGAAGAGAGGAGTTTATTATGGGTAGTACAAGACACTTTTATATGTTTATCTTAGCGTTTGTTCTTGTTGTAGCATTAACGATTTATTTAATTGTTGATAGCACTTGGTACAATACAGTTCATCCGGCGTTCCTTCTGTTTATGTATGTAGGAATTGCGGTAGTGAGTTTTGGAATGAGAGATGAGATGTTAGATCGCTTTGAAAAGTGATACATATACGAAAGACCAACAGGAAAATGTTGGTCTTTTTTTCTTGCCAAAAATAGGATGGTGTGCATATACTGTATATATAAGGTATACACAGTATATACACACTGGAGGAAAACATGAATATTATTATTTCGAATTCTTCCCAAGACCCTATTTATGTACAAATAAGAAAACAATTAAGCCAGCTTATTTTAAATGGTGGTTTAAAGGGTGGAGACCAATTACCGTCTATTCGTAGCTTAGCGAAGGAATTACAAATTAGTGTAATTACAACGAAGCGTGCGTACGAGGAGCTTGAAAAAGAAGGATATATAGAAACTGTTGCTGGGAAGGGGACTTATGTTTCACGTAAAAATAATGAACTACTAAAAGAACAAAGGCTTCGTCTATTGGAAAGTAAAGCGGAAGAGATTGTAAATGAAAGTAAAGCGTTGCAGCTTTCACTTGAAGATTTACAGCAGATGATTGCGTGTTTATATGAGGGGGAATAAGAGATGTTAGAGCTAAAAAATGTTTGTAAAAGTTATCAAGATTTTGCAGTGAAAAATATAAGTTTTACGTTACCACGCGGATATATTATGGGATTTGTCGGACCGAATGGCGCAGGGAAAAGTACGACGATCAAAATGATTATGAATTTAATTCGAAAAGATAGCGGCGATATAAAAATTTTTGGCAAAGACAATAAGAAAGCTGAAAAGGAAATAAAACAAAATATCGGTTTTGTATATGATGAAAATCATTACTACGAAGATTTAACGTGTGAACAAATGAAACGTATTATTGCACCGTTATATAAAAAGTGGGACGAAGAGCAATACAAATCGTATATGCACAGATTACAAGTTCCGAAGTATAAAAAAATTAAAGAACTCTCAAAAGGGATGAAAATGAAATTTGCGATTGCCATTGCACTTTCACATCACGCGGAGTTTATCATCATGGACGAACCGACAGCAGGATTAGATCCAGTTGTTCGTAGTGAATTACTTGATATTTTGCAAGAAATTGTAATGGAGGATGAAGTATCCGTATTATTCTCAACGCACATTACAACAGACTTAGAACGTATCGCAGATTATATTACGTTCATCAATGATGGAGAAATTATATTTACTGGTGAGAAAGATGAATTAATGGAGAACTATGTAATCGTAAAAGGAAGTAACGATTTATTAGACCGAGAAGGAAAAGAATTATTTGTTGGATTACGAAAAAATAAATTTGGTTTCGAAGGTTTAGCGAAGGATAAACAAGCAATTGTCGATTGGTTTGGAAATGAGGTTGTACTAGAAAAGCCTACATTAGATGATATTATCGTTTACACCGCAAAAGGGAGAGGTGCTTATGCGTCAGCTCATCTATAAAGATTTGTTCTTTTTTCGGGGGATATGGCCAGTGTATCTTATTATACCCTTTATATTCTTTTTATTTGAAAACGGTGATGGAATGCTGTTTCCTATGAGTTGTTTATTTATAACTCTTTCCGCAGTTATGATATTAGTCGCAATAGATGAACGAAATACAAGTGACATTATTATGAATAGTTTATCGTTAAGCAGAAAGGATATCATAATTGCTAGATATATTTCCTGTGCAATATTCATTGTAGGGGGCATGGTTTCCACTCTGCTAGTTGTTTTTCTTATAAGGTGTATCGCTGTTATTGGTGATATCGGTGCATACTATCCTAAACTTTATATTGAGATTTTGTGGTATGAAGTAATAAAGGGAGTTGTTTACGCCATATTTTTTGTTGTAATATTCTTTCCTAGTTATTATGTTACAAGGTCAAAGATAGCACGAAGTATAGTGTTAGGAGCATCAATGGTAGTTGGTGGAATTGCTTGGATATTCATAGGAGATGGATTGGATGAAACAACACCTTCATTCCTTGAGTGGATTATGAATCCGGTACATATTGGTGTATTTATAGTTGGAGGAATTATATTAGCTAGTGTCTATATCGTTTCTATGCTTCTTACAATTAAAATTTATGAAACGCGTGATTTATAGAGAGGAGAATTCATATGCAACAGTTGATTTTGAAGGAGTTTTTCTTACAGAAGAAAATGTTTATTTTATATTTTTTAATACCTATTTTCTCTATTTCTAAGAACCCCGTTCACCCAATAGGGATTGCAATAGGATTATTTATAACATGTAGTACGATTATATATATTTCTTTTTATTATGAAGAGAAAAGTAAAGTAGAAAAAGTATTAGTGAGTTTGCCTATAACGAGAAAAGAGATAGTTATAGCTAAATATATTTCAAGTACATTATTTATTATTGCTGGTTTGAGTACAACTTTTATGGTCGTAATATTAGGAAACATTTTATTGAACAGAGATATAGTTATGCCTGGATATGCAATATTTTCAGCAATAGTAGCAACTTTGATCTATTGTGTAGTAACGATACCTGCTAATTACATTGGAGGATATAAAGCTATTACTGTCTTGAATGTGATTATGATTTTTCCTTTAACGGGTATGATTGGCCTTATGTGCAATGTTTTTGGTGATAAAACAATTATGTTAAAAGTACTCCACTCTCAAGAAGCTACACTAGCAATGAGTGTTCTTGGTATCGGAGTGTTAGTAAGTATAGTCATATCAATGTTTCTCTCAATGAAAATGTTTCAGGAGGCAGAGTTATAGAAGGGACATTTTCATATTAGGAGGTGTAATACGTGATCAAGCAATTAGTTTTAAAAGATATGATGTTGCAAAGAAAGTTAAGTTTTGCGTATTTAATATGTTTGTTCTTCCTTGCTATTGTTGATTTTCGTAGTGATAGTTTTTTGATGACATTTAGCATGTTTATACCTGCTCTTGGGATGATACTGTCAATGAGTTATGAGGGGAAAAATAAAAGTGAACTGATAGTAAATAGTTTACCGTTTGACCGTAAAGATATTGTCATAGGTAAATACGTATTTGTAAGTATTTTAGTTGCTCTAGGTGGATGTTTCTCACTAGTGGTTGGTTTAATACAGTTGCAAAATGAACATATAACTGGATTTATGCTATGGGGAGCGATTCTTGGCGGAATAACGGGAGGATTGGTTTATAGCATAATCGTACTCCCAATCGAATTTTCAGTAGGATATAGCAGCGCAAAACAAATTGCTCCCTTCATCGGAATTGCATTTGGTTATTTAAGTGGACTGATTGTAAGTAACGTCTGGTTAGATGTAGAAAATGCTTGGAACACGAGTCTAGTCGTAAATATTTGTTTTATAGCAGGGCTGCTTCTTTTATATGTTATGTCCATGTTTTTCTCAATTCATTTGTATAATGAGCGTGATTTATAAGGAGGGAGTGATTGTGAAGCAACTTATAATTAAAGACTTTATCGTGCAATGGAAGTATTTAATATGGCACTTAATATACCCTCTTTTCTTGTATATGACATTAATAGACATGAAAAGTTTTTACATAATTATGTCAGCCATAATTCCAGTAATAGCAATTTTAAAAACATTTAATGACGATAAAAAATATAATAGTGAAGTAATAGTAAATAGTTTGCCGCTAGCGAGAAAGCAAATTGTGTTAGCTAAATACATAATGGCACTTATTATTTTTATTATAAGTATGCTAGTGTCTAGTCCTGTAGTAATCAATCGATTTGAAGATGGAACTTTTGAATTTGTAACGACAACAGTAATTACGATTTCTGGCTTTGTTTTTATATATTTAAGCATTGTTTTACCGATATTGTTTTGGTTTGGGTATAAAAAAGCTTCTTTTATGACGCTTTTTATACTAATAGCACCAACAGCAATTGGTACCATATTCTTTGAAATCGGCATGGAACAAATTCAACTATATAACAGCATGTTATTCATTAGTTCAATTTGCATGTTCATAGTATCTATCTTCGTTTCAGTGAAATTGTATGAGAAGAGAGAATTTTAAAAGGTGCCTTATAGAAGGCACCTTATTCAATAACGACAATATGAAAGTAAGAGTTTATAAACAGAGAGGCTATTCGGTACAACATCTTTTGGAGTATGTAATATAAAGCTGAAAACGATAACGAGAATGAGAAAGAGGAAAAATAAAAATAGGATCTGCTTATGTATAGAATTTTGCATAGTATTCACTCCTTTTTTAGGTAGTATGTCCAAAGGAAAGGAGTGTATGAAAAATGTTAGGAGGGAGAATGATGAACAAAAGAAAATGGTTATATAGAATAGGGATATTTTTATTTTCAATCGGTCTCATATTAGCAAATTTTTATGCAGATATACCATCGCCATTTCCTAATTTGCATAAAGGGATTGGTATAAGCATTGTCATAGTTGGTCTTCTTTGTCTTATCACATCAAACTTCTACAGAAAGTCTGAATGAATATAAAAAAGGACAGTTACTCTTTTTCAGAAGTACTGTCCTTTTTAAATAATTTATTCCATAGTTTGGCGATACTCCATATAATGACGATTGCAATGGAGGCAATAATAGACCAAGCAATAGATGCAATTTCAAGTGCCATGCTAGGAAGGAAGGTGAAAATGGATACTACTTTATGAAACAACCATTCTATTGTATGAAAACTGATTTGTAATAGAATGACGATCCCGAGTGTAATCCATGCTAACATTTGTTTTCCTTTTTCTTTCCACATGACATTCACCTCACGTTAGCTTAATAGTTTTAAGCCAACAGCGCCGCATAGAATGCAACTTAAGAAGGCAAGACGACGCCAATCCGCTGATTCGCGGAAAATAAGAATACCTAGAAGTGCACTTCCCGCAGTTCCGATTCCAGTCCAAATCGCGTAAGCAGTTCCCATCGGTAACGTGTTCATCGCAAGGGATAAGAAGAAGAAACTTACGCCGAAGTTAGCGATTAAAATAACTTTTGGTGCCCAGCCTTTCTTTTCAGTGGCTACTTTCATAAAGAGTACACCAATAATTTCACAAATACCAGCTAGAATTAAAAATAACCAAGCCATTTTATGCGGCCTCCTTCGCTTCTTTTTCTTCTGTGACTCGTTTTAGCCCAATTACTCCGAAGAAGATTAAACCGATTAATAAAACTTTTACAATAGAGAAAGGTTCTCCGAAGACGAAAATCTCTGTAAGAACGATCCCACCAGCTCCAATTCCTGTAAAGACTGCGTATACAGTGCCGACAGGTAAATCTTTATAAGCTCTAAATAATAAGACGAAACTAATTGTAATTAATAACGCAACACCAGCCCATTCAAGTGGTGCCTCCGCTTTTTTAAGTCCAATAACCCAAAAGATTTCAATAATACCAGCTATGATTACATAAATCCAAGCCATATGTCATTTCTCCTTCCTACCAGTCGTTAGGTAAAGGGCTTAAAAACGACGCATTGCAAAGGAGCAATCCGTCAGTTTGAAAGACCTCGCCAAAATACTTGCCAAGAGGCGTTTAAACGAGTCTCAAAGCGATTTAAACCTGCGAATAGTAGTTCCACCATAAGTCCGTCCAGTAAGCATAGAAAAGCTTCTAGAGCGTCTTTTACTTCAATGTTATGCAGTTCACTTTGCTCGTTTGCCTGTTTAAATATAGGGAATAAAAGTTTTCCGACGTTTTCAATGTGTGCATTCGCTTTTTCGATAATTTGTACGCGGAATGCATCAGGCGGAAAATAAGAAGTTCGTAACCAAAACATTGATTCTTCACTTTCACCAAATCGTTTTGCGTAGCCCTTTAGTAACTGTAAGAGCAATTCTTCAGTAGACGAATTTGAAAATTTTTCGATATCGTCTGTGAAGCTTTGTAAATCTTTTTGAAGAGCAGATTCTAAACATATAAAATATAGCTCTTCTTTTCCTTTAAAGTGTGCGTAAATCGATGGTTTTTTAATCCCAACTTCTTGAGCAATATTTGCCAATGAAGTTCCTTCATAGCCGTAGCGTGCGAAATGAGAAAGTGCTACAGCTTTAATGCGGTTTGCTGTCATTTTCATCCCCTACCTACCGTTCGTTAGGTTCATTATATGAGATGGAAAATATAAAGTCAATAGGTGAAGAGCTGAAAAAGAGCGCTACAGGTAACGCTCTTTTTCTAGACAGTATCTCGCTCAATTAAATGGAATGAAAGCTCTTCTGCCTTCCCGGCAATTTGCTCGCTTTGGATTTGTTTATGGAATAAAGAAAAAGCATGGGAGCCCATTGCGAGACCGGGGTGTTCAATTGTGGAAATTTCTAACGCCTTTGAAATTTCATGATTATCAAATCCAAGGATAGCAAGTTCTTCAGGGACTCGAATGCCATGTTTTCGCGCCTCTGTTAATAAACCAGCTGCAACTTGATCGTTCGCTGTAAAAATAGCGGTTGGGCGATTTTTCATGTTTAAAATGCGATGAAGTATTTTTGCACCATCCTGCATCGTATAGCATTGATGAAAAATCCAATCTGGATGTACCATTTTACCTTCGTTATGAAGCGTATCAGCAAATGCTTTTTCGCGCTCCATAGAATTCGCACTCGTTTTTCTTGCTAAACAGATTCCGATTTTTTCATGGCCTTTACTGAGTAAATAGGCAGTGCCGAGACGGAAGCCTTCATAGTGATCTACGTAGACGGATGAAATGAGGGGATGCTTTATCTTTTCACATGAAATAATAGGGGCAAATTTTGCGAAAGGTTCAATTTGTTCCCAAGAACTCGTTCGAGAGCAAATAATCATTCCGTCGAATTGTTTCATTTTCATCATTTCAAGAACACGAATCTCTTCGAGGCTATCGTAATTTGTTTGACATAAATTAATGTGATATCCAGCTGCTAACGCTTCGTTTCCGATTCCTTCAATAATGGTACTGAAGTATGGAAGATTAATGAAGGGGAGCATAACCCCGATTGTATATGTTTTTCCCTTTATTAAATGAATAGCATTTATATTTTTTGCATAGTTCAATTCTTCAACAGCATCTAGAACACGCTTACGTTTTTCTTCTTTTACGTAAGGGTGATTATTAAGGACGCGGGAAACAGTTGATATGGATACACCAGCAGTTTTTGCAATTTGTTTTATATTGGCCATATGTATCACCTCTTTCCCTTATTATAAAGGGAAAATAACAAGAATGAAAAAATCTTGACCTGAAAAGCTTTTCACAAACTATGTTATAAATAAGGCTTCTTTTTATTCGCGTAACCTTTTTATTTGGGCGTAAGAATGATAGGGGCTTTTTTGCGTCTATAAAAGAATTTTTGTCAAAATGTGTGAGAATAACGTAGAAAGTTTTCAAAGGTGGAGTTTGTTAATGAAGCGAATATGAATAGCATACAAAGTGAAACTTTAATCAGTCGGGCATCTCCCGCGGATTATTAGCCCCACCAATCGGGCATTAACGCTTTATTCGTAAAGAGAGCGGTATGAAGAAAGGGCGGAAACAAATTGAAAAAAAGAATCATTTGTTTCGTGTTTTCTAGTCTAGTGCTAAGTTCATGTTCGTTTCAGCAAACGATGCAAGAAGAAAAAAACTTTGTGGGAACAACAGGGGGAGCGATGGATCGTGTTACGGATCCTATTCCGCTAAAGGAGCTCCCGAAATATTTTCCGGTGAAATTTAAAGTTCCGGAGTTTTTACCGTATGACATTGCGAGTGATGTGAAGGGGGAAGTCAGAACGATTGGGAAAAAGAACGCTGTTTTAATGATTAAATATAAACAGCGGGAGCCAGGTAGAAATGAGTATATTGAGTTAAATGTTGCGAACTTTCCTTATAGTTTTCCGGATCTCGTGGAAGAGAAACGATTTCAAGAACAAATGAAATTGAATAGTGGAGCATTCGCTTATTTTAAAAATAATGATGACTCTGGGCGAGGAGATGAATTCGCTACGCTTATTTGGAAAGAGAAAGGACTTGAATATCAGCTGCTGTATCGTAATGCACAAGAGAATGATAAAGATGTGATTAAGCAAAATTTATTATACATTGCGAATAATATGGAATGAAAAAACTAGCTGAATGATTCAGCTAGTTTTTGTATGTTATTATTTCTTTTTAATTTTTCCAGTCCACGTTTTAAATCCACCTTGTAACTGGTAGAAATCTTTGTAGCCTTGTTTTTTTAAGTATTGAGCTGCACGACCAGTACGAAATCCGCTTTGGCAGTATAAGTAAACTGGTTGATCTTTGCGAAGTTCTTTATGACGAAGGCGAATTTGTGATAATGGAATGTTACGTGCGCCTAAAATATGTCCTGCAGTATATTCGTCTGCTTCGCGAATATCGATAAGCTGTGCTTTACGGTAGCCAGCGCGAAACTCTTCTTCTGAAAGTGTTTTAATTAATTTTCTCTGATAGAAATACATCCATACAGTGTAGCCGATGAACGCTACGATTACGGCTAATAAAATAATCCAAGTTGTTGACACGGTTCTATCGCTCCCTTTTTTCTTATCCTACTTTCAATATTATAATGCCCGTATGTATTTATGCAACAGATTCATTTGCATATAAGAAGAAATTTCGTATTCTTTCACAAATTTTGTCGAATTTGGTAGACTAGAGAATGTGAAAAATAATTGGTTATATGAGGTGCAGGATGGGAAAAGAAAAATGGTGTTATATTAACTCTGGTCAATGTTCACCGGCATTTAATATGGCGTTAGATGAATGTTTATTAAATTGGCAAAGTGAAAAGAAAATGCCACCAACCATTCGTTTTTATGAATGGGAAGTACCAACATTAACAGTTGGGTATTTCCAGCGTGTTGAAAAAGATATTAATATGGATGTAGTTAACGAAAAGAAATATGGATTCGTTCGTCGTCAAACAGGCGGCAGGGGGGTACTACATGATAAAGAATTAACGTACAGTGTTATTGTGTCTGAAGATCATCCAAATATGCCAAAAACAGTTACAGAAGCGTATCGTATTATTTCGCAAGGTTTATTAGACGGTTTTAAGGCATTAGAATTAGAAGCGTATTATGCAGTTCCAAAAACAGAAGCAGACCGTGAAAATTTAAAAAATCCACGTTCAGGCGTATGCTTTGATGCACCGTCTTGGTATGAAATTGTAGTAGAAGGAAGAAAAATCGCAGGTAGTGCTCAAACACGTCAAAAAGGTGTGATTTTACAGCACGGATCGATTCCGTTAGAAATAGATTTAGATGAATTATACGATCTGTTTTTATTCCCGAATGAACGTGTAAAAGAGCGTATGAAGAGTATGTTCTCTTCTAAAGCGGTAGCCATTAATGAATTAACAGACCGCACGTTTACAATCGAGCAGTTAATTAAAGCGTTTGAGGTTGGGTTTGAAAAAGGATTAGATGTAGAGCTTGTTCCGTATGAATTAACAGAAGAACAGTTACATGAAGTCCAAATATTAGCAAAAGAGAAGTATGAAAGTAAGGAATGGAATTATAAAAAATAAGAGGTGGCAATTGCCACCTCTTATTTTTTTATAGTAAATTAAGTACTTTTTCTACTTTGATTCCTTTATCTTGTAAAGAACGTAGGCGATTTACAACGTCCATAATTTCTTTGTCAAATGTAACGCTAATACCTTGGCTTTGTAGTTCTTTTTTTAAGCTTTCAATAGAATCATCTATGTCGATGCCAAGCTCGTAATCTTGACAAACTTCAATTGTCTTTTTCACGAGTTTCACATAATTTTCTTGTAGTTTTGTATTTGTTTCAGTCAAAGCAGATTGCTTCGGTTTTGCAGGAGCGACCGGTGCTGTCTCTTGCTTTGTAACTGGAGTTGGTACTGCTTTTTTCACAGGTGCTGGAGTAGATAGTTCCACTGCTGCTTCTACACTTACTGGCTTCGGTGTTGGTACCGGAGTAGGTTTAGGTGCTGCAGGTGTTTCTACTCGCGTAACAGGTTTTGGAGCAGGTGTAACTGCTTTTGGAGCTTCTACAACTACTTCTTTTTTCGGAGTAGCTTCTACAACAGTTTCTTCTTGCTCAGCAGCTTCTTTATTTTCTTTACTCCACATAACGCGTTCAACTTCTAGAGAAACATTATTTTTGTTCATCGCTGTTAATGTAACTTTACCAACTTCAGCGTTCCCAGTGAAATCAACAATTTTATAAATAACACTCTTGTTCCAATCCACGTTTCCGCTCAAAAATAATTCTTCGTTACATTTCGGCGTTAAGCCCTCGATTTTAATTTCTGCGTTTACACCGTTTTCACTATATACCATAATTAGCGAAGCATTTACATCTTCGTCTGCTAACATTAGTTCACGTACCATTTTGCCGGTGCGTACTTGCGTTTTCTTCTTAACTGACATCTAATTTCTCCTCTCAAAAATTCAGTAATAATAAAAAAATCGTATAACGAAAAATAATTGCTCACGAAGATTTATGATACCGATAATAAAAGCATCACGTCAACAATTAACTTTAATTATTTTGCATTTTTCTTATTTTCTTTATGAAATTTTTCAATTTGTAAAATTAGACAGAAGAAAAAACAGCCTTTTGAAAGGCTGTTAAAAATTTGATTTTTTATATAGGAATTTATATAAAGCATAAAATAGGATAGCGATTAAAGCATTTTGCCAAAAGGTTAGATGATAAATGAGATAAGGTTGTTTTTTAAAATAAATATTTAAGAATATAGCGGAACAAAACGGGGTAGCAAATGCGAATCCAAATAGAATTCGTCTTTTCCAATTCATTTTCTGATCAAAGGAGTATCGCTTTAATAAATATAAAATAAATAGTATACCTAGTATAATTATTGAAACAGACAAAGTAGTTCCAAGGATACTAAAAGGTGGACTTATTATTTTGGTGTTCTTTTCAAAAAAGAAAATGAAAAGAGAAGCAATGGTGTCTATTCCAAACTGTATAGCGAGAAGTAAGCTAATAACAAAGCCGATTAAAGAAGTTTTTTCTAACATTGTTTGAACCGGCAAAGCCGATATGAGTTCATCACAATAAGATTGTAAGTCATCACCAAAAATGTCATAAGCATTTTTATTTTCTGTTTGTGCTTCGATGAGATGGTCTAATATTTCTAGTAATAGTTCTTCTACTTGTTGCTCTGGCACGTTAGATAAACGAAGGTAAACTAACATATCGCTATAAGTAACTTCATTTTCAGGTGTTAGAAGTTCGCGTTTTTTATTGTTCAATTTAATCATGTCTTGCGCATTCATCCTCATCGCTCCCCCTGTAATAAGTTGTTCACCGTAGTTGAAACCATTCCCCAGCTTTGTTTAAATTCTTCAAGTTGTTCTAATCCTTTATCGGTTACGTGATAATATTTACGTTTTGGACCGAGTGAGGAGGCTTTTAAGGTTCCTTCAATCAATTTTTCTTTTTGCATACGTAACAATAATGGATATATGCTTCCTTCGCTTACAAATGTAAATCCGTGTTTATTTAATTTTGTACTCAGTTCATATCCGTACACTTCTTCTTGTGAAATGATGTATAAGATGCAACCTTCGAGCACACCTTTTAACATTTGGCTGTGCATGATTTCACCACCTTTTACTCAGGTAACTTGCGTTGCATGGTAGCTGTTATCCGAATTATAACATTCAGTAACTTGCAATGCAAGTTACTGAAGTGGAAAACTTTAATGAGTGTTAATTTTTCATCGTTTCCCATACTAACGAGAGGAGGGAATCATATGAAACCATTTATGCCAAAACTCGTTTACTTTGAACCGAAGGCACTCGAATATCCGCTTGGAAAAGAGCTGTATGAGAAGTTTACGAAGATGGGATTAGAAATTCGTGAAACGACATCCCATAATCAAATTAGAAATTTGCCAGGTGAAAATGATTTGCAAAAGTATCGTAATGCAAAGGCAACACTTGTCGTTGGGGTGAGGAAAACGCTAAAGTTTGATACGTCAAAACCGTCAGCTGAATATGCGATCCCGCTCGCAACGGGGTGTATGGGACATTGTCATTATTGCTATTTGCAAACAACACTTGGGAGTAAGCCTTACGTTCGCGTGTATGTCAATCTCAATGAAATATTTGAGAAGGCAAAGCAGTATATGAATGAAAGAGCACCAGAAATAACAAGGTTTGAAGCGGCTTGTACATCAGATATTGTTGGAATTGATCATTTAACACATGCATTAAAGCGGGCGATTGAATTCATTGGAGAAAGTGAGCATGGGCGTTTACGTTTCGTTACGAAATATTCGCACGTTGATCATTTGTTAGATGCAAAACATAATGGGAAAACTCGTTTTCGATTTAGTATTAATTCACGGTATGTGATTAAAAATTTTGAGCCGGGGACGTCACCGTTTGAAGAACGAATTGAAGCGGCTCGTAAAGTAGCGGGCGCGGGTTATCCACTTGGCTTTATAGTTGCGCCACTTTATATGCATGAAGGATGGGAGGAAGGATACCGTGAACTATTTGAGCGACTATACAATGCACTAAAAGATTTGTCGATACCGAATTTAACATTTGAATTAATTCAACATCGCTTTACAAAACCGGCAAAAAAGGTTATTCAAGAGCGTTATCCGAGTACGAAGCTTGAAATGGATGAGGAGAAGCGCAAATATAAATGGGGACGATATGGCATCGGGAAATACGTATATAAAAAAGATGATGCAGAAGTATTGGAAGAAACGATTAGAGGATATATTCATCACTTTTTTCCTAACGCAGAAATTCAATATTTTACATGAAAAGAACTTGTATTGGAATGCAAGTTCTTTTTTCTTTTAAATATTTAGGCTTGTTTTCAACTTGTCACGTTATTCTTTCTGGTGTATCATTTTATTGATTGCTTCGTACGGAATGAGCAAAATGAAATTGGATGGAGGAAACCGATGCCTACCCCTAGTATGGAAGATTATATTGAACAAATTTATTTGTTGATTGATGAAAAGGGTTATGCCCGCGTATCTGATATTGCTGAAGCGCTGAGTGTACATCCATCCTCTGTAACAAAAATGGTGCAAAAATTAGACAAAGATGAATATCTAATTTATGAAAAATATAGAGGGCTTGTATTAACATCAAAAGGTAAAAAAATCGGAGAACGTCTCGTATACCGTCATGACTTGCTAGAGCAATTTATGCGTATTATCGGTTTGGATGAAAGCAAGATCTACAATGATGTAGAAGGAATTGAACATCATTTAAGTTGGGAAGCAATTGACCGCATTGGTGATCTAGTGCAATATTTTGAACAAGATGAGGTTCGAGTGGAAACACTTCGTGGCGTTCAAAAAGCAAATGAAGAGAAAAGTAATTAAGGGGGAACGTATGTCGTTTCCTTTTTTATTTCAACCGAAAAGGATGGGGAAATTATGAAAGCAATTATTTTTGATTTTGATGGATTAATTGTGGACACGGAAACAATATGGTTTCACTCTTTCAGAGACGCTGTTCGTGAGTACGGTGGGGAGTTACCTTTAGCGGAATTTGCGAAGTGTATTGGAACGACAGACGATGTGCTTTACGCATATTTAAATGAGCAATTAAAAGAGAAGTTTAACAAGGATGCATTAAAAGAAAAAGTGAAAACTTTACATAAAGAGAAAATGAAAATACCAGAAGCTCGTGACGGGGTAAAAGAATATTTAGAGGAAGCGAAGGAAATGGGATTGAAAATCGCATTAGCTTCCAGTTCATCTAGAGAATGGGTTACTTCTTTTTTGGAAGAGCTACAAATTCGAGATTATTTTGAAGTCATTAAAACAAGGGAAGATGTTGAGAAGGTAAAACCGGACCCAGCACTTTATCGAATTGCGATAGAAGATTTAGGAATTGATCCGTCTGAAGCTGTTGTATTTGAAGACTCGTTAAACGGATTAAAAGCAGCGATTGCAGCAGGATTAAAGTGCGTTGTTGTACCTAATGATGTGACACGGGATTTACCATTTGAAAATCATCACCTTCGAATTGAAAGTATGAAAGATAAAAGTCTGAAAGAAGTACTGCAAAATATAAAAAAAGACCGTATTTCCTAAAAGGAAGCACGGTCTTTCTTTTTGTTTTTTTTGCCTTCAATGACAGTTAAATGAGATTGTTTTCTTTTTCGCTTCAAAGTGGAAGGAGCGCCTTTCTTACCTTTGTCATTAGAAGCGTTTGATTTCAAGAAAGAATTGCTTAGGGGTGCTACATTTTGTTTCCCATGTTTGCGGTTCGATTGTTTCGCTGCACGCTTATAAGAGCTTTGCGAATTTGCAGAACCACTAGAATTTGTAAACATCTTGTATAGCAAATAAAAGATACCGACAACAAGTAACATGTACCCGATATTTCTTAATACACCCATTGGATTTGTAATGACAGATGAAACAAGGCCGAATATTGCTAATCCGATAATAAGCATAACTATAGCGAATGTAAACGAACGACCGTTCATAAGGGACACCTCCTAAAAACATATATTAAAATTAGTATATTAACGATGAGGAAAGGAGTTGAACACCAATTTTAAATAATTATTGTTTGTTTTCTAAACGTAATAATTCTTCAAACGATGCAATGGCTACTTCCACTTGATCATCTGTTGGTTCTTTCGTTGTTAATAGTTGCAGCCATAATCCGGGATATCCAAGTATGCGTAATACTGGAATATCGCGTAATCGATTTGTAAATTGTAACACTTCAAAAGAAATGCCGAGAACGACTGGAATTAATAAAATTCGGTTTACGACTCTGGCCCAAAGTGGATCTGTAGGGACAAGGAAATAAACAAACATTCCAATAATGACTGTAAATATAATAAAGCTACTGCCACAGCGATAATGAAGGCGAGTTTGTTTTTGAACATTTTCTACAGTCATTGGAAGATTATTCTCATAGGCATTAATTACTTTATGCTCCGCACCATGGTACTGAAATACCCGCTTAATAAGTGGGGTTAAAGAAATAAAGTATATATAGCTCAATAATAGCATGAGCTTAATGACACTTTCGACAATGATTTGCCCTGTATGAGAAGGGAAAATCGGTCTCGTTAATTCAGCTAGTAGTGCAGGAACTGCTGTGAAAATGACTTTACCGAATATGAAAGATAAAACGCCAACTGCTGCAACTCCTAATACCATCGTTAATTTCGATTGTTCTTCTTTGTTATTTGCAATTTGTTCGTCTTCTTCTGGGTGGACATCAAATCGTTCTGAAGCAAAGTTTAAATGTTTTGCTCCATTCGCACTTGCATCCACAATAGCGGCAATCCCTCGTAAAAATGGAATTTTTTTCAGGATAGATAATGCTTTATTACGAACGCGTGGTAATCGATAAAATTCAATCGATTTATCTTTACGACGAACCGCTGTAACAGTATATTCTCTACCGCCAAACATAACTCCTTCTATGACTGCTTGCCCGCCATATATTTGTTTTGACTCTTCTGCCATGTTAACACCAACCTGTATTTGTTTCTCTCTTATGTAGAAAAAGAGGCAATTGTCATACTGGGTTCTGTCATTTTGAAATAAGACAATCACCGAGTTTCCTTTATTTTATCGACAAATACAAGTATATGACAAGGAAAAATGTTACGAGAGTCGGACATTTCTTATTCTTTTTATAGACAAATTTCGCAGTATTTAAACATGGTTCAAAATAGTTTCGGGCATACTATTGAGCGGAGGTGTCGATGTGAGTCAAGAACAATTAGGAACAAGGAATTTTGTACAAATTGGTTTATTTGGTGGAATCTTTTGGGGGGGGATATGGTATTTCCTTCATATATTTTCATTTACGGAAGCAGGACCGAACTATTTACTTTTACCATTTGCCTTTGGAAGCTGGAAAGAAGGGGTATGGGGCAATGTGTCAGGAATTGTTTGTATGGGACTACTTTCGATTTTAATTGCCTTTTTGTATAAAGCGTTTTTGGCAAAGTTTGAAGGAATTATTCCAGGGATGATTTATGGGCTATTTTGGTGGGCGTTACTATTTTTCGGAATGGGATTAATAGCGCCTGCCATTAAAAGTGCACTCCATTTACCGAAAGAAACAATTGTGACGACGATATGTATTTTTATATTGTATGGTGTGTTTATAGCATACTCTGTTTCCTACGCAGTAAATACGAATAAAGCTGAGCGAGAAGGGGAAGAGAAGACGAACTATTCAAACAAGTAACTCCTATGTTAAAATGTTGTATAGATATTTAATATTAAGGAGTTTTAAACATATGAAAAAGGTACTCCTCGTAAACGGTCCTAACCTAAATCGCCTCGGTGTCAGGGAGGTAAATGTATATGGAAAGGGCACGCTAGCGACACTTGAAGCGGATATGAAGCAAGAAGCAGAAACAATGGGAGTGGAGTTAGAATGTTTCCAATCGAATCATGAAGGTGCGATTATCGATCGTATTCATGAGGCGGAAGATATATATGAAGGGATCATTTTAAATCCTGGAGCATTTACGCATTATAGCTATGCGATTCGAGATGCAATTGCGAGCATTTCGATTCCTGTTATTGAAGTACATATTTCTAACATTCACCAGCGTGAGTCGTTCCGTCACGAATCTGTGACGGCAGCTGTTTGTGCGGGACAAATTGTTGGATTTGGTTTTTATGGCTATAAGTTAGCGTTATTTGCATTAATGGAGAAATTGAGGGAGGCATAAAGTAATGGAGAAAATCGAAAGAGTAAGAAGCGCATTTGATGAGGCTGGTATTGACGGTATTTTGTTAACAAATGAACATAGTCGTAGATATATGGCTAACTTCACAGGAACAGCTGGTGTTGTATTGATTTCGAAAAATCGTGCTCAATTTATTACAGATTTCCGATATGTAGAGCAGGCTAGTAAACAAGCGGTTGGATACGAGATTGTACAGCATGCAGGATTAATCATTGATGAAGTTGCAAAGCAAGTGAAGGAACTGGGAATTCAAAAGCTTGGCTTTGAGCAAGATACTCTTACATATAGTTCTTATTCAGCACATAAAGAAGCGATCGATGCTGAATTTATCCCAACTTCTGGGCTTGTAGAAAAGTTACGCTTGATAAAGACTGATTCAGAGATTAAGATATTAAAGGAAGCTGCACAGATTGCAGATGCTGCCTTTGAACATATTCTATCATTCATTCGCCCGGGAGTATCTGAAATTGAAGTGTCAAATGAACTTGAATTTTTCATGAGAAAACAAGGAGCAACATCTTCTTCGTTTGATATTATCGTTGCTTCAGGTCTTCGTTCGGCATTACCGCACGGCGTGGCATCTGAAAAAGTGATAGAAACAGGAGATTTCGTTACATTAGACTTCGGCGCTTATTACAAAGGATATTGCTCTGATATTACTCGTACGATTGCAGTTGGTGAACCATCTGATAAATTAAAAGAAATTTATAATATCGTTTTAGAAGCACAACTACGTGGTGTGAACGGTATTAAAGCTGGTTTAACAGGCCGTGAAGCGGATGCGTTAACGCGCGATTACATAACGGAAAAAGGATATGGTGAATACTTTGGACACTCTACTGGTCATGGAATTGGTCTTGAAATCCATGAAGCACCAGGTTTAGCGTTCCGTTCTGATACAGTACTTGAACCAGGAATGGCTGTAACTGTAGAACCAGGTATTTATATTCCAGGTATTGGCGGCGTACGTATTGAAGATGATATCATCGTAACAAGTGAAGGTAATGAAGTAATTACGAAATCACCAAAAGAACTTATTATTTTGTAATATACAGGAGGATTTTTTTACATGATTTCAGTAAACGATTTTCGTACAGGTTTAACAATTTCAGTGGACAATGCCCTTTGGCAAGTAATCGATTTCCAACACGTAAAGCCAGGTAAAGGTGCTGCATTCGTTCGCTCTAAACTACGTAACCTTCGCACAGGATCTGTTCAAGAGAAAACATTCCGTGCAGGTGAAAAAGTAGAAAAAGCACACATCGAAAACCGTCGTATGCAATACTTATACGCGAGCGGTGAGTCTCACGTATTTATGGATAACGGAACTTACGAGCAAATCGAACTTGGTGAAAACCAAATCGAGCGCGAACTTAAATTCCTAAAAGAAAACATGGAAGTATCTATTATGACATACCAAGATGAAGTACTTGGTGTTGAACTTCCGAACACAGTTGAATTAAAAGTGTCAGAAACAGAGCCAGGTATTAAAGGCGATACAGCTTCTAACGTAACAAAACCAGCTACATTAGAAACTGGTCTTGTTGTACAAGTACCAATCTTCATTAACGAAGGCGAAATGCTTATCATCAACACTGGTGAAGGTAAATACGTTTCTCGTGCATAGTAGAAAAGCACTCGTGATCATCACGAGTGCTTTTTTTTATAGGAAGTAGGGTAGATAGTAAATAGCAGTGATAATAAAACTAACTAAAACAAGTGAAAGAGTACCCGCCATATATGGAGTGAAAACGATTTGAAATGGTTTTATTTCGCCAGTCTCAACACCAGTTAATGTTTTACTTATTGCGTGATCCGTAATGTTATTTCTATGGTTACTCATAATGATTAACCAAATAATTGCAAATATCGCTAAACTACCAAGGAAAAAGGTCTCCATAAATGACCAACCGACCAATTTAGAAAAAAGATAAATAAGAGCTAATTCTATTACAATTGTTAAACTAATTTTCAATACCTTCATACTTTCCCCCCTCATTTTGCACATATAGTCAATTTTTAAAAAATGGCGTGATACGATATGTAGTACACGAGATGATTTTAGTTCTATCTCTCATGCTGCATCGTCTATACTCCCCATCACTACTGAATATACCATAATATCCCATTGAACAATACGAATATTCGGACTACGGATAGGCGATAGAGAAAAATTATGTTTTTACTTCTGAAATAGACAACCTCTGCATATGGTTGTACAAATATACTCTTTTGTAGCAGACAGCACTAGTAACCGTTATGGGAGAAGGTGGGAGAATGAAACAGTGGCTAGCGGCAATGGAAACATCCGTGCTCGTAATGGGGTTACTTCGGTTGTTTTCAGGAAGCGCGGAAATATTCGCCGCTTTGCTTATGCTTTATGTGAATGATGCGAAAAAAGCATTGTTTATAAATGGTATGTTGGCGTTTGTTGGACCGACCGTATTAATTTTAACAATGACAATAGGCATAGCGAGTGTGGCAAGTGAGATTTCTTTCTTGAAACTCTTTTTTCTAGCGCTTGGAATTGGCTGCATTTTTATCGCGTTGTTGAAATAGTAAGTCGAGTATAGTGGGGAGAAGCTGATGAAAGAAGTATTAGAAGTTTTACCAAAAACGATGAAGCGGCTAGTGGAAAGTTGTAAGCAATATGATGCTCTAGAGGAAATTCGTGTTCGAATTGGAAGACCGCTAGAGTGTATTGCTCATGGCGAAGTGTTTTTTTATGACTATATCGTTACAGCAGAGGATGCCATTTACTTATTGAATAAGTTAAGTCAATTCTCAATTTATACGATGGAAGAGGAATTAAAACGTGGGTATGTGACACTTCGAGGAGGACATAGAATCGGCTTAGCTGGAAAAGTCATTACAGAAAAAAGCGCAGTGAAAATGATTCGAGATGTCTCTTCCTTTAATATTCGTATCGCTCGTCAAAAAATAGGAATTGCTGAACCACTTTTGCCGTATTTGTATGAATCACGATGGTTAAACACGATGGTAATTGGCCCACCGCAAACGGGGAAAACAACACTTTTAAGAGATGTAGCACGTTGTATGAGTCAAGGTGTAAGTGCTTCGAAAATTCCTTCTTGTAAAGTGGGAATTGTTGATGAGCGGTCAGAAATTGCAGGTTGTGTGAAGGGCATCCCGCAATATGACTTCGGCACACGAGTAGATGTGTTAGACGCATGTCCAAAAGCTGAAGGAATGATGATGATGATTCGTTCTATGAGTCCAGATATTTTGATTGTAGATGAAATTGGGCGTAAAGAAGATAGTGAAGCAATTATGGAGGCGGTGCATGCAGGAGTTCAGCTGTTTATAAGCGCACATGGATTTTCTTATGATGATGTTGTGAAACGCCCATCACTAAAGGCGGTGCTGGAGCTCGGCATATTCGATAGGTTTGTGGAGCTATCAAAAGCAAGAGGACCAGGAACAGTTATGCAAGTAAAAGATAAATATGGAAAATCGGTATTACTTCATAGAAAGGCTGAGGGCGTATGGTGAAAATATTTGGTGCAGTGTTAATCGTTGCGGTCAGCACCTTTTTCGGATTTTCATACGCTAAAAGATACAGTGAGAGACCAAGGCAACTTAGATTATTAAAAGCGGCACTTCAATCATTAGAGGCAGAAATTATGTATGGGCACACACCTTTGTCTGAAGCTGCCAAGCGATTAGTGAAACAAATGCCTAAGCCGTTAAATTGGATATTTCAAAGTTTCGCTAGAAGGCTAGAAGGCGGAGAACAAACAGTAAGAGAAGCTTGGATAGATAGTTTGAAAGAAAATTGGAAGCTAACAGCATTTCAACGAACTGAGTACGAGATTTTGCAGCAATTTGGTGAAACGCTCGGACAACATGATCGTGAATCACAACAAAAACATATTCGCTTATGTATTACACATTTAGAGAGAGAAGAAGAGGAAGCGAAAGCATTACAACTGCAATACGAAAAAATGATCAAGAGCTTAGGGGTACTAGCGGGGCTACTTATCGTAATTTTACTGCTATAGGAGGGAGAAAGGCGATGTCCATTGATGTTGGATTAATATTTCAAATCGCCGGAATCGGCATTGTTTTAGCTTTTATTCATACCGTACTAAAAGAATTAAAGCGAGAGGATATTGCAAATTGGGTTATCCTTGTCGGTTTTGTCGTTATTTTATTTCATGTGGCATTTTTAATTAATACGCTATTCGACAAGATTAAGAGTGTCTTTCTCTTCCAGTAAAGGAGGCGGTTCGAATCGAAATTATACAAATTGTCGGATTAGGCCTCGTTGCTACGTTTTTAGCAGCTGTATTGAATCAGCATAAATCTAGCATTACGTCGTTATTTATTGTGTTCGTAGGTAGCGTGATGTTTCTTATTTTAATTGATCAAATTCACTCTATTTTACAAATGATTGAGAGAGTAGCGAGTGAAGCGAAAGTTAGCAACGTATATGTAGAAACGTTGCTAAAAATTATTGGGATTGCTTATATTGCTGAGTTTGGAGCACAAATTACAAAAGATGCAGGGCAGGGGGCAATCGCTTCGAAAATTGAATTAGCTGGAAAAATCTTAATTCTAGTAATGGCGATTCCTATTTTGACGGTTGTCATTGAAACTATTCTCGGATTTTTACCGACGGGATAAGGGGGAGTGAATGTTGAGGGGGTTTGGAGCTAAGCTGCTATTTGCTTGCTTCCTTTTCTTTTCTTTACCGGTTGTTGTACAAGCTTCTCCTGTAGAAACAAACGTCGTTGATCAACAATTGGATAAGCTCGGAATTGAAGATGTGAAGCAATTTTGGGACGGGCTTGTTACAAAATATGGAGGTTATTTACCAGAGAGTCAAAAGGGTAGCTTTATGGAGTTTGTAAAGGGAGAAAAAGAAATTTCTATAAAAGAGTGGATGCTAGGTTTATTAAAGTATTTATTTCACGAGCTTGTTGCAAATGGGAAGCTGCTGGGAACGCTCATTATGCTTACAATTTTTAGTGCATTGTTGCAATCACTGCAATCTGCATTTTCAAAGAGCAGTGTAAGTAAAATTGCGGATGCAGTTGTATATATGGTACTTATTATTTTCGCTTTAAATAGTTTTTATGTCGTCATGACATATGCAAGAGAAACTATACAAACAATGGTAGATTTCATATTAGCGCTATTGCCAATCTTGCTTGCACTCATAGCAACTGGAGGTGGTGTTGTATCTGTATCGTTTTTTCATCCGATTATTATCTTTTTAATGAACACGAGCGGGCTTTTGATGAATTATATCGTTCTACCACTTTTATTACTTGCAACGATATTAAGTATTGTAAGTACGATGAGTGATCAATATAAAGTTACGAAATTGTCCAAGCTCCTGCAAAACGTTAGCGTTGGGATTATCGGTATTTTTTTAACGATTTTTTTAGGGGTATTATCTGTACAAGGAACAGCGACAGCTGTTGCTGATGGAATAGCTGTGAAAACTGCTAAATTTGTAACAGGGAACTTTATTCCCGTAGTAGGAAGAATGTTTACAGAGGCGGCGGATACTGTTATTAGTGCATCGGGATTATTAAAAAACACAGTCGGAATTATCGGGCTCGTCATTCTATGCTTAATTGTTGCTTTTCCAGCAATTCAAATTTTTTGTATCGCGTTTATTTATAAATTCGCAGCAGCAGTATTACAGCCAGTTGGCAGCGGAGCAATTATTCAATGTTTAGATATTATCGGGCGAAGCATCATTTATGTATTTGCTTGCTTAGCTATCGTATCATTTATGTTCTTTTTAAGTATCACAATTATTATTGCTGCGGGGAACATTACACTTATGATGCGGTAGGAGGTGAAGGGTATGCAATTTGTTACAGAGTGGATTAGAAATATTATCGTTTTTTTACTCTTAGCGACAATGCTTCATCTTATTCTTCCAAATTCAAATTTGCAAAAGTACGTTAAATTCGTTGTAAGTCTATTATTAGTTGTTTTAATCTTAACGCCCCTTTTTAAACTACTGCAAACAGATGTGAATGAAGTAATCGCAAATTTTAATGAAGAGAAGTACGTAGCAGAAGGATCTGTAAAAAATTCAATAGATTCGAAGAAAAAAGAAATACAAGCTCTAACACGTGCATATAGTTTAGAAGAGATGGCTACCAAAATGAAAAAAGAAGTAGGAAAAGAATTCGAGAAAAAGTATGGTATGACAGTCTCTGAAATACAAATAGTCGCAGCGGAAAGTACAGCGGAAGTAAAGTCAGCGAAAGATATTCAAACTGTTGTTGTGACGTTGAAAGAAAAAGAACGTAGTAAAAATGATGCAATCGAAACAGTAAAACCAGTTGAAATTAACACGAAGGAACCTCCGAAAAAAGTAGAAGAAACGAATGTAGAAATGAAAGATTTCTTTTCAAGCAGGTGGCAACTAGAGAATAAACAAATTCAAGTTCAAATGGAGGGGAGGACAGGTAGAGTAAATGGACAATAAAGATAAAAATTCGAAGTTCTCATTTTTTCGAAACTTATTGAATGGGGATGAAAAAGAAAGCAATGAGAAGGGAAAAAAGATAACACCTAAGTTTTTGCTTGTCCTACTCATTCTTGGGATTTTGCTTATGTTTTCTAGTAGTCTTTTTTCAAGTAAAAAAGAAGAAGTACCTGTATTTAAAGAACAAAAAACGCAAAACCAAGAAAAAGACGTACCAACTTTTGGACAAAAAAATAATGATAGTATGTCAAATGTAGAAAAGTATGAAAAAGCGTATGAACAAGAATTAAAAGTAGCTTTAGAAGAAATAGCGGGAGTAAAAAATGTAACGATTAAAGTAAATTTAGATTCATCTGAAGAAAAAATATTAGAAAAAAACACAGTGAAACGTTCACAAACAACAGGTGAAACAGATAAGACAGGTGGTAAGAGGGAAGTAGAAGATGAGTCCCTTGATGAAAAGACAGTCATTATACGTGAAGGTGATAAAGAAACTCCCGTTGTTTTACGAACAGAGAAACCGAAAGTACGAGGTGTTCTTGTCGTAGCAAAAGGAGTGGATAATATACAAGTTAAAGCGATGGTAAAAGAAGCTGTAATACGGCTGCTAGATGTACCAGCTCATCGTGTTTCAGTATCACCGAAAAATTGATAGGGAGGAAATAAAGTGTTAAAAAAACAAACGGTTTGGCTATTAACGATGTTAAGTTTAGTTGTTGTACTATCTGTTTATTACGTAACAACTCCTGACAAAATGAATACAGCATCGCCGGCAACAGGTGAAAAGATTGGACAAGAAAAACAAGGTACTGATAAAGCAGTAACAAATGAAGCACCTAAAGAAACGCCAAAAAAAGAAAATACAAGCAAGGAAACATCAAATAAAGAAACAAACAAAGAAACAAACAAAAAAGAGAGTGCTCAAAAAGAAACAAGTAAAAAAGATGCTAACGTAACAGTTCAATCCAGTGATGAAAATTTCACAGCGTTACGTATGCAAATGGAAGATCAACTAAGTGAACAAAAATCAAGATTACAAGAAGTGATGAATTCAGCAAAATCTTCAGCAACAGAAAAGAGTAAAGCGAAAGATAATTTTGATGCAATTACTACAATGGAAACGAAGCAAGAATTACTTGAGACAGTGATTAAGTCTCAAGGAGGATATAAAGATGCCCTTGTAAGAGCTGATGGAACTGACATTAAAGTAACTGTGAAAGCAGCAAAGCATTCACAAAAAGAAGCGAATAAAATTATACAGCTTGTAAGAAGTGAAGGCGGATCAAAAGATGTAGGTGTGAAATTTGATCCACCGACAAAATAAAAGCTAATAATCCGCGGGGAAATCCTCCGCGGATTATTAGCTTTTACGAATCGGATTGTTTGAAAATAATTATAGAAAAAAAGCTATCATTTTCGATAGCTTTTTTCTGTTTCGTCTTTGTAGTTGTTTTTATTATGTTCAACTCGGAATGGAGAAATACGTTGTGAGTAAAAGATTAGCGGTTCATGGTAACGATGATTACTTTTTCCGGATTTGACGTGGATGAAGAGAACGAATGCCCAGACCATTACGGCAGGTAAGAAGAGAATGAGCCATATCATATGTCCACACCTCGATACGATATATTTTCTACACTTTGAACATACTATTCTTATATGAAGGAATGATGAACGGTGTGTAAACAAAAAAATAATATTTGGTAAAAATATGTTGTTGACTATAGATGAGGTGAAGAGTGGAGCGGTAATGATCTGTTTATTGTGTAGCATTGTGAAAAAAGTAAGGAATGTTTTTTTAGAAGTGGTCTTGCCAATTTTGTGTGAAACTTGGTATTATTACTAGGTAATAAATTTTTATTGAAATAATATTTTCACAGGAGTTTCGATTTATTATAAAGAAATATAAATTGGAATGTTTAAAAAATTTATCGTAAGATGGAAATAGTAACTATTTCTATTAGTAAATGAAATGCATTTTCTAATAGAGCACATCGTATTTTTACAGTCAATTTAGTTTTAGTGACGATAATCTGTAAAAACGGGACAAACAAGAGTATGGGAGTGGATTTTACATGTTTAAAATTCAAGAAGTTCGTGAATTAATTAAATTAATTGATAGCTCTAATATTGATGAATTTGAATACAAAAAAGATGGTACGACAATCAAAATGAAAAAGCATGGTAATGAAGTTGTTGCGGTGCAAGCGCCTGTAGCAAAGCAAGTCGTGCAACCAGTAGCACCTGTTGAAGTTGAAACAACAGTAGCGGCAGCACAAGTGGAAGTACCAAAACAAGAAGAGCAAAAAGTGGTTCAAAATGAAAACCTACATAAAATTACATCACCGATGGTAGGTACATTCTATTCTTCATCTTCGCCTGATACACCTGCATATGTAAGTGTAGGAGACAGAGTATCAAAAGATTCTATCGTATGCATTGTCGAGGCTATGAAGTTATTTAACGAAATCGATGCAGATGTAGATGGTGAAATTGTTGAGATTCTTGTTAATAATGGGCAGCTTGTTGAGTATGGACAACCGCTATTTCTTGTAAAAGCGTAATAAGGGAGTCTTTGTGATGATAAAAAAAGTATTAATAGCCAATCGTGGGGAAATTGCTGTACGAATTATTCGTGCTTGTAAAGAAATGGATATTGAAACAGTCGCAATTTATTCAGAAGCAGATAAAGAGTCACTTCACGTACAAATTGCTGATGAGGCGTATTGTGTAGGACCAACGATTTCGAAAGAAAGCTATTTAAATTTGACGAACATTATTAGTGTTGCGAAGTTAACAGGCTGCGATGCTATTCATCCAGGATACGGATTTTTAGCAGAGAATGCAGATTTTGCAGAGCTATGCCGTGAATGTAACTTGATTTTTATCGGTCCAAGTCCAGAAGCTATTTCAAAGATGGGCACAAAAGACGTTGCTCGTGATACAATGAAAGAAGCAGGGGTTCCGATTGTACCAGGTTCACAAGGGATTATTAAAAATACCGAAGAAGCGATCGAGCTTGCTAATCAAATTGGATATCCAGTTATTATTAAAGCGACTGCAGGTGGCGGCGGAAAAGGTATTCGTGTTGCACGCCATGAAGAAGAGCTTGTAAAAGGAATTCAAATTACACAGCAAGAAGCTAGTACCGCTTTTGGGAACCCTGGTGTATACTTAGAAAAGTACGTTGAAGATTTCCGCCATGTTGAGATTCAAATAATGGCAGATACACATGGAAATGCCATTCATTTAGGAGAGCGTGATTGTACAATTCAGCGCCGCTTGCAAAAACTACTAGAAGAAAGTCCATCACCTGCACTTGATGAAAATGTTCGCAAGCAGATGGGTGATGCGGCAGTTAAAGCGGCGGTAGCGGTTGATTATACAGGTGCTGGTACGGTTGAGTTTATTTATGAATATAGAACGAAAAGCTTTTATTTCATGGAGATGAATACGAGAATTCAAGTTGAGCATCCAGTTACTGAAATGGTAACAGGGATGGATTTAATTAAAGAACAAATTCGTGTTGCTTCTGGAGAAAAGTTATCGTTACAGCAAGAAGAAGTACAATTTAATGGTTGGGCAATTGAATGCCGAATTAATGCGGAAAACCCTGCCAAAAAATTTATGCCATCCCCAGGTAAAGTAGAAATGTACTTGCCACCAGGCGGATTTGGTATTCGCGTCGATTCAGCTGTATATCCGGGATATTCAATCCCACCTTTCTATGATTCGATGGTTGCTAAATTAATTGTTCACGGAAAAACACGTGAAGAGGCAATTGCAAAAATGAAGCGTGCACTCAGTGAGTTTGTCATTGAAGGCGTACATACAACAATCCCGTTCCATTTGCAATTGCTAGATCATCCTGATTTTGTAAAAGGTGAGTTTAATACGAAGTTTTTGGAAGAGCATGAACTTGTGACGCAGTGATACATTAAAGGAGGTTTTTTTTCATGGCTGAACATATGTTAGATATGGGTCAAGATACAACTCTTGGTAAAGTAGAAATTGCACCAGAAGTAATTGAAGTAATCGCAGGTATTGCAGCTGCTGAAGTAGAAGGTGTAGCGGCAATGCGTGGTAATTTTGCTACAGATGTTGTTGAGAAGTTAGGTAAGAAAAATCATGGTAAAGGTGTAAAGGTTGAATTAGCAAACGAAGATATTATCGTTGACCTTTATGTTGTAATGTATTTTGGCGTAGCAATTCCAGTTGTTGCACAAAAGATTCAAGACAACATTCGCCAGGCACTCTTTACAATGACAGGGCTTGAGCCAAAAGAAGTGAATGTTCACATCGTTGGCGTAACATTCGAAACACAAAAAACAGAAATTGAACCAGTGTAAGAATGAAAAAGGTGCCTAGTAACATAGGCATCTTTTTTATCGTTTCATTTCTTCACAAATTAAAACCCTCTAATTATTATACTATTTCAAAAAATAAGAAATCAAAAAGAAGATGTTTCGTTTTTCCAAAAAACGTACATTGTGATAAGATATGGAACTTGAAGTTAATCTTTTTATTATTTTTCAGCCTTGTAACCCGTGTGTGAAACGATAAATTGTGTTATTATCATTGTATTATAAGGTTGGAAAATCAATGAAAACTGTAAGAGTAAGTGAATTGACGGCTTATAAATTATAATAATATAACAAAGCATAAGGAAAGACTTGAAGCATAAAGGAGAGTTACAATGAAACGTAGGACGGCTAGAGAAAGAGCTATGCAAGCATTATACCAAATGGATATTACAGGTGAATTAGAACCGAAAGTAGCGGTGGAAAACACGCTAGATGAAGGTGAAGAAACAAATGATTTTCTAGAATCACTTGTAGTAGGTTTTGTAGAAAATAAAGAAGTAATTGATGAAGCGATTCGTCAAAACTTAAAAAAATGGAAGCTGGAGCGTATTAGTATTGTTGATCGCAGTATTTTACGTGTAGCTGTGTATGAAATGAAATACATGGAAGAAATTCCACACAACGTAACAATTAACGAAGCGATTGAAATTGCTAAAACATTTGGGGATGAGGAATCTCGTCGTTTTATTAACGGCGTTTTATCTAATATAAAAGATACACTGTAATTTCTTTAAGGGGGAATCTTAAAATGGTAGCAGTAATCATCAAAGGAAATGAAGTTGCGGAGAAAAAACGAGCACAATTAACAGAAGAAGTTGTGAAGTTGAAAGAGCAAGGGATTGTACCAGGATTAGCAGTTATTCTAGTTGGAGAAGATCCAGCATCTCGTTCTTATGTAAAAGGAAAAGAAAAGGGCTGTGAACAAGTAGGAATCTATTCAGAGCTAATTGAACTTCCTGAAACAATTACTGAGGAGCGTTTGCTTGCTGAAATCGATCGCTTAAATGGCGATGACCGTATTAATGGCATTTTAGTGCAATTACCTTTACCAAAACATATTGAAGAAAAAGCTATCATTGAAAGAATTTCACCAGAAAAAGATGTAGATGGATTTCACCCAATCAGCGTGGGACGTATGATGACGGGACAAGATACATTCCTTCCATGTACACCGCACGGTATCGTAGAATTAGTAAAAGAAACAAATCTTGATATCTCAGGAAAACATGTTGTAGTAATTGGAAGAAGTAATATTGTCGGCAAGCCAGTGGGGCAATTGTTCTTAAATGAAAATGCAACTGTAACATATTGTCATTCTAAAACGCAAAATATGAAAGAGTTAACGAAGTTAGCTGATATTTTAATCGTAGCTGTTGGACGACCTAAAATGGTAACAGCTGATTATATTAAAGAAGGAGCGGTTGTAATCGACGTTGGTGTGAACCGTTTAGAAACAGGTAAACTTTGTGGTGATGTTGACTTTGACAACGTGTTAGATGTTGCAGGTTACATTACACCTGTGCCAAAGGGTGTTGGTCCAATGACGATTACAATGCTTCTTCATAATACTGTTGAATCTGCTAAGCGTGCAGGTGTCGTTTGTAAATAATTTGAGTCGGCTATGAGGAGAGAGAAATGGAAAAACAATATTTAACCGTTACAGCGTTAACACGCTATATAAAAACAAAAATAGAATATGATCCGCATTTGCAGTCTGTTTGGTTAAAAGGTGAAATTTCCAACTTTAAAAATCATAGTCGTGGCCACATGTACTTTACATTGAAAGATGAAAATGCAAGAATCGCAGCGGTTATGTTTGCGGGTCATAATCGTAATATTAAATTCAGACCTGAAAATGGGATGAAGGTACTTGTGAAAGGGAAAATTTCCGTTTACGAGGCGAGTGGTTCTTATCAAATTTATATTCAAGACATGCAGCCTGACGGAGTCGGAAACCTGCATTTAGCTTACGAACAATTAAAGGTTCGTTTAGAGGAAGAAGGTTTGTTTTCTCAAGTTTATAAAAAAACAATTCCTCCTTATGCTAAAACAATAGGTGTGATTACGTCGCCAACAGGGGCAGCGATTCGTGATGTTATAACAACGATTAAACGTCGTTATCCAATTGGAAATGTTATTGTGTTTCCGGTACTTGTACAGGGGGAGTCAGCAGCTCCCTCAATTGTACAAGCGATTCGTACAGCGAATGAAATGGGAGAGATAGATGTCCTAATCGTTGGGCGAGGGGGAGGCTCTATTGAAGAGTTATGGGCTTTCAATGAAGAAATGGTAGCAAGGGCAATCTTTAAGAGTGAGATCCCTATTATTTCGGCAGTAGGCCATGAAACGGACTTTACAATTGCGGATTTTGTTGCCGATTTACGTGCGCCAACACCGACTGCAGCAGCTGAGCTGGCAGCGCCTAACATTATAGAGTTACAAGAAAAGGTATTACAAAGAACTCTAAGATTGCAAAGAGCAATGAGAGAGTTAGTACATAAAAAAGAAGAAAAACTACAAGTATTGCAAAAATCTTATGCGTTCCGTTATCCAAGACAAGTATATGAGCAAAAAGAAGAGCAATTAGATAGGGCGTTAGAACAGCTTGTTTTAGCGAAAGAGCGCTATATTGATAAAAAGGTAAATCAGTTAAAACAGCTTTCATTTTATTTAGAGAAGCACCACCCAGCTCAAAAAATTATGCAAACGAAGGTAGCGGTTGAAACATTGCAAAAGCAATTGCAACGTGAAATGCAAACATTACTTCAAACGAAAGAATTTGCCTTTGTAAGAGCTGCTCAAAAACTTGAAGCGTTAAGTCCGCTTAAAGTAATGATGAGAGGGTACGGGCTTGTATATGATGAAGAGAAGCAAGTGTTAAAAAGTGTGAAAGATGTCAGCCTTGGAGATGCTGTTTCAGTTCAATTACAAGATGGAATACTAGATTGTAGCGTATCAGGCATAGAGGAGCGTGAATTGAATAATGGAAAATAAATTAAGCTTTGAAGAGGCAATTTCGCAACTTGAGCACCTCGTTTCTAAGCTAGAGCAAGGTGACGTACCTTTAGAAGAAGCAATTTCTTATTTTAAAGAGGGTATGGAATTATCTAAGCTTTGTGATGAGAAGTTGAAGAACGTACAAGAACAAATGGCAGTTATTCTTGGGGAAGATGGAGAGCTTGAACCGTTTACTGCTTTAGGAGATGAAGCATAGTGACTATTGCTTTTGATACTTTTTTGAAAGAAAGTAAAACTTTCGTAGAAGAGAAGCTTGTAAGCTATGCAAATGAATTACAGTGTCCAAATGTACTTCGTGAAGCGATGGCATATTCTTTGGAAGCGGGTGGAAAGCGTCTCCGCCCGTTACTTTTATTTGCGACATTACAAGCGTTTGGTAAAGAAAGAAATCTTGGAATAGGTGCAGCTTGTGCTCTTGAAATGATACATACATACTCGTTAGTTCATGATGATTTACCTTGTATGGATGATGATGATTTAAGAAGAGGTAAGCCCACAAATCATAAAGTATTTGGTGAAGCGATGGCAGTTTTAGCAGGCGATGGTTTGTTGACGTATGCTTTTCAAGTTATTATGGCATATGAACAAAAGGAAATCTCTGCTGAAAAAAAAGTAAGACTTGTACTTGAGCTTGCAAAAGCGGCAGGACCAGAAGGAATGGTTGGCGGACAAGTGGCAGATATGGAAGCTGAAGGGAAACAGCTTACGATTGATGAGTTGGAGTATATTCATAAGCATAAGACTGGGAAACTACTTGAATTCGCTGTACTTGCAGGATCGATACTTTCTGATGCCACAGAAGAACAAGAAGAAAAGTTACTTGCGTTTGCAAAATATATCGGCCTAGCTTTCCAAATTCGAGATGATATTTTAGATGTGGAAGGAACCGAAGAAGAGATTGGAAAACCGATTGGTAGTGATGTTTCCAACGAAAAGAGCACATATACGACGTTATTTACTGTAGATAGAGCAAAGGATATTTTAGAAGAAACAATTGCAAAAGCAAAAGGTGCTATTGGTTCCTTGCAATTACAAGATGAATATTTACTATCTATTTGCGATTTGATTGCAAAACGTAATAACTAATATAACAGCGTTTCCATTTGTTGAGTCATTCATCATTTTATGATATAAATGTAGGAAAAGGTTTTTCTTTTCTTGTTATTGGCAAAAATATATGTAGATTACATTGCCGTTATCACTTCGTGTTAGCGGCTATTTTTTTCATCGCCTAAAGAAATATGGTTTATAATAGGATTAGGGCGCAATAGACTGGTTAATTGCAGGACAAGGTGAAAAATAAAAAAAGATAATTTCTTGTTTTGTGTAAATGTTTTTTATAATATTTGACATGTTGACAGATTATGAAATGAAAGTGAGTGATCCATGTGGATCTAACGCAAATTCAAAACCCTAGTTTTTTGAAAGATATGTCTATCGGTGAACTAGAGGGATTGAGTGAGGATATTCGTAAGTTTTTAATTGAAGAGCTCTCTCAAACAGGTGGACATATTGCACCTAATTTAGGTGTAGTAGAACTCACAATTGCTCTGCATAAATTATTTGATAGTCCGAAAGATAAATTTTTATGGGACGTAGGACATCAATCCTATGTACATAAAATTTTAACAGGACGTGCAAAGGAATTCGGTACATTAAGGCAATATCAAGGTCTATGTGGTTTCCCAAAACGTTGCGAGAGTGAGCATGATGTATGGGAAACTGGCCATAGCTCGACATCATTATCTGCTGCAATGGGAATGGCTCTAGCACGTGATTTAAAGAAAACGAAAGAATATGTTATACCAATCATTGGAGATGGTGCTCTAACCGGCGGAATGGCTTTAGAGGCATTGAACCATATTGGACATGAAAAAACAGACATGATTGTTATTTTGAATGATAATGAAATGTCAATTGCACCAAACGTTGGTGCGCTTCATAATGTACTTGGACGTCTACGTACCGCAGGGAAATACCATTGGGTAAAAGATGAACTAGAGTATATATTAAAGAAAATCCCAGCAGTCGGTGGGAAAGTTGCTGCGACAGCAGAGAAAATAAAAGATAGTCTTAAATATTTACTAGTATCCGGTGTCTTTTTCGAAGAATTAGGCTTTACATATTTAGGTCCAGTTGATGGGCACGATTATGAAAAGTTATTCGAAACGTTGCAATATGCAAAGAAAACAAAAGGCCCAGTGCTTGTTCATGTTATTACGAAAAAAGGAAAAGGTTATAAACCAGCTGAGAGTGATGTTATTGGAACTTGGCATGGAACAGGACCTTATAAAATTGAATCGGGTGACTTCGTTAAACCGAAAGAAGTTGCACCAGCATGGAGTGCTGTTGTTAGTGATACAGTACTTAAGCTAGCGAGAACGGATGAGCGTATCGTTGCAATTACACCTGCAATGCCTGTTGGATCGAAACTTGAGAAATTCCAAAAAGAATTCCCGGATCGTATGATTGATGTAGGTATTGCAGAACAGCATGCTACAACAATGGCGGCGGGTATGGCAACGCAAGGAATGAAGCCATTCTTAGCGATTTATTCAACATTTTTACAAAGAGCATATGATCAAGTTGTTCATGATATATGTCGCCAAAATTTAAATGTCTTCATCGGAATCGATCGCTCTGGTTTAGTAGGAGCAGATGGTGAAACGCATCAAGGTGTATTTGACATCTCATTCTTACGTCATTTGCCGAATATGGTACTTATGATGCCGAAAGATGAAAATGAAGGGCAACATTTAGTATATACGGCGATGCAATATGAAGATGGACCAATCGCATTACGTTATGCGCGCGGTAATGGGCTTGGTGTTCATATGGATGAAGAATTAAAGGCGATTCCAATCGGTACTTGGGAAACGTTAAAAGAAGGTACACAAGCGGCTATTTTAACATTTGGTACGACAATACCAATGGCAATGGAAGCAGCTGAGCGTCTTGAAAAGGCTGGAGTTTCAGTGAAAGTAGTGAACGCTCGCTTTATTAAACCGATGGATGAAGCATATTTACATGATCTCTTAGGGAAAAATATACCGATTTTAACGATTGAAGAAGCTTGCTTAATTGGTGGTTTTGGAACGGGAGTAGTTGAATTTGCATCTGAGAACGGGTACCATAGTGCGTTAATTGAACGAATGGGTATTCCAGACCGTTTCATAGAGCACGGTAGTGTAACAAAATTATTAGAAGAAATTGGTTTAACGACAGATGCTGTTGTAGACCGTATTCATACAATGATTCCATCAAAACAAAAAAGGGCGTAACAAATGAGTGCAAAAAAAGAAAGAGTAGATGTACTATTAGTAGAGCGAGGACTTATAGAAACACGTGAGAAAGCAAAACGCGCCGTTATGGCCGGACTTGTATATGCGAATGAGATGAGACTTGATAAGCCAGGAGAGAAGATCCCACAAGATACAGAGATTACGGTGAAGGGACAAGTTATGCCGTATGTAAGCCGTGGTGGTTATAAACTTGAAAAGGCATTGGAGACATTTCACCTGGATTTACAAGATAAAGTTATGATAGATATTGGTTCATCAACTGGTGGCTTTACAGATTGTGCGCTTCAAAACGGAGCGAAATTATCTTATGCATTAGATGTAGGGTACAACCAACTTGCGTGGAAATTGCGTCAAGATGAGCGTGTTGTCGTAATGGAACGGACAAACTTCCGTTACGTGACACCAGCAGACTTAGAACGTGGTTTACCGCAATTTGCTAGTATCGATGTTTCATTTATATCATTAAAGCTTATACTGCCGGTTTTAAAAACAATGCTTATGCCTAATGGGGATGTAGCAGCGTTAATTAAACCACAGTTTGAAGCTGGAAGAGAGCAAGTTGGGAAAAAAGGTATCGTTCGTGATCGAAAAGTACATGAGGCTGTCGTAGAAATGATTGTCGACTTTGCTATAAAAGAAGGATACGACGTAGAAGGTTTAACATTCTCACCAATTACGGGCGGGGATGGTAATATTGAATTTTTAATTCATCTGAAATGGCATGGTGAACGTGAGAATGGCGAAAATCATTCTCCAGTTTCTGTTGAGCAAGTAGTTACAGAGGCGCATGATGTCCTAAAACAAAAAGGAAAAGGGGAATAACATATGTTGTTCCTCTTTTTGTTGTAATTGTATAATGATTGTAAAAACAATTGTGTACAAGCAACGAATTATAAGTTAACATAAATAAGTGAAGTATACCAATGTTTAAACTATGGTAAGAGATAGTGTGAGGTGCAAATGTATGAATAAAGGTCAGCGCCATATTAAAATCAGGGAAATTATTGCGAACAAAGAAATTGAAACACAAGATGAATTAGTTGATATTTTACGTAATGAGGGATTTAATGTAACGCAAGCAACAGTATCGCGCGATATTAAAGAACTGCACTTAGTGAAAGTGCCATTACATGATGGGCGCTATAAATATAGCTTGCCAGCAGATCAACGATTTAACCCGTTACAAAAATTAAAACGCAATCTAGTGGATTCATTTGTAAAATTAGACACGGCAGGACATATGCTTGTGCTAAAAACACTGCCTGGTAACGCTCATTCACTTGGAGCACTTATTGATCATTTAGAGTGGGATGAGATCATCGGAACCATCTGTGGTGATGATACTTGCTTAATTATTTGCCGTACACCTGAAGATACAGGTGTTGTCTCTGATCGTTTCTTAAATATGTTGTAAAAAAAAATCTTGTTTGCTTTCCTCTGTAAAGTGGAAAGTGAACAGGATTTTTTTATTGGTTAAAAATGTGAATTCTTAATTGTAATATAATATTTTCTTTGAATAAAATTAGAAAATAGGTGGATTGACCCGTAAAACGAATGTTTGGTACAATGGAGCGGTTAGAAAAGTAATTTATACATACAAACATATAGTTTGACTATTTGAATGAAGAACTGAGAAAAGCCCTTAATAGGGGATTAGTTTATAACGAGGTGAATGGGGCATTGTTATCGGAATTATCGATTAGAAACTTTGCTATTATTGAGGCATTAAATATTTCTTTTCAAAAAGGGTTAACGGTTTTAAGTGGTGAAACAGGGGCCGGAAAATCGATTATTATTGATGCGATTAGTTTACTTGTAGGTGGCCGTGGTTCAGCGGAATTTGTTCGATACGGAACAGAAAAAGCTGAGATAGAAGGGCTATTTTATGTAGAAGATGATAAGCATCCGTGTATTGAAAAGGCAGAAGAGTTGGATATAGAAATAGAAGACGGCATGATTATTTTGAAGCGTGATATCGCTGCAAACGGAAAAAGTGTATGTCGTGTAAATGGGAAACTGGTCACCCTTAGTATATTAAAGGAAATTGGAAAAACACTTGTTGATATTCATGGGCAGCACGAAACACAAGATTTAATGAATGAAGAGCGTCATCTATTTATGCTTGATCATTTTGATGGAGATCGCATTGTTAAACAATTGGGTATATATCAAAATGTATACGCTGACTATGAGAAATTAAAAAAACAGTTAAAATCGTTAAGTGAAAATGAACAACAAATGGCGCATCGCTTAGATTTAATTCAATTCCAGCATGAAGAAATCAGTAAGGCGGATTTAAAGATGGATGAAGAAATTGAATTAACTGAAGAACGATTGCGAATTTCTAATTTTGAAAAAATTTATAAAGCATTAGGCGATGCATATCGCTCATTAAGCGCTGACGGACAAGGGTTAGATAATGTACGAAGCGCAATGGGACAAATGGAGAGTATTACACATTTAGATGAAGTTTATCAAGAAAATCATGATTCAATTGCAAATAGCTACTACTTATTAGAAGAAGTTGCATATCAACTTAGAGAAAAGCTCGATATGATGGAATATGATCCGAAGCGTTTAGACGAAATTGAAACGCGTTTAAATGAAATTCGTATGCTAAAGAGAAAATATGGAAATACTGTAGAAGAGATTTTAGCGTATGCTGATAAAATTGAACAAGAAATTTTTACGATTGAAAATAAAGACGTTCATATTGAAACGACGAAGAAGCAATTAAAGGAATTAGAAAGTGTTATTCTGCAAGAAGCAACGTCGTTAAGTAATATGCGTCATGAGCTTGCAGAGCATCTTACAAATGCCATTCATCAGGAATTAAAAGAATTATATATGGAGAAAACAAAATTTGAAGTGAGAATCATGAAGAGAGAAGGAAATGCTGAAGAGCCTCTTGTTGAGGGTGCCCCGGTAAGACTTACGGCGGATGGCTACGATCATGTGGAATTTTATATTTCAACAAATCCAGGTGAGCCGCTAAAACCACTTTCAAAGGTCGCTTCTGGCGGAGAGTTATCTCGTATTATTTTAGCTTTAAAAAGCATTTTTTCTAAGCATCAAGGTGTTGCATCTGTTATTTTTGATGAAGTGGATACTGGTGTAAGTGGTCGAGTTGCACAGGCTATTGCGGAAAAAATTTATCGAGTATCAGTAAACTCGCAAGTACTTTGTATTACGCACTTACCTCAAGTAGCTTCAATGGCGGATTCACATTTATTTATTCGAAAACAAGTAGCGAATGATCGGACAATTACATCAGTTACCGTTTTAACTATGGAGGATAAAGTAACAGAAATAGCTCGAATGATTTCTGGTGTGGAAATTACAGATTTAACGACAGAACATGCGAAAGAATTACTTACGCAAGCGCATCATTTTAAACAGACAGCAGAGGCTATCCAGTAATGGATAGCTTTTTTTCTCAAATAATGATTTCTTAATTCTTCCGGTTATAAATAAAGCACTGCAAGGAGAGATTAAAAAGTGAAGCCAAGAGGCTGAATGTGGGGTAGGAGCGAGGAGAGTGAACAAATTGGGATTAGAAAGATTTCGCAAAATAATAGGTCTTTGTCTCCTTGTTTCTTTAGTTTTTATTGGGTGTTTTAAACCGCTTCGGACGTTTATTTCATCCCCGAAGCAACTTGTTGTTTTTGAAGGGCAACAATCAGAAATAGCTTCATTACCAGTTTTTCAAGCTTCATCTACAGATCGTCATGTGTTTACAGTAAGTTCCAATGAACAAAAACAAGGACTTATGGTAAATCCTCATCAAAATGGTGAAGCAGATATGGTGTTTCAGCTTGCTGGTTTTCCAGTGAAAAAAGTAAATGTGAAAGTATTGAAAGATTTTAAAGTTATTCCAGGTGGACAATCAATTGGTGTGAAGTTAAATACAAAAGGGGTACTTGTTGTAGGCCATCATTTAATTCAAACTGAAAAAGGGAAAGTATCTCCTGGTGAAACAGCTGGTGTGCAAATTGGAGATATGATTACTGAAATTAATGGTAAAACAATTGAAAGAATGAGTGATGTAGCACCATTTATTCATAATAGTGGTGAAACAGGTGAACCGCTTAATCTTGTTTTGTTAAGAGATGGAAAACATATCCGCACTAAGTTAACACCACAAAAAGACAGTGGAGAATCGTCTTATCGTATTGGTTTATATATTCGTGATTCGGCAGCTGGAATCGGAACAATGACATTTGTTCATCCTGATTCTATGAAATATGGGGCACTTGGTCATGTCATTTCTGATAACGATACGAAAAAGCCGATTCAAGTCGAAGATGGACAAATTATGCGTTCGACAGTTACATCAATTGAAAGAGGTAGTCATGGGAATCCAGGAGAGAAATTAGCGAGGTTCTCACCAGATCGTGAAGTGATTGGTAATATTACAATAAATAGTCCATTTGGTATATTCGGGAAATTAAATACAAATATACCAAATGGCGTAATGGATAAAGCAATGCCTATTGCACTATCTCATCAAGTCAAAGAGGGACCGGCAAAAATATTAACAGTTATTGATAAAGATAAAGTGGAAGCGTTTGATATTGAAGTTGTTAGTACAGTACCGCAAAAGTTTCCGGCTACAAAAGGCATGGTAATAAAAGTAACAGACAAACGTTTATTAGCGAAAACGGGTGGTATCGTACAAGGCATGAGCGGAAGTCCAATTGTACAAAACGAGAAAGTAATTGGTGCTGTTACACATGTATTTGTAAATGATCCAACATCAGGATATGGTGTTCATATTGAATGGATGTTACATGAGGCTGGAATTAACATTTATGAACAAGAAAGAAAAGCGAGCTAATTATTAATTAGCTCGCTTTTCTTTTGAAAAATTCGTTGAAATTTTGTAAAAGCTCCGCAAGAGGTGTTTTTTGTTGTAAAATAAAAGAAAAGGGTTGAACGTTTCGTTGTATTTCTATGATGGAATGTGTTGCGAAAGGGAATAAATGAACGATAAACATATTTTTTTGTGATTTTATCGGAAAGTAACAAACTTTAAAAGGGAATTTTCACACAATTGTCGAACAATTCATGTAGCCTAGAAGGATACACATGTCGGAGAATCGATTCGGTAAGGGAGGAAAAGCTGTGGAGAAAATTAAAGTCTGTCTTGTGGATGATAATAAAGAATTAGTATCAATGCTAGAGAGTTACGTAGCTGCTCAAGATGATATGGAAGTAATCGGTACTGCTTATAATGGTCAAGAGTGTTTAAATTTATTAAATGATAAGCAGCCGGATGTACTTGTTTTAGACATTATTATGCCACATTTAGATGGTTTAGCTGTACTAGAGAAAATGCGAAATATTGAAAGGCTAAGACAGCCTAGCGTAATTATGTTGACAGCATTTGGACAAGAAGATGTGACGACAAAAGCAGTTGACTTAGGTGCTTCATATTTCATATTAAAACCATTTGATATGGAGAATTTAACGAGCCATATTCGTCAAGTGAGCGGTAAGGCGAACGCTACTATTAAACGTCCACTTCCATCTTTCCGTTCAGCAACTACAATAGATGGAAAACCGAAAAACTTAGACGCGAGCATTACGAGTATCATTCATGAAATCGGTGTGCCTGCTCATATTAAAGGGTATATGTACTTAAGGGAAGCAATCTCTATGGTGTACAATGATATCGAATTACTTGGATCTATTACGAAAGTATTGTATCCAGATATCGCGAAGAAATATAATACAACAGCAAGCCGCGTCGAGCGTGCAATCCGTCACGCAATTGAAGTAGCATGGAGTCGTGGGAATATTGATTCTATTTCGTCCTTATTCGGTTATACAGTATCCATGTCAAAAGCAAAACCTACGAACTCTGAGTTCATCGCAATGGTTGCGGATAAGCTGAGACTTGAACATAAGGCTAGCTGAGAGTAAAGATAGTAAGGGATTTAAGTTTTAGTAAAGCTTAATTATTCTTTAAATTTATACTCGATATTAAATGTAAAATTAATGAACTTTTTATTTAATGACCAATGAATTTTAGAATTCGTTGGTCTTTTTATTTTGTTGAGAAAAAGAGGGGGAAGTAATATCGATTTTATCGAAATTATTTGGATAGATGAAAATGGCTCGTTTGATATTATGGAAAATAAATCCTATTTTTAGTAATATTACATATAAGTGAGTTTTTTTATAAGACAATTAAATAGGTATAGATAGGGAGAAGGGGAATGAAAAATAAAATATTAACTTGGCTAGGAATAGTAGCAGCTATGGGAGTTCTTGCTGTTGCAGTTACATTTGGAATGTTAGAACTTGCCGATAATCCAGTAGATAAAGAAGTGAATGCTCAAATAGATAAAAAAGAAAATCCAACGATAGTAGGTAGAGAGGTAGATGGAGTCTTTGTTGATGTGTATGTTACTGAAAATTCTACTGAAAGCGAAGTCATTACAGTGATGCATCACATGACTCATCAAAAAGTAGTGGCAGAACGAAAATCAGGGTCCATTCCAATGATTCAAAATAATGCTGAAAAATTTAAAAAAATCATAAATAAGAGTGGCTTTGCGAAAAAAAATGAGCTTTTAGAGATTGCTGATAGATGGGCGAAAAAAGATTTTAGTCAAATTGTAGAAGATCACAATTATTTCTCGGATGCCCAAGAAGGTAGCACTTGTAAAGCCACTAGAGCGATGGATGCGGTAGAAGAGCAACATTATATTTTAACTACATTCGGGGAGGAAAAAGCGAAAGAACTATACGATTCAGGAGATGCTCCGCACGTTCAATAAAAAATAATATAAGGGCTTCTAGTTTTATTATTACCTTGCTTTAAGGGCGCAATGGGTACTTGTGAATAAATATTTTTCTTTCTTTATGAATTGTAACAAAAAAGAAGATATATCATTCATTATTAAATGATGAAGTGAATGCTAAATCGCATCATAGTATATCTGTTAAAGGATTTTAGTAGGGAAGTCATCCGTGATATAATAGAAAATAATAAAAAGCCCTGCAAAACAGGACTGTATTATTCTTCGTCTTTATTTTGTTTTTCTAATTCAACTAACTTTTGAATTAGAATGTGCTGCGGCATATGCATAAGTTGTTCAAGTGGAACACCTAATGCTTTTGATAGGCGGACTGCAGTGTCTGGAGAAATTTGTAATGGTCTCATAGAAGTACCTCCTTTTTCGTATAGTATAGCATAAGATTGGGGGAGTGAGGATGACTCTTATATTTGCACATCGTGGTGCAGCGGGAACGTACCCAGAAAATACAATGATTTCATTTGAAGCAGCTGAATCTTTTAGAGCAGATGGAATTGAACTTGATGTTCAATTAACGAAAGATGGAAAAGTTGTCGTCATTCATGATGAAACAGTGGACCGGACAACAAATGGAAAAGGTGCGGTTCGTAATTATTTATATGAGGATTTATGTAAATTAGATGCGAGCTATAAATTCGGTGATAAAGTAGGCTTTTGTAAAATACCTCTTTTAGAAGAGGTGTTAGAATGGATTGATAAAACAGAGTTGCTACTTAATATTGAACTGAAAAATAATAAAGTTCCATACAGAGGTTTAGAGGAAGAAGTTATAACGCTTGTACGGAAATGTAATCTAGAAGATCGTGTTATATTTTCTTCATTTAATCACTACAGTATGAAAAGGTGTCATATGATGGCTCCTGATATTCAAACAGCGATTTTATATCGCGAAGGTTTGCATAGTCCGTGGGCGTATGCGAAAAAAATGGGCGCTACAGCAGTGCACCCTAATTATCGTTATCTTCAAGATGCTGTTGCTGAATTAACGATGGAGAGTGGTGTAGAGGTTCGCCCTTATACAATTAATGAAGAAACGCTTATGCGTAAATATTTTGCTATGAATATTTCGGCGATTATTACTGATTATCCTGAAACGGCAAGAATGTTATTGCCAATAAAAAAATGAGACCGCGTGTAACGGTCTCATTTTTTATTTATAAATAGTGGAGCTTTCCTATCTTTTAAAGCGAGCTTGTACTTTATTTCGTTTACGGTCTCGGTGTAAGACGAAGCCGCCAAAAATATAAAACCCGAGCGCGAAGCAAAGAGCGCCAATTAAAAATTGTAACCACAGTATAGAGAGTGGAGGAAATAGAATCCCGAATACAGTATCTCTCATTAACTTAATGCCAAACACAGCTAATGAAATAGGGATGAGTGCTAATGATAGAGCAAGGTAACGCTGCATATAAACGCTCCTTTTCAGATTGTTTTGTTTATTTCAATGATGTTATATGAAAAGGGGGTTTGTCAAGAGGGGGCTGAACGAGTAAGATAAGGGTGTGAAAAATTTTGCAGAGGTACTTCGAGAGGAAGTGTAATATATGAAACAAAAAGTTTTAATTGTTGGTGCAGGTGAAGGTGGTAGTACACTGCTGAATCTGTTACAAAGTTCAAATATATTTCAAATTATAGGAATTATTGATATAAATCCGATAGCAAAGGGATTACAAATGGCTAAGGAATATGGGGTTACAATTGGAGAGAGTGTAACGCCGTTTCTTTCTATGCATATTGATGTAATGTTTGATATGACGGGTGACGATGATTTACATAAAGATTTAATAAAGAAAAAGCATAAAGATACTCTTCTTATACCAGGTGATATTGCGAAAATTGTTACGAGATTAGCACATGAGAAGGAAGGTTTAATTGGAAAGTTAGAAGAACAGACGCAGCAAGGGGATTTAATTTTAAATTCTACGCATGACGGTATGATTGTGATTGATCGAGAGGGACAAGTACGCCTATTTAATAAAAGTGCAGAGCGTATTACCGGATATAAAAAAGAAGATGCGGTAGGGAAATATATTTTAGAAGTTATTCCGACTAGTAAGTTGCTTCGTATTATACGTACGAAACAAATAGAAGTAAATTATGAACTGACATTAGAAAATGAAAAGAAAATTATTACAACCCGTATTCCAATATTAAAAGAGGGAGGAGAGGTACAAGGAGCATTTGCGATTTTTAAAGATATAACAGAGGTTGTAGATCTTGCGGAAGAAGTTACAGATTTAAAGGAGATTCAAACGTTACTTGAGGCGATTATCAACTCGTCTGAGGAAGCAATTTCGGTCGTGGATGAAAAGGGAAGAGGATTAGTAATTAACCCTGCCTATACGAAATTAACAGGTTTAACAGAAGAGGACATTATTGGGAAACCGGCTACAACTGATATTGTAGAAGGTGAAAGTATGCATATGAAAGTACTTCGAACGCGTAGGGCGGTACGCGGAATACATATGAAGATTGGACAAAAGAAGCGTGATGTAATTGTAAACGTAGCGCCAGTTATAGTGGATGGGATATTGAAAGGAAGCGTTGGTGTAATTCGTGACGTATCAGAAATTCAAAAGTTAACAAATGAATTGAATAGAGCAAGGCAAATTATTCGAACGTTAGAAGCGAAATATTCATTTGATGACATTGTCGGAAATTCAGATGAAACAACGGCCGCTATTGAACAGGCGAAACTTGGAGCGAATACACCAGCAACAGTATTACTACGCGGAGAATCTGGAACGGGTAAAGAATTGTTTGCACATGCAATTCATAATGGAAGTAATCGAAAATATAATAAATTCGTCCGGGTAAACTGTGCTGCTATTTCCGAGACTTTATTAGAAAGTGAATTATTCGGTTATGAGGAAGGTGCATTCTCAGGAGCAAAAAGAGGCGGAAAACGAGGTTTTTTTGAGGAAGCGAATAACGGTAGTATCTTTTTAGATGAAATAGGAGAATTGTCTGCAAATACGCAAGCGAAACTCCTTCGCGTGTTGCAAGAAAAAGAAATTGTAAAAGTTGGTGGAACGAAAGCGATACCTATAAATGTCCGGGTAATTGCAGCGACACATGTGAATTTAGAAAAGGGCATTCTAGAAGGAGAGTTTAGAGAGGATTTATATTATCGATTAAATAAAATTCCAATTCACATTCCGTCTCTTCGTCAGCGAAAAGGAGATATACCGGCAATTGCAGACAGATTGATTCAAAAAATTAACCAAGATTATGGTCGGAATGTAGAGGGGCTCACTGATTCGGCTATTTCATATTTACAATCATATGAATGGCCAGGAAATGTGAGGGAGCTTGAAAACATTTTAGGACGAGCTATTATCTTTATGAATTATAACGAAATATATATTGATGTCCATCATTTACCACCTTTACATACAGAAGAGCAGACTGAGGTAAAACAAAATAACTTATTACCTGAATTAGAAGAAAAGCCACTTGAACAATTAGTGACAGAGTTTGAAGGGCGCATCATTCATGAATGTTTAGAGAGGTTTGATGGAAATAAAACAAAAACTGCAAGAGCATTAGGAATTTCGGTTCGAAATTTATATTACAAGCTAGAAAAGTATGAGTGTGCAAAAAATAGCATGCAATAAATTGCGTACCGTGCAATTTATTGCATGGTATACAAAATGCGACAAAACAAGACAGAATGTTTTGTTATTTTCCAAAGTATTGATTTTACTGCATTTTGAATGCGTTTTCATTATTGGTAAGACCACTTTTAAAAGTTGGCACGGTATTTGCTTTATAAATAGACGAGGGACGACGGAAAGGGTTGATTACAAAATATGAAGTTAGAACACTTAATTGATCAAGCAGCAGGACAGCCTAAAAAAACTGTGGCTGTAGCAGTAGCTGAAGATCATGAAGTAATTGAAGCTGTAGCGAAAGCAATTAAATTACAGCTAGCTCAATTTCGTCTATATGGAAATCAAGAAAAAATAATGGGGATGCTACAAGAACATGATTTACAAACTTCAGAACACATTGAAGTGATTGCAGCACAGTCAAATGCTGAAGCTGCAGAACTTTCTGTTAAAGCTGTAAGAAATGGCGAAGCAGATGTGCTTATGAAGGGAAACATCCCAACAGCAAATATTTTGAAAGCTGTATTAAATAAAGAGTGGGGACTTCGTAAAGGTAGCACACTTTCACACGTTGCAGCATTTGAAGTTCCAAATTACGATCGTCTTATCTTTGTTACAGATGCAGCGATGAACATTGCACCTGATGTAACACAAAAAGCTGCTATTATACAGAATACTGTAGAAGTTGCCCAGGCAATAGGAATGGATTTGCCAAAGGTAGCACCAATTGCAGCGGTAGAGGTTGTTAATCCTGCGATGCAAGCGACAATTGATGCAGCGATGTTAACTCAAATGAATCGCCGCGGACAAATTAAAAATTGTGTCGTTGATGGACCACTTGCTTTAGATAATGCAGTATCACAAATTGCAGCAGAACATAAAGGCATAGTAAGTGATGTAGCAGGTAAGGCAGACATTTTACTCGTCCCAACGATTGAAGCTGGAAATGTGCTATACAAATCACTCGTATACTTTGCGGATGCAAAAGTAGGAGCTATGATTGCTGGCGCAAAAGCACCGATTGTTTTAACATCTCGTGCTGATTCAGCAGAAACAAAAGTATATTCATTAGCATTGGCAGTTGCGACTGCTTCAAAATAAACCAAAAAGGGTAAAACACTAGGGGGAAACGACAATGACATTAGAAATCTTCGAATACTTAGAAAAATATGATTATGAGCAAGTAGTATTTTGTCAAGATAAAGAATCTGGTTTAAAAGCAATCATCGCAATTCATGATACAACACTTGGACCAGCTCTTGGTGGAACAAGAATGTGGACATATGATTCTGAAGAAGCGGCGATTGAAGATGCATTGCGTCTTGCAAAAGGGATGACATACAAAAACGCAGCAGCTGGCTTAAACTTAGGTGGTGCGAAAACAGTAATTATCGGTGATCCACGTAAAGATAAGAGCGAAGCGATGTTCCGTGCATTAGGACGTTATATTCAAGGACTAAACGGACGTTACATTACAGCTGAAGATGTTGGTACAACAGTAGATGATATGGATATTATTCACGAAGAAACTGATTTTGTAACAGGTATTTCACCATCATTCGGTTCTTCTGGTAACCCATCTCCAGTAACTGCATACGGTGTTTACCGTGGTATGAAAGCAGCTGCGAAAGAGGCTTTCGGTACTGATAATTTAGAAGGAAAAGTAATTGCGGTTCAAGGCGTTGGTAATGTAGCATATCACCTATGCAAACATTTACATGCTGAAGGAGCAAAATTAATCGTTACAGATATTAATAAAGAAGCTGTACAACGCGCGGTAGAAGAATTCGGTGCATCAGCAGTTGAGCCAAATGAAATTTACGGTGTTGAATGTGATATTTACGCACCATGTGCATTAGGCGCAACAGTTAATGACGAAACTATCCCACAACTTAAAGCAAAAGTAATCGCAGGTTCTGCAAATAACCAATTAAAAGAAAATCGTCACGGCGACATGATTCATGAAATGGGTGTTGTATACGCACCAGACTATGTTATTAATGCTGGTGGTGTAATTAACGTAGCAGACGAATTATATGGATACAATAGAGAGCGTGCATTAAAGCGTGTTGAGTCTATTTATGACACAATTGCAAAAGTAATCGAAATTTCAAAACGCGATGGCATTGCAACTTATGTAGCAGCAGATCGTCTAGCTGAAGAGCGCATTGCAAGCTTGAAAAACTCTCGTAGCACATACTTACGCAACGGTCACGACATTATTAGCCGTCGCTAATCATTCATATATTACTTTTACAAAAGGTGTGGTTACCTCTTATGAGGTTTCCACTTCCTTTTGAATTTATTAGTGGAGGTAGCAACAGTGTCTTTAAATCGAATTCTTGTTATTAATCCGGGTAGTACATCCACGAAAATTGGTGTTTTTGATAATGAAAGGCCCGTTTTAGAAGAAACTATTCGTCATGACGAAGAACAAATTGGAAAATATAAGAGAATTATCGATCAATATGAGTTTCGCAAAGAAACGATTTTAGAAGTTCTACATTCTCACGGTATTAACATTTCAAAGTTAAACGCAGTTTGTGGGCGTGGGGGATTACTTCGTCCAATTGAAGGCGGAACATACACAGTAAACGATTCGATGTTAGAAGATTTAAAAAATGGGTTTAGCGGTCATCATGCTTCAAACCTTGGAGGCATTTTAGCATATGAAATCGCTTCTGGATTAAATATTCCGGCATTCATAGTAGATCCTGTCGTTGTAGATGAAATGGAGCCGATTGCTCGTATAAGCGGTATTGCTGGTATGGAACGTAAAAGTATTTTCCATGCATTAAACCAAAAAGCGGTTGCCCGTAAAGTAGCTGAAGAATTAAATCACAAATACGAGGATTTAAATTTATTAGTTACACATATGGGTGGCGGTATTACAGTTGGTGCTCATAAAAAAGGAAAAGTTATTGATGTGAATAACGGCTTAAACGGAGAAGGACCATTTAGTCCAGAGCGTGCGGGTACAGTACCGGTAGGGCAATTAGTTGAGATGTGTTTCTCTGGTGAGTATTACCGTGACGAAATGGTTAAAAAACTTGTTGGACAAGGTGGACTTGTAAGCCTAATCGGTACAAATGATGCGATCAAAGTAGAACAAATGGTTGAAAAAGGTGATCCGGAAGCAACTCTTATTTATAAAGCAATGGCATATCAAGTTGCAAAAGAGATTGGCGGAGCTAGCGCTGTACTTCACGGGAAAATCGATGCAATCGTTTTAACTGGTGGACTTGCGTACAGTAAAATTCTTGTTGATGAAATAAAAGAACGTGTTGACTGGATTGCAGATGTTATCGTACATCCAGGGGAAGATGAATTACAAGCATTAGCAGAAGGAGCACTTCGTGTATTACGTGAAGAAGAAGCGCCGAAAGAGTATGTTGTACGAGAAAAACAAACAGTAGCTAGGGGTTGAGATAATGGCAAGAGAATATGATTTAGTCATCGTTGGCGGCGGTACTGGTGGATATGTTGCTGCTATTCGAGCGTCACAACTAGGTTTAAAAACTGCACTTGTTGAAAAAGAAAATCTTGGTGGTACTTGTTTGCACAAAGGATGTATTCCTAGTAAAGCTCTTTTACGTAGTGCGGAAGTTTACGCAACTGCTAAAAAAAGCGAAGAGTTCGGAGTTATTGCAAGTAATGTAGAACTAAACTTTGCGAAAGTGCAAGAGCGTAAAGAGAAGATTGTAACGCAACTTCATAAAGGCGTTCAACACTTAATGAAACAAGGTAAAATTGATGTGTTTGAAGGTATTGGCCGTATTCTTGGCCCATCTATTTTTTCTCCAATGCCAGGGACAATTTCGGTTGAACTTGCAAGTGGAGAAGAAAATGAAATGTTAATTCCAAAAAATGTACTTGTTGCAACAGGTTCTCGTCCGAATTCATTACCAGGTTTAGAATTAGACGGAGAGTATGTAATGTCTTCCGATCATGCCCTAAAAATGGAAACGCTTCCTAGCTCAATTATTATCGTTGGTGGCGGTGTAATCGGTATTGAGTGGGCATCTATGCTTGCTGACTTCGGTGTAGAAGTTACAGTATTAGAGTATGCGAAAACGATATTACCACTAGAAGATCAGGACGTTTCAAAAGAAATGCAACGTCTATTCAAGAAAAAAGGTATTAAAGTGGTAACTGGTGCAAAAGTATTACCAGAAACATTGGTAAAAGATAATGGAGTAACAATTCAAGCTGAACATAACGGTGAGAATAAAGAATTTAAAGCAGAAAAAATGCTTGTATCTGTAGGAAGACAAGCCAATACGCAAAATATTGGTTTAGAGAATACGGATATCGTTGTGGAAAAAGGATACATTCAAACAAATGAGTTTTATCAAACGAAAGAATCTCATATTTACGCAATCGGAGATGTAATCGGTGGCTTACAACTTGCTCACGTTGCTTCTCATGAAGGAATTGTTGCAGTAGAACATATTGCTGGTAAAGAAGTTACACCAATTGATTACTCTATGGTATCAAAATGCGTATATAGCAGTCCGGAAGTTGCTTCTGTCGGTTTAACAGAACAAGAAGCGAAAGAAAAAGGTTATAAGTTAAAAGTAGGTAAGTTCTCATTCCGTGCAATCGGAAAAGCACTTGTATACGGCGAATCAGATGGTTTCGTAAAACTTGTAGTTGATGAAGAAACAAATGACATTCTTGGTGTTCATATGATTGGACCACATGTAACAGATATGATTTCTGAAGCTGGTCTTGCAAGAGTACTTGATGCAACACCGTGGGAAGTAGCACATACAATTCATCCGCATCCATCATTATCTGAGGCGATTGGTGAAGCGGCATTAGCTGTAGATGGAAAAGCGTTACACGCATAAAAATGTGGATTTAGGAGGTTATGAAAAATGGCAGAAGTAAAAGAAAAGCGCCATGAAGAGCTTGGCTTAAGTGATGAGCAAGTATTAGAAATGTTCCGTACGATGTTACTTGCACGTAAAATCGACGAACGTATGTGGTTATTAAACCGTGCTGGTAAAATTCCATTCGTAATTTCTTGTCAAGGACAAGAGGCGGCACAAGTTGGAGCAGCATTCGCTCTTGATAGAGAGAAAGATTATGCATTACCATACTACCGTGATATGGGTGTTGTACTAGCGTTCGGTATGACAGCTAAAGAGCTTATGTTGTCTGCTTTCGCGAAAGCTGGAGATCCAAACTCTGGTGGTCGTCAAATGCCTGGTCACTTCGGTCAAAAGAAAAATCGTATTGTGACAGGATCATCTCCAGTAACAACGCAAGTACCACATGCAGTTGGTATTGCATTAGCTGGAAAAATGGAAAAGAAAGATTTAGTAACGTTCGTTACATTTGGAGAAGGTTCTTCAAACCAAGGTGACTTCCATGAAGGGGCAAATTTTGCTGGTGTACACAAACTACCTGTTATTTTCATGTGTGAAAATAATAAATACGCAATCTCTATTCCAGTTGAAAAACAATTAGCATGTAAAAACGTATCAGACCGTGCAATTGGTTACGGTATGCCTGGATATACAATAGACGGGAACGATCCGCTTGCAGTATATAAAGCTGTAAAAGAGGCAGCAGACCGCGGACGTCGTGGTGAAGGCCCAACTTTAATTGAAACAGTATCATATCGTTTAACAGCACATTCTAGTGACGACGATGATCGTGTTTATCGTGATAAAGAAGAAGTTGAAGAAGCAAAGAAAAAAGATTCAATTATAACATTTGCAGCTTATTTAAAAGAAGCTGGCGTGTTAACTGAGGAATTTGAAAAACAAATGTTAGACGAAATTATGCATATCGTAAATGAAGCAACAGAATATGCAGAAAATGCTCCGTATGCAGCACCTGAAGATGCATTGAAGCACGTATACGCAGAATAGGGGGGAACGTTTCATGGCTGTAATGTCTTATATTGATGCTATTACATTAGCAATGCGCGAAGAAATGGAACGCGATGAGAAAGTATTTGTTTTAGGTGAAGATGTTGGTAAAAAAGGTGGCGTATTTAAAGCGACACACGGATTATATGATCAATTTGGTGAAGATCGTGCGCTTGATGCACCGCTTGCAGAATCTGCAATTGCTGGGGTAGCAATTGGTGCGGCAATGTATGGTATGCGTCCAATCGCTGAAATGCAGTTTGCTGATTTCATCATGCCAGCAGTAAACCAAATTGTTTCTGAGGCAGCAAAAATTCGTTATCGTTCTAATAACGATTGGACTTGTCCAGTTACAATTCGTGCGCCATTTGGCGGCGGTGTTCACGGTGCATTGTATCATTCACAATCTGTGGAAGCGATGTTTGCGAACCAACCAGGTTTAAAAATTGTTATTCCTTCTACACCATATGATGCAAAAGGTTTATTAAAAGCAGCAATTCGTGATGAAGATCCAGTATTATTCTTTGAGCATAAGCGTGCATATCGCTTAATTAAAGGTGAAGTGCCAGAGGATGATTACGTACTACCAATCGGAAAAGCAGATGTAAAACGCGAAGGTGATGATATTACTGTTATCACGTACGGATTATGTGTTCACTTTGCTCTTCAAGCAGCTGAAAAGTTAGCGCAAGATGGCATCTCTGCACATGTTCTTGATTTACGTACTGTATATCCATTAGATAAAGAAGCAATCATTGAAGCAGCTTCTAAAACAGGTAAAGTTCTTCTTGTAACAGAAGACAATAAAGAAGGAAGTATTATAAGTGAAGTGGCAGCAATTATTGCTGAAAACTGTCTGTTTGATTTAGATGCGCCAATCGCACGTCTTGCCGGTCCAGACGTTCCAGCAATGCCATATGCACCAACAATGGAAAAATTCTTTATGGTAAATCCAGATAAAGTTGAAAAAGCAATGCGTGAACTTGCGGAATTTTAATCGGGGGGACTATACATGGCTGTAGAAAATATCACAATGCCTCAGCTCGGGGAGAGCGTTACAGAGGGTACAATTAGTAAATGGCTCGTTAATGTTGGCGATCACGTAAATAAATATGATCCGCTTGCAGAAGTAATGACTGATAAAGTAAATGCTGAAGTACCATCTTCTTTCACTGGTATTGTGAAAGAATTAATCGCTGGTGAAGGTGAGACGTTAGCTGTAGGTGAAGTAGTTTGTGTTATTCAAGTAGAAGGCGCAGATGAAGTAGCAGCGACAGCTGTTGAGGAAAAAACAAAAGAAGAACCAAAGGCAGAAGTAGCTGCGCCTGAAAAAGCACCGAAAGCAAAACAACCAACTGATGGAAAACCACGTTTTTCACCAGCTGTTTTAAAACTTGCAGGTGAGCATAATGTTGATTTAGATTTAGTAGAAGGTACGGGAGCAAATGGCCGTATCACTCGTAAAGATATTTTAAAGCTAGTGGAATCTGGAAATATTCCGCAAGCAGGTGCGAAGAAAGAGGAAGCGGTAGCAGCAGTAGTAGAAGCGCGTCCAGAAGCACCAAAAGCAGCGCCAGTAGCACAGAAAGTAGAAACTGCAAAACCAGTTTCTGTACCAACAATGCCTGGCGATATCGAAATTCCAGTAACAGGTGTGCGTAAAGCAATTGCAGCGAACATGTTACGCAGTAAACATGAAGCGCCACATGCTTGGATGATGATTGAAGTAGATGTGACAAACCTTGTGTCATACCGTAATTCAATTAAAGGTGATTTCAAAAAGCGCGAAGGCTTTAATTTAACGTTCTTTGCTTTCTTCGTAAAAGCAGTAGCACAAGCGTTAAAAGAGTATCCTCAAATCAATTCAATGTGGGCTGGCGATAAGATCGTTCAGAAGAAAGATATTAACCTTTCTATCGCTGTTGCAACAGAGGACGAACTATTTGTACCAGTAATTAAACACGCGGATGAGAAGACGATTAAAGGTATCGCTCGTGAAATTACAGAGCTTGCAGGAAAAGTACGTACGAAATCGTTAAAAGCGGACGAAATGCAAGGTGGAACATTTACAATTAATAACACAGGATCATTCGGTTCTGTTCAATCTATGGGTATTATTAATTATCCACAAGCGGCTATTTTACAAGTTGAATCAATTGTAAAACGCCCAGTAATTATGGAAAATGGTATGTTCGGTGCTCGCGACATGGTTAACTTATGTTTATCACTTGATCACCGTGTACTAGATGGCTTAATTTGTGGTAAGTTCTTAGGACGTGTAAAAGAAATTTTAGAAAATACGTCAGAAAATAATACATCTGTATATTAATAAAAAGCTCGCTTATGCGAGCTTTTTATCATCTTATTTCTTCATCTACATCCTACTATATGTATAATATCTTCCCCAGTAATCTTACAATGAACGATTATGTATTAGGAATTTATGAAAATACATTGCTGATATATGGTATATGGATATAAAATAAGAAAAGAATAATTTTTTTGGCAAATCTTACTGACGAAACTGTAGTATAATATATTGTATTGTATGAAAAAGAGAGTTATTCTATATAAGTGTTTTATAGATAATGTGTAATCAGTCGTCAAAACATGAAGAATGTTGACTCCTGGTTTTTTATTTTGCTGTAACAATGTTTCAGGAGGATGTCATGAAAAGAAGTACCGAGTTTCTAAAAAGTTTAGATGTAAAATTAATATTAATTTTGTTAGCATTATGTGTTACGAGTATAGCTGCTATATATAGTAGTCAGCAAACTGGCCAATATGGAGAGGCAAACTTTGCGATGAAACAGGGTTTGAACTACATAATTGGAGTTGTATTGTTATTGCTTGTTGCAAGCATCGACTTAGATCAATTACAAAAATTGTCTTGGCCACTTTATATCGTCGGATTTGGTTCACTTATTCTTTTGAAAATACTACCGGTTTCCACTTTCACACCTGAAAAATTAGGTGCAAAAAGATGGTTTGTATTTCCGTTAGTTGGACAAATTCAACCATCTGAGTTTTTCAAAATTTCATTGCTTCTCGTAGTAGCAAGTATAGCAGTGAAACATAATGCACAGTATATGGCAAGGACATTCCAAACGGATTTACAATTAGTAGGTAAAATTGTGCTTGTATCCCTTCCGCCTATGGCTGTTGTATATAGCCAACCGGATACAGGGATGGTGTTCTTATATGCTGCTGCAATTGCATGTATTTTATTTATGTCAGGTATTCAGAAGAAATTGATAGCGTTATGTACAGTTATTCCAGTCACCATACTATCGGCGTTAATATTTATTTACGTAAGGTATGAGGATTTCTTCTTTAATAAGTTAGTTACGTTACTAAAACCTCACCAACAATCACGTATTTTAGGTTGGTTAGATCCATTTGAACATACAGATCAAGGTTATCAAACACAGCAATCGATCTTAGCTGTAGGTAGTGGCGGTATGGAAGGGAAAGGATTTGGCGAAGGGAACGTCTATATCCCTGAGAAGCATACTGACTTTATTTTTGCTACAATTGCCGAAGAAGGTGGATTTATCGTAGCAGCGTTAGTTGTATTCTTGTTCCTATTACTACTATATCGAACAATTATTATCGGTTATTCTGCTGATAATTTATTCGGTACATTATTATGTGCTGGATCAATCGGAATATTAACGGTTCAAATATTCCAAAACATCGGTATGATCGTTGGATTAATGCCTGTAAAAGGGATTGCATTACCGTTCTTATCATATGGGGGGAGTTCCTTGTTCTCGAATATGATTATGATGGGTCTCATATTATCCGTACGAAAAACGTATAAAAAGTATATGTTTTCCGTCAAGTAAGAAAAGCTGATTCGTTTAAAAACGAATCAGCTTTTTTACATATATGCTCTTAAACGTTGCAAACTAAAGAAAAGTAGCAGTTTGAGATGGGTAAGGAGTGCAAAGTGATGCATATGCATATTTTTGAAGGGGCACGGCATCTTTCTAATAGTGAATGGGTTATTCGGGCTATTATAGCATACATATTTTTAATATTAGTTGCGAAAGCGATGGGGCAAAGGTCCATCGCGCAGCTTCGTTTTTTAGATGTTGTATTAGTGTTATTGCTTGGTGGGAATATTTCTAACGCATTATCTGATGAAAAAGTGGGATTACTCGGCTCGATGATTACAACGTTCATACTCGTTGTACTTCACATTATAAGCTCAGTCTTAATGTTGAAATGGGATAGATGGAGACGCTTTTTAGAGCCAGCACCTATTATTCTTATACACAATGGTTCCATTGATTTTAGCAATTTGAAAAAAGCGAGAATTACGGTGGAATATTTATTTTCGGAACTTCGCATGCGAAATGTGAGCGATATTCAAACGATTAAATTAGCATTGTGGGAAGCGAATGGTGTTGTTTCTATATTTCAGTATCCAGAATATGAAGCAGTTTCGCGGCTTGATCTGAAAGTGGCGGGAAGAAGATCTCCAGTTTCTTTTGTATTAGTAAAGGATGGGAGGATTCAGCAAGATGTTCTAGCTTTAGTAGGAAAAACAGAAGAGTGGGCGAGAGAATTTCTAGAGAAGAGTGCAGAAGTCGAATCCATTATGTTAGCTACAGTAGATGAAGCTCATAAAATAAATATTTTGTTAAAAAAATGAAAAATATACGCATTTTGTCGTTTCATACATATGATACAATAGTGTGGACAACGAAAAAGGAGGGATACGATGGGATATGTAGAGGAGTTACGAAAAGTAGTTGGTCATCGCCCTTTAATTTTAGTTGGTGCTGTTGTACTCGTTATAAATGAAAATGGATATGTATTATTACAGCAAAGAACAGAGCCTTACGGAAAATGGGGGCTACCTGGCGGATTAATGGAGCTTGGCGAATCACCAGAAGAAACAGCTTGCCGTGAAGTATATGAAGAGACAGGAATAGAAGTGAAGAACTTGCGATTAATTAATGTATTTTCTGGAGCGAATTATTTTACAAAACTAGCAAATGGTGATGAATTTCAATCCGTAACGACAGCCTATTATACCGAGGAATATGAAGGGGAGTTTGTTATGAATAAAGAAGAAGCGGTTCAGCTTACATTCTTCCCACTAACAGAACTACCTGATTATATTGTAGGATCGCATAAAAAAATGATTGCTGAATATATGAAAATTATGGGAAAAAATATATAATAATAGTGAAAGAAATACAAAAACACAGTTCTGGTCGGTAGTCCAGACGCATGATTTCATGTCAGTAACCTTCCCCTCCGGGATGTCCCGTATTTCTAATTTTTTTAAAGGAGGGGCTGTCAATGGATTTGACAGTATATTACGATGGCCAATTTTTTGTTGGAATCATTACATGTAAAGAAACAGGGAAATTGTATGGAGCAAGGTATATTTTTGGAACGGAGCCGTCAGACGAAGAAGTACTTATATTTGTGAATGGTCCAATGTTAGCATATTTCCAGCACGTTGCAAAATGCGGTGTGGAAGTGAAAGAAAAACAGCGTCCAAAAAATATAAAACGTATCATACGACAAGCGGCAAAAGAAGTAAATGTAAAACGTTTTACTAAGGCACAAGAGGCAATTAGCTTATCTTATGAACTGCATAAACAAGAAAAGAAAGTGCAGTCTAAAGAGAAGCGAGAAGCTGAAAAACAAAGAAGACGTTTAATTAAAGTACAAAAAGCAAAGCAAAAGCATCGTGGCCATTAAGAAAAGGTGTTAGAGCAAGGGCTCTAACACCTTTTCTATACCCAAATACAAGTAAACTTACTTGTATTTCATAAACATTAACTGGTAAGATACAAATAGATAGTTTTAGAGGAGGGAAAAGATTGATTAATTTTAACTTTTTTATGAATGATGTTGTCCGCCAAGCACGTGAAGAGATTGTCTCTGCTGGATATACAGAATTGACGACGCCGGAAGCAGTAGAAGAAGCGTTTAAAAGAAATGGAACAACACTTGTAATGGTAAACTCTGTATGTGGTTGTGCAGGTGGTATTGCTCGTCCTGCTGCTGCGCATTCCGTACATTATGATAAACGTCCTAACCATCTTGTAACGGTGTTTGCAGGTCAAGATAAAGAAGCAACTGCAAAAGCTCGTGAATATTTCGAAGGATATCCACCTTCTTCTCCATCATTCGCTTTATTAAAAGATGGAAAAATTGTAACGATGGTAGAACGTCATGAAATTGAAGGTCATGAACCAATGCAAGTTATTGCAAAACTACAATCTTATTTCGAAGAGAATTGTGAAGAACTATAAAGTGAAACTTTAATCAGTGGGGGGCATCCCCCCACTGATTATCAGCCCTCACCAATCGGGCTTCTACGGGCAGTTGATTCCCCATCCAACGTCTTTGTTTTCGCTGAATTTTGAGGTGGGGGGTTTACTGCCCACAAATAGCGATGTAGGATTTATTAATTTAGTATTAAAGGATGTACATCCACAATGCATAGTTATGTTATTTTATG